>DRHF01000338.1 GCA_011049715.1 Desulfobacterales bacterium
CAAGCTCTTCGTCAACCCAACCATACTCCTTCTTAAAAGCCAAATTGGTATCAATCAGATTTCCTTCTAAATCGTGAAAGCACAAAAGATCAGATCCGTTCTCAAAAAGGTCACGATATTTTTCTTCGCTTTTTCGTAATGCCTCCTCCGCCCGCTTGCGCTCGTCAGATTCCTTCTCAAGCTCCTTTATTCTTTGTTCTAATTCTTCATAGGTTGGTTTTTTTGCCATTGGAAAATTTTCCTTTGTTCAAAAAAAAAGCCAAGCTACCTTATACCCAAGGTAACCTGACTCTTTTGGTACGATAGGCAACCCGGCTATCTTGCTTGAAGACCCGTGGCTTTCCGTCCCCACCTCACGATGGATTTGGCTTTTTCTACATTTTCATATAAATATTAGCATCCAACTCAGCCAAAGTCAAGAAAAAATGTCACATCGCGGCGAATGCATCAATTTCCAAATTAGGAACATTTTGGTTTTTTTCAAAAAAAATACCTAAAGATATCTTTTACATCGGAAAATGTGCGCAGTATATGATAAGCCGTCTCCAAGACATTGAAGATTCATCCCACACTTACGGCTTCAGAGTTTTGCCAAAAGGAAACCTATAAAGACAGGGAGCAAATATCTCTCCTGTATGAATTGCTCTTAGCGGTATGACTCCCCAAATAGCCCTTGTTTTGCTTTAGTTAAAAAGTTGATATATCCATACATATCTCGGTTTTTTCATTCTACAGAAAACCTGACATATCCATTGCGTATCTCAACTCAGCGTGTTCTCAGATCAAGTTGTATCTTAAATTTGAAAAATGAAAGATTGAAACTTGGTCATGGCACATCAATTCATGGTGGGGATAGCGGTGAGGACGACAAAAATAAGGTAATAAAAAAGGGTTCACGATATTTCGTAAACCCTTGATCTTACGATCTGAGAAACTTTTAGATTCTCAAAGTTACTGACTGGATTTAAAAATATAACTATTTGATATTATTATAATTTAATGGTGGAGGAGGCGGGAGTCGAACCCGCGTCCTTTCGTTTTATACCTCGGTTTTCTTTAAAATCGTGTAAATTTCGGGAGGCGAGTGGGTGTGAAATGGAAAATTGTTAAATAAATAGGTTCTTCTCCAATTTGGTTGAAGAAATAATTTATAGCCGCGGACAAACGCAGACATTTAGGGACATTTCAGCCTGGGCGACCTTGCCCAGGCTGAAAGAGTATTCCTTAGTCGGTTTCCGTCGGCGTGTGTCGAGTGCATGTAACAAACAGGCGGCTACAATTTGACCCGCCTCCGGCGGATTACTGTGTCATCGGCATTCTTTAACCATCATTTAACACCTATAGTACCCTCATTTTTCTCGATCGCCGGGTCCACATGTACGATAACACTGTCGATATCCTCTATATCATCTGCCAGACGACGCTCCACAATCTTGGCAATACGGTGTCCCTCGATTACGGTCAGTTGACCATTGACCACAATATGGATTTCCATTTTATAAAGGCCGCCGGAAGTCCGGACTTTGAGATCGTGCGTATCGACCACACCGTCTACTGTTAATGCGCACTTTTTTATTCTGTTTAAAATTTCTTCTTTAGGAGCGGTATCAATGAATTCCCACAAGGTGTTTCTGGCGATCTCCAATCCGACTTTTACGATGAAAAATGAGACCAACAAAGCGGCAAAGGAATCGAGAACATGCCAGGACGGTTTCAGATACGCCCCCCCCACACCGAGAAAAACCGCCACAGAGGAGAGGGCGTCTGACCGGTGATGCCATGCGTTGGCGACGATCAGTTGGCTTTTGATGCGGCGGCCGGTGTGTACGGTATAATGATAAAGCGCTTCTTTTAGAGCAATCGATAGTCCGGCCCCGATCAAAGCCATTTCCGTGGGGTGGTATTCAACACCCCGATAAATATTCAGTGCGGCTCCTATTCCTAAATAGAGGGCTGTAGCAATCAGCGCAAGCCCAATTGCAGCGGACGACAATGTCTCAATACGCCCATGGCCAAAAGGGTGGTCTGTATCAGGCGGTTTTTTGCCCATTTTGAGCCCGAACAGAACCACCACATCTGTAAAGAGGTCGGAAACAGAGTGGACCGCATCCATTATCAGGGCCTGGCTTTGACCAAATACACCCGCTGCGAACTTGATCAGAATTAAAAAGGCATTCACCACTGCACCGACAATCGTGACCGAACTGCCGGACACAGATGATGTTGCCTCGAAAGCTGCCATTGACTTTCTCAAACGCCTTGCTCCTCCTGCGTCAGAAGGTTTTTCTCTTTACTCTGGATGAGCATTTTCGTTCGGTTCCCGGGTTGATCTTTTTTTCTAATATCAAATAATTACCTTGGCCCGGCCCCAGGTAAGACTTCTTGCCATTAACACGGTTCTAAACATTTTGGTCGAGACTCCGATTTTATGACAGTGGCCTTCTATCAACCGGCAGATGCCTTGCTTGCATATCCCGCCACAAGTTACGCCTTCGATTGTGTTTCTTAAGCCAGTTGGTTATCAAAATCCTGTATTCATCTCTGTTGAGTTCAAATAAAGCCTGAGCCCACCGAGAATGTTCCTCATAATCCGATTTATATGCATGGGCCGGATCAGGAACAATACGCCGCAGTTGCTTTTGCCAGACTTCCAGGACGGTTTCAAGACATTGCCCGGCTTTCAATTCCCGTAAACCCTTGCGCCGGGAGGCGGTTAGAGCTTCCCCGGAACTGTTTTCAGGAAGAACCGTCTTCCACAAAGAAGGATATTTTTCTTTTAGTATTTTACCATCGGGCAGATCCTTGGTTAATCGGGCCACCCAATGCCACTGTTTTCTAAACGCCTTGGTATTGTCTTTAAGGCCAGACAGCCACTCATTGAGCTTGTCTAAAAACAATTCTTTATTTTGCTTAACATCCAAAATGGCGTCAATCAGCCAGTGAATCCATGTGTCGGAAATTTTGCGCTGATCCATAAAATAGGGGTAGCTCACAGCCGCCATTTCATCCTTCCACTGAGCAAAAAGCGGATTAAGTTTCTTTTGAGTATCCAGGCTGGATAGACGCCGGAACGCTTTCAGCACCATATTCCAATTTTCCGGTGTACGAAATACCACGGCCTGCAATTCGGCGGCTGCGCTGCGCTCCAATAGGTTCAACCGCTTCGCAACATCCGCCCATATTGTCAGTAATGAGGCAATTTCTTCATCCCCTTCGTTAGAGTAAGATCTTGTCTCTTTTAGGAGCAAGGAAGTTTCCGGGCGCCACTTCTTTTTGCTGTGCACATCTAAATAACTTGAGAAGGTTTTGATAAGCAAAGATTCAGCCTTTTGAAAATCGTTTTGCTTCAAAGCATCATCGACGAGCGGCCGGCCGTATCGCCAGTTTTTGGTTAGGTGTTTGCGGCAGGTTTCAAGGTATTTACCGGTATCAAACCGTTCTTCGTAATCGTGATTGATTTGGTGCCAGGGAGAATAGGTGTTGTCCAAATCCACACCATGATCACTTCCTTTAAGAAATTCATAAATTTCCCGGCAGATGCCGGCTGGGAGCTTGACAAAAAAGTCAATAAATGCATTGCCATCCAATGCTACCATTTCAAATCTGCCTTCAAGATCAGCAGCTTTTTCAGCCAAGGTTTGACCGGGATATTTTTCATGCTGTAACGATAACCATAGCCACTTCAAAACACATCGTGTAACTTTCTCTTCCAAGCCACACGGTTCACCATGCTCGACACCCATCCATTCAGGATATGAGCCTATTTGGTCATCAATTTCCTCCAAAGCTTTTGAAAACAAATCCGGATCGTCGACTTCACCAAAGACATCCTTGATCAGCGAAAGCATATCTTCCACAATGGGTTCCAGGTCTTGAGCGAGGCTCCAGCCATCAAAATACGGCGGCTCCCAGTGATGGTCCTGGACGGCATATTTGCCATCCTCATCACCAACTTCACTTATGATATCATCCCAGTTGCGCCATAGTGAATGCCAGAACTCCATGTTTCGTTGAACGGAGGCCAATCGCTTGGTTCTGCCTATCCTTGCTGGATCTTTTTCTGCGGCCAGAATCTTTTTCACAGTTGTCGCCATGTCTGGGTCTATTTTTTCGAATTTTTCCATGTACGTATTCAGATCCATTGAAGCGGATACGACCGTTAGGAGATTGCTGATTTGTTCTGATGTCAATGATTTCAACAACATTTGACCTACACTTGACTTACTTTTTGGCATTCTTCTATCTCCTCCCCTGTTTCATACCCAGGACATGCCAAACCCGCAGCCCGAGATATCTTGTAATGGCCATAGCACTGGATTTTTGAAAATATTTGCTTTTATACCATGATACTATCTGTTTAAATCCGTTGGAAATGTGTCGTGGCTGCTCATCAGGCACTCAATGCCTCGGACGTTTATGATTTTCTCTTTCACCGATTCAATTTGACAAATGGTGAAA
This sequence comes from Desulfobacterales bacterium, assembly GCA_011049715.1. Classification (GTDB taxonomy): domain Bacteria; phylum Desulfobacterota; class Desulfobacteria; order Desulfobacterales; family UBA2156; genus UBA2156. Next base: position 4,459 of record DRHF01000338.1, read on the forward strand.
TAAAGGCAGTAACTTATGATCGAAGAAAGCTAAACACAGCAATAGCAACAGGATTAGGGGTTCGTTAATGCTTCCTGATGAACTTCAATATCCACAATCACCAAAACCTATTACACTTGAGAAAGCACTCCTTGTTGAAGGAAGATTGATTCTAATGATTTCATCACCATTCTAAATCTGAATTCAATCACTTGATTGATTTTTTCAAAATCGGAAATGTTTCCTGTTACCACCGTTGCCCCGATTTGCCGGGCCAATAAGGCAATGGAGACATCGTTGTAAATATGAGGATATACCGGGTCCAGCTTCCCTGATGAACGAAGCTTGTGACATACCTGTCCGATCAAAACCTGTGTCGACGCTGAGGGAACCACGAACCTACCCAGCTTGATAAACCTTGCGCCAAAGTTAATCAGATGGTCGATTTCCTTTTTCCCTTTGGCTCCAATCCATAATTCATGGAGAATTGGATGGACTAGATACATCACTTTGTTGAATCCGTTGATCTCATCTTGAAAAAGGCCGTGATTGAAAACCCCTATGTAGACGCTCGTGTCAAAGACGACTTTTTCCTGCACGCTTTAGACCTCCTCGAAATCAAAACTTCCGGCATCTTTCAAGATCGTCTCTGCAAGCTGAAAATCTGTGTCGAATTGCTTAAGAACGGCGTTTATGGCCTCCTTTTCCGATTTTGCCTTCATGGCCGTCTTGATACGATTGATCTGATCCTGATCCAATTCAATGGTTTTTTTGACAAGTGCCATTTTAATCCTCCATCTAATACGGCTAAACCGTCTGTATTTTATGGTTTAATAGTACAGCATGATATGGGATTTGTCAAAAGTTTTTGTAGCATCAATCCTCTACTTCCACGATCATCTCGATCTCCACCGAAATGTTCATCGGCAGGGAATTCATCCCGACTGCCGACCGGGCGTGTTTTCCCTTATCACCGAAGACTTTAACGAGCAGATCCGAAGCGCCGTTGATGACTTTTGGCTGGTCGATAAAGTCGGGCGTGCAATTGACCATTCCCAGCAGTTTGACCACCCGCCGAACCTTATCGAGATTCCCGATTTCCGCTTTCAATGATCCGAGCAAACCGAGCGCTACCCGGCGGGCCGCCTCGTAGCCCTCCTCAAGGGTCAAATCCGTCCCGACTTTGCCGGTGATCATCGTCCCATCGTTTCGAAGGGGGCCGTGACCGGAAAGGTAAACCAGATTGCCGGTGCGAACGGCAGAAACATAATTTGCTACCGGTTTAGCAGCAGGGGGAAGTTCCAATCCCAATTCTTTCAGTTTGTTTTCAGCGTTCATATCACAAAACCTCCTTTCGAGTTAACGCACTGCTCTGAAACACAAATCATCCTTCATCGAGAATATGATACAAACCCAACAGACTCGATATATTATGTTGCACATAGTCGATACGAATTCCAAAGTTTGTCAGACTGCGATGAAAACCGCCCAGCGACCGCTGCGGGTCTTTTAAATACAAAACCGATTCGGGCCGAAACTGAGTCTGAAGCTGGAAGGCGACTCCGTGTCGAATGGCTTCTAAAATTGCCTTTGCTTCTTTTGGATCACCGAAATCCCGCGCCAGCTTGTATGCGGCATACAGCCCTTCGCTGCGGGTTGCTGTGGGAGTGGAACGGGGGGGCCGCCTATAACTGCCAAACCAGTCTCTATATTCCGGGGTCAGGTTTTGCCGGGCCATGATGGCTCCGGCGATGCGCAAAGCATGGTTGAGGTATAAGGGTTTTGGTCTGGAGCGATAAAGTTCATTTAACGCATACAGAAGCCAGTGGTCGTGTTGCAGTTCGGAAAGCGATTTGTCCCGGTCGCGAATATTTATCAAATACCGGGCGCTTTTCTCGGCTGTATCAAGCCAGCCTTCATGGGATGTAGCCTCGTATAGCCGGAGCATCGCCAACATGGCTTCACCCGGATAATAGGCCGATGTAAAATCAATAAGACGGTCATTGGGATAGGTCTGTTTGTGAACAGAGAATTGCCCGCTATCTTTTTGTATGCTTTGTATCCATCTCCCAAGGCGTTGCATTATGGGGAGGTGCTGTCGGTCCCGGGTAATTTCAACATACTTGGCCAATGCAATAATTGCCAGAGCGTTTCCTCCCAATTTGACATATCCGCTTTCCACGATACAGGCGGTATTTTCCGGATCTTTTGGGCATGGTTTAGCGGATCGCAAAAGGTAATCGATCGCCCGGCGTGCCCCTGAAAGGAGTTTTTTCTCGCCAGTGACCTGGTAGAGTTCCAGCATGGCATATACTGTCCCTGCATGGCGCAACAGATTATATTTTTTTGACATTTTGCCGGTTTTGGGGAGAGAGGTATAGACGAATTGCCCATCCGGACCTATTGATCGGCTAAGATAGCGGCCCCCTTGCGTTGCCGCCGACAGCAGCTCTTTTTTCGAAATTTTGTTGAACATACGGTGTCCCCGATAAAGAGGGACGATCTCTTTGCCATCGGAGAAAAAACCGGTCGTTGAAAAACGATACAGGGTTATATCGCTCGAATTTCTGAGCAGTTGAATCGACGAAGTATCAATTGAGCGTTCCTCCAGATATCCGGCAATATTGTTCAATTTTATCTTCTGCTTACTATTTACCAGGGTGTAGCTCACCAGTTCCTCCGGTAGAAAGGCAATGCCCGAATGTCGATCAAAAGCGATCCCCCGGAGACTTCGTTCAAAAGTTAAGGGCTTTTTAAGATCAGTGCTCTCGATGACATGTACATCCCACACAATGTCGAGTTTTACCCATTTTGGCCGAAAGTCTGTTTCAGAGAGGGCATTGACCTTGGCTACGGCATTTTCGATGGCTTTTGTTATGCCTTTGGCAGAACCGATCACAACCCGGGCAGGAGTTGTACCCTCGCTAAAAGAAAGAAAGACAATCCGGGGGGAGGTATCCTTTTGCAATAGGGGAGGGATCACAATACGAGGACTTTTTTTCTTGGAAAGAGACGTTTCGACAAAACGAACAAGGGCTTCTCCGTCCTTTTCAGAAATAGAAATAGGATCTTTTATATCTTCAAACCAAAATTCATAGGGCAATGATCTCGATGCGAAAGTGTTTAATTTTACAGTGAGGTTTCCGATCTTTTTTGGAGAATTTACTGATTCTCTTTTTGCGCTTTTATATAGCTGTGGCAGTGGTGCAGCGGCTGAAGCTTGTTTTTGTGCAAAAAAATATACAATAACACCTGAAATTGACAACAATATGAAAACAGTGGAAAGGGAAATGGCTATGCTGCGGGTCGAAAATCGGGATGGTTTAACCTCTGCAGTTTTCTTCTCTTCAGTAGATTTAGATGCCATGTCGATCACATAGAAAATAATAGAGAAAAGCAAAAAGATAACACCAAACATTTCCATCTCTTCTCCTATCACAACCTCTAGGGAATACCACCAGTTGCTCTTCATTTTTGAATGTCCACCGCACTCCCCAAGAGCGTTTCAAGGATCAGCAGGCCGGAACAAAAACGTTTGAACAATTCAAAAACCTCTTAAACTATCGTGCTGAAGCTGTCGGATTCAGACCCGGTCAAAAGCTTTGCGATCCATCCCTTTAGCTTCATTTTTCTTGACCTATCACCTCCTGGTGCTATAATCGATGAAAAAAATTAAAGAAAACGCCATGTGTTACAAAAATTGTTAGAAAATTAGACAAAAAATTTGCCATATCCCACCTGGAAATCCGGATAATGCGCGCACGATCACTATTTCTATAGATGCACTTGATGGCCATCCGGAACATGGAGATACCCTGGGGCCTTGCCCGGGGTGACGACGATGATGATGATACTAACGATAAAAAGAAAAAGAAGAAAAAGGAAGATACTGTTGATTACTTAGGATACCTTAATCTAAAAATAGGAAAAAAGAGAAATACCTATATACGGAAAGGCGAATAACAAGGGCTCGTTTACAAAACGAGCCCTTGTTATTTAATTATAAGTGTTTTGCTGTGTCGGTTACTTAAATATCAACTTATACGCTGTCTCTTTGGCTATTGCATGTTCTTTGCCATCCCCGTTATCAAATATTGACATCCCGAAATAATACGCTTTTGAAAGGTCAAACTGCACGTCGTCATCATGACCTGTATCGAGGGCCCGCTTCATTTCCAGGGTCCAGGTTCCTTTTTTCCAAATTCCCTTTGCTTCGATATCACCTCGGCTGCCGACCGGTTTTGCCAGGACTTCCCGGGGCAGAATAGTCCCTTTCGAGAAAGTGGCATCCTTAGGGAAAGTTGCGGTTTCTGCCTTGATCAGAATCGGCCCGGACTTCGTGTTATCCTTGAAGCTGAATTTCGGCAGCTTGGCTTCTTTATCCCAGTTTTTTGAATAGCTCCCCCCTGTCTTTTTATCACTAACCCTTCCGGTTTCTTCATTACCTTTTGTCTTTTTAATATCGGTCAGCAGCTGGTCATCGGCATAGCCGACCGGATTGGATCTCTGGGCCTTCCAGTGCCAGACATCCCCCCTTTCCTCCGGGGCATTGGTTTTCATGTATTTTCCTTCTTCATGGCAAAGAATCGCGCACCCCTTCGCTTTGAATTCTTTGATATTACCGTTGATGTCCCACAATATTCCCAGCCGATCCTCGTTGCCTTTGCGCTTTACCCATTGGCTGCCATCAAACTCGTAGACCCTGTTGGTGCTCTCTGTAGCATCTTTCCACCGGATAAGCAAATAGAGATCGGTATCGGTATACAGGGCTTTTGCTGACGCCGTTACATTGAATCCGTCTTTCCCCTCGGTCAGTTTCATCTTGATCGGTCTCACTTTGTTCCAGGCTTTATCCGGTTTTCCATCAATAACCAGGCCCTTATCGACCTTTATCGCTTTAAGTTCGTTTTCCGCTGCGTGGACTGAAGCATCCGGGATCATAAATCCTAAAAATGTGAAAATCATAAACATTACAAAAGTTTTCATAATAAACCCCCTTCTTCTTATTCTATATGGGAGTGGTGGATCAGGACTCCATTGTCCCAATATTTCCATCTCCCGTTAATTTACCCCTCAATTGAGCGGAAAAAGGCTCAACCGGGGGGTTATTAGTTAAATGTTAATGGTTATTTGCTTTAACCCCTTTCGCGAAACTATATTCCTTGTATAGATGAGATACAATTTTGATTAAAATTTTGCCAAAACCAATAACTGATAACTGATAACGAATAACATCTAATCGAGTTTTGACTCGATTAAGGTTATATGCTTTGCGATTACTCCGCTCTTTGGGATCGGATAAACTCCATTAAATCGATTATCTCCCCCTTTTCCATTTTGGGCCAAGTGACACCTTTTTCCTCCATTTTTTCTTCCATCTCAGTGCCGTGGTTCCACATCGCCCGTATGATATCGATAGACGTATCGAGATCTTTTTCTGTGGCCAGATCAGGGGCAATCTCTTTATCGCCGCCAACACCCCGGATAGGATGGCACTTGCCACAACCCTTTTCATGTTCCTGGAATAGTTGTTTCCCTCGCCGGGGATCACCCGGTTCGTCTACATGCTGCAGGAAGTAAAGATAGGCAACAATGTCCGACATCTCCTCTACCGTTAAGTCGGGAATTGGGAAGCCTAATTTCGTCACCATCGCCCACATTTTTTGGCCGTGATTCCAGATCGCCCCCGCGATCTGGGTCAAACTCCCCCTAAGATCCGAAGCCCTCAGTTCGATTTTCCCATGTTCCTTTTGGCCTGTGGAGGTGTGGCACTGCATACAGCCTTTCTTAAGTAAAAGCGCTTGTCCCGAATTGGGATTGCCGGGAGTTATATAAACCCTGGTATATTCTTCCTTGATAACCCCTGCAGTTTTGATATACGAGAGGATGTTTATGACGTCATTTTCGCGGAAAAAAGGTCGTTCCAGGTTTGGGTGGTGGTGGGTGCGCATGGCTTGGGTCATATTTTTCATCGCATTCCACAGTGCTGTGGTAAAAAAGATAGGAGAAATATACTGTTTGAATCGATCTAACGGGAGTTGGGGAGACACCATTCCACCTTTCCCGCCTATAGAGTGACAGGTGCTGCATCCTTTTTCTAGAAAGAGTTTTTCGCCTTCATCGGGGTCCCCGGGTTTGTCGAAGTAATCCAGGTAATACAAAAATGCGATTAGATTTTTCATCTCCTCTGAGGTGAGCCGGGGTCGGCGAACTTTTTTTTCTTGAAATTTACGTTCCATCGCGGGCGAATGGTTCCACATTGTCCCGGCCAGATCCATAAAACTGCGGTCAAATCGAATATTCCCCAGATCGGGCCCCACCGTTCCCCCCACTCCTAATACGGTATGGCACTTAATACAGCCTTTGCGGATAAACACTTCACTCCCGATAACAGGGTTTTCCGGAAATTTTAGTTCTCCTGCAAAACTCGGTGTACTGTTTAACCCAAATAGAACCAGTGCCCAGAAGAGCAGAACGATCCTGTATGGAAAGATCATTTCTATCCTCATGTATCCTTTCATCGTTTGACTTCACTCCTGATTCAAAAGCAGTCCCCAGAACACGTAATTGAAGACCCCGAGTAGAGCCAGAAACACGGGTATTGCCACAATAGATATTCCGATGGAGGCTGAGGGGACATCCTGGAGTTCATGGGACAACCGGATGAGATGGGTGATCCATACGATAATCCCCCCGACTGCGAGTACAAAAGAAACCAGCAGGGTAAGCTGAAACCCAAAGACAATTTTTCCTTCAGGGGTTTGGATATGTTTCATTCTCATCGCCTCCAGTCGTTTTGATATTTTATTCATATGTTTTGCGGCATGTAGCTGCGGATGCGTTTTTCCACTTCTTTCAACCCGACTTGTTCGCCTTCTTCGATCTCCCAGATGGAAATAATGGGGAAGAATTTTGTGAACAGAACATAGAGCAGAATAAACAGGGCGAAAGAACCGGCCAGTTCTCCCCATTCGATCCATGTAGGGATGTAAACAGCAGAGGAGACTTCCAAACGGGGGTTAGCCAAAGTCGGCACAATGATAATGAACCGCTCTAACCACATGCCGATAATGACGGTAGCCGATGCAATGATGACGCGGAGGATGGTATGGGTCTTTCGCCGGCATAAAACGATGACCGGTATCACAAAGTTACAAAGTACCATCGTCCAAAAATAGAGGGCGTGATCTCCACTGAACTTCGCCCAGAACACCTTCATCTCCTCCGGCTCATTTCCATAAAAGCCGGTCAAATACTCCGAAAAGGTAAAGTAAAACCAGAGTAAAGACATAATCAGAAGGAGCATTCCCATATAATTGAAGTGAATGGGAAGAAGGTAGTTCTCCAAGCGGTATATTTTCCGAAGGAGCGCCATGGTGATAATCAAAGCGGCAATTCCTGAAAAAATAGCCCCAACCACAAAATAGGGGCCAAAAATGGTGCTGTGCCACATCGGCTGAAGGGTCATAGAAAAAACAAAAGATACCACGGTGTGAACCGATATGGCGATCGGAATGACCATGACCGCCATGATCGCGATGGATCGATTTAATACCTGCTGTTGTTTCGGTGTTCCGGTCCATCCCAGGGCAAGAACCCGGTAGATCCCACGCCGCACGCCCCGCAATCGGTCTCTAATGATGGCGATGTCAGGGATCATAGGGATGTAAAGATATAGCACGCTGGCAGTCAGATAGGCGTTAATGCTGGTGACATCCCAGAGGAGCGGCGATTGATATC
>DRHF01000339.1 GCA_011049715.1 Desulfobacterales bacterium
GGAGTACTACCATAATTTTCGCAGTTTCAGTAATAGCGCGATTTATCGAATAATTATGTCAAAGAACAGAAAGCGCACGGTGGATGCATTGCCCATAGCCGCATGACCGCACAAAACTTAGGACTGTCAAGTTAGCAAGATATGGTAGGATATTTATCATAGATAGAGAAACTTGCAATATCAAAAAGTTGCTCTTTCCCCTCTATAGTTTGTCCTTCCTCAGGTGTCCATCTCAATTCAATGGTCCGGTAAGGGATTTGGTATGCGTTCACGGGTTCAAGGTTCCATTCTCGTTCCAGGACTGCATTTAATATGCGTATTTACGAGAAAAGTGTAAGCTTCGTCAGGTCTAATCCAAAATTTGGGACCAAATTGACAATTATTTGGAAAAATAAGCGTTTTTAACGAGGACTTCGGGACTTTAATCCCTTTCCTTGTCCTTAAACCCTGAACGGTGAACTCTGAACCTGTGAACGGTTACGGGATTTGATAGCGGTGACATTTTTATCAACGCTCAGATAGAGGATCCTGCTCAGCGGAAAACTATGATTAATAAACTTTTGGATGGGACAGATAGCGACCAGTTGAAATCGGCGTATAAAATATTGTCGGCGATAATAGGATAGCATCGATAAATTAAACAAAATTCTTGGTGAGATAAAAGACGGCAAAAGACGAAATTTTTATCCTGGAGGATTGAAATTTGAGCTCCGCCTTTGGCGGGATGTATCACCTGACGCAGAAATTGGACAAAGAGGAGGATTTTGCCAAGGTCTGCATGCGGGAAATCTGCGGCAGTTGTCAGGTACGGGCTGGGCCGGGCCATAGCGCCAACTCCCGTCCGGCTGCAAACACCTTGTCCCATACGCCTCCACCGTCTTTCCTTCAATAACCATAAAGGGGGTTGGTTCCAAAACGATTTGACGATATAGTTTAAAGAGGACATGAAACCCAACGGGGTCGTCCATTCTTGACAGAATTACAAGAAAAAAGAACTCCCATTTATTACAGGAATTGTACACACGCTCGAAGAGATTTTACCACTGATTTTGGGGACATCCAATGAAATATTGGTTTATCATTGAAATCCATATGGATGTAGAATGAATAAAGTTTTAATAAAAGAGGAGGTGATATCATTCCCACCAGAGTGTCTGGAAAGGTGGCGAAATGGTGATTACTCTCTGCTCATTTCCGCCAATATTCCTTCCTAATATTAAACAATTATCGTTCAAAAAGCTAAAGTGCGACCTGGCAGGAGGTTTTTCGGTAAGGAATATTCAGTAGAGCTTGATTAAACAAAATCAATATTTGAAAAAAATACAATGGGGCTCGACGCTAAAATATTTTGCGACTGTTTTGAACGTGGGAGATTGCTTAATCCCCCAAGGCCACGTTGGGGAATCTATGTAGACGAATATGGCAAGCGGGATGAGAAGGAAGTGGCTGGTGCAATCGCAAAAAAGAATAGTGTGGTCAAACAACTCGATTTTTTTGGAGAAAAAAAAGACCTATACATTTTACCTATAAAGATCATGATCGAATTCTGTTGTGATGATCCGAAATGTTCGGGGCACAAAATGAGTATTTTGGATTGGGAATTTGGACAGTTGTATCGAAAGGTCTCTAACAGCGACAACTGGTAGAAAAAAATCAAAGCAAAAATAATTGACGAAATATGCGGTGAAACCCGAGATACTCACATTATCCTGGGGAATATGGCCGGTTACCCGCAAACCTTTTGTGTTTTGGGCTTTTTCTGGCCGCCGAAAACGCAAAGCCGGCAGATGCTGTTGTTCCGCTAGGTGGGAACAATGTGCTTAACGGTTAAACCGTTGCCGTCGAGCTTTTGAATCTTCTCAGCAACCACTTTACGGTGGCATTTCCGGGGATCTTGTTCAAAGCAGAGCAAGGCCACTTTTTTACCCCTATCGACCAGGGAATAGATAGATTTGAGATGATCGTCCTTATCAGAGATATTTACATGATACTTTTGAAAAAACTGCTCGTAGTTACCGGATCGGTATAGCTCGTCTCGTAACTCTTTCGGAGCACCCAATTGCTGGAAATTCAAATAATCGATGCTTTTGTCATTGAGCGTTTCCTTTAAGCCTGTTTTCGAGAAACCCTTTTTCCGGCTAAGCGGGAGTTTGCGAATATCGGCAACCACATCGACCCGATGATGGATCAGGTGCGCCAGGAATTTCCTTTGGTCGAGGCCCTCGTAACCTATTGTAAACAATATCATTTTATTTTTCCTGTGTCGTAGTTGTTATTTATCATTAACCATCCCGATTTGTAAACTAAAAATTGAAATGTGATAATAGGACCGAGGTCAGATCTTTTAATTTGAGATGCGCCGATTAAAACCGGCAAGGTGGTGGAATAACGAGGGTGAAATATTGACATTTAGAGATATTTCGGTTCTTAAAAAGTTATGCTGCGAAGAGCCCGCATAGATGCATCTGGAGATTTGAGAAAAAAGGCGCCCATTAAAACGTGAGTCACCCATTCTTGACAATTAAATAGCTCTAAATTTATGCCAAGGGGGTCATCCTATAATACATCTGGGGAAATATGACGTATATGATTTTATGCCTTTCATTGAAGATTGTAAGTGATATGTGTGAATTATGCCACGGAAAGCGAGAATAGATGCGCTGGAGAAAAGCACGCATTGATGAGTTATCAAACCCCTGCTCAGTATGAACAGTTTATGAAATCAGCAGGTTGCTTTTAACCGTGTCCACTTTTTTGAGGAAAATTCACCGCGTTATTTTTATTTTATCTCCACGATACGATCCAGGATCAGTCCATAAAACCTCGAACCACCCTTTGAGACAAAAAGCCAACCTACATGCAAAAGACAAGTCCCGCAAACAGCAACCTGCCAGCTGAAACCCTTGAACCAGCTCCATTCATCCGAAGCCGGGCCTGCATATCCACAGCCTGTCACCGATTTAAAACATCCGATCTGATAAACGATTCCATGCGGATTGGCAAAGGTATGCCGGTGCGTCCCCTCCATTTCAATCCGTTCGGCTGGACTCGTTATGATTTGACGGCATTGACGGCATACAATGAATTTGTCATTATCCGATAATTCTTTTTCTGTCTCGTCCTCGGTTGAACGATCACTTTCTGTTTTGTCCTTCCTTTGGGATGGAAGCCGAAAATAAAATGTCGCATCTGTATCGAGTGCCATCATTTTTTGGGTATCTTTAATAAAATCTCAAGTTTCGCACCTGATATTTAAGGAAAGTCGCATCAGGCATGGGGTAAAAAGAAATTTTATTTACCCCACACCAGATGCGGCACCGTGTCCCATTGGGGGTGCGAAACTTGAGTAAAATCTATTCCGGACCGGCAATGCCGGGGAATCTTAAATTGACAAGTTTTATACTTTTTTTTATCTATAGATGTTTACCACAACTGTTCATTTAAATAAATAACCCAACTCAAGTTTCGCACCGTTGATTTTAAGAAGACTATCTTTAGGCGACGTTAAGGAGTGACCATGGATTTTACCCTTTCCACCGAACAAGAGATTTTACGTGAATCTGTGCGGAGTTTTGCCGAAAAGGAGATCAAACCGGTTGCCGCCGAACTCGACAGAAAAGAGGAGTTTTCATATGAAACCATGCAAAAAATGGGTGAACTCGGTCTCTTTGGAATATTTGTCTCTGAAGCGTACGGCGGCCAGGGTATGGATTATTTGTCGTATATCATTGCAACCGAGGAAATTGCCAGAATCGATGGTTCCCATGCGGCGACTGTGGCAGCAGAGAATTCTCTAGGCATCGGCCCGATTTATTATTTTGGAAATGAAAACCAGAAACGGAAGTATCTTCCGAAACTTTGCAGCGGCGAAGCGCTTTGGGGTTTTGGTCTGACCGAACCCAATGCCGGCTCAGATGCGGCCAACACGGCAACAAGGGCTGTGCTGGATGGTGATCAATGGGTCATCAATGGCAGCAAAACTTTCATTACCAATGCATCGACCCGGATTTCAGCAGGGGTGACTGTTTTATGTCGCACCGGCGCCTTGGATGATGGCCGAAATGAGCTTTCCTGCATCCTGGTTGAATCAGGTACGCCAGGATACCACGCCAAAGAAATGCATGATAAGATGATGTGGCGGGGTTCCAATACCAGCGAGCTCTATTTCGAAGATTGCCGGGTGCCGCAGGAGAGTCTGTTGGGCACAAGGGGCCATGGATTTCACCAGATGATGCAGACACTGGATGGGGGGAGGCTCTCCATCGGCGGTATGGGTCTTGGCGGCGCCCAGGGCTGTTTCGATATGGCCCTCAAATACAGCCGTGAGCGGGAACAGTTCGGGAGACCCATATCCAATTTTCAGATCAACGCCTTCAAATTGGCTGATATGGCTGTTGAGATAGAATGTGCCCGCCTTCTCCTCTACAAGGCTTGCTGGCTGCGGGATAATGATCTTCCATTTTCCAAAGAGGCGGCCATGGCCAAACTTTATTGCTCCGAAGTGATGCATCGTTGCGCCAACCATGCGGTTCAACTTCACGGGGGTTACGGGTTGATGAAGGATTACGATGTGGAACGTTTTTACCGGGATCAGAAACTCCTTGAGATCGGAGAAGGGACTTCGGAGATTCAGCGTATTGTCATTGCAAGGCATATCGGAGTCCGGTGTTTATAGATATGATTTTTACAGGGAGATAAAAATGGAAAAAAAGAATCTAAAACCAAATATTAACGTTGACTTTTTTGAAGATCTGACCGGAGATATTGAATTTTCGACATCAAAAGATGTGGGAGACATTGGCATCAGGATCAAAACACTCAGAGAAGAAAAAGGACTCTCCCTCGGCGAGCTATCCAAACTTACCGGATTTGATATCGGGTTTTTATCGGGGATTGAGACCAACCGCGTACAGCCTCAACTCGGTACCATCATCAAACTTTCAAAAGCCCTTGACAGTGCGCTAAGCCGAATTATTTCCGGGGTAGGCGACAAACTCTATTCCATAACACGGAAAAACGAACAAAAGGTTGTGTCAAGATCAACGTCTCAAAAGGGAGAGAAACAGATATACACCTATAAAAGTCTAGCCCCCGAAGTCAAAGGACGCCACATGGAAGCCCTGATTGTAAAACTCGAAGTCGATCCGGAAGGGGAAATATCGGTGCATGAGGGAGAGGAGTTTATATATATTCTGGATGGTGTTGTGTCGTTGAAAATCGGAGATGATTTCTTCGAACTTGAGCCCGGAGACAGCGCCTATTATCTGTCCACAACACCGCATTGCATTGCTGCAAAAACCGGGAAGGCGACCATATTGGCGGTGCTGTACGAAGGGTAAAACTCGAGAAAAAAAGTAAACAGGAGGTCACATGACAAAAGCAATCCGAATGTATGAAATCGGTGGGCCCGAAGTTTTGCGTTGGGAAGCATACGATCCCGGCCGGCCGGGCCATGGTGAAGTGTTGATTCGGCAAGAAGCAATCGGGGTTAATTTTATTGATATTTATCATCGCACCGGGCTTTATCCACTGCCCGCCCTGCCGGCGACACCGGGGATGGAAGGCGCGGGTATGGTGGAAGCAATCGGCGAAAACGTGACTGAATTTAAAGCCGGTGACCGTGTTGCATATGCTGGGATCCCGCCCGGTTCCTATGCGGACGTACGGTTGATACCGGCCCGTCGCCTTGTAAAACTTCCCGAGGAGATCACCTTCCGGCAAGCTGCCGCCATGATGCTTCGAGGAATGACTGCACGGTATCTCCTCCGTAAGTGTTATCCGGTGAAAAGGGGCGATACGATCTTGATCCATGCTGCGGCAGGTGGTGTCGGTTTGATCGTCTGCCAATGGGCCAAATATATCGGTGCGACGGTGATCGGGACTGTCGGATCACCGGAAAAGGCGGAACTTGCGGGGACTCACGGCTGCGACCACACCATCCTTTACAATAATGAAGATTTTGTTTCACGCGTAAGAGACATCACGCAGGGGAGGGGTGTCGATGTGGTCTATGATTCCGTCGGGCAGTCAACTTTTATGAAATCACTAGACTGTCTGCGACCCATGGGTATGATGGTAACGTTCGGCCAATCATCCGGCCCGATCCCGCCGGTTGACCTGGGTATCCTTGTCGTAAAGGGGTCTTTGTTTCTTACCCGACCGAGTCTGATGACTTATACGGAGGAGCGTGAAGATTTGGTTGAACATGCCATGGATTTATTTGAAGTTGTGACAAAGGGCGGAGTTCGGATCAAGGCCGGGCAAAGCTATCCTTTAGCGGAAGCAGCCCAGGCCCATCGAGATCTTGAGGGCAGAAAGACCACCGGCTCGACCATCTTAATCCCTGGCTGAAAACAGATCAGGACGATGTTAGAAATATTCAATTTGGACGACTCGTTTAAAAGCCAAGGGAATAAGGAGAAATTCGATTGACAGAATCAACAGCAAAGCGGTTATCTTTTTTAGACCGTTTTCTAACCCGCTGGATTTTTCTGTCGATGTTCGTGGTGGTTTAAGGGACGACGGGTGGCAGTATTTTTCGGCAGTACGTGCGTTGATCTCGGTACGGTGATTTTTACCCGATCACCACGTTTGAATTTGACAGTGTCTTTAGGATTGTACTGATCCACAATCATCTCTTTGTCTTCGACTTTTATCGTATATTTTACGAAATTGCCGGCGTACATGAAACTTTCGATGATTCCGTCAAATGTGTTCTGCTGCGTTGGGCCGTCCGATCCGGAAAGCGGTATGGTTTCCGGTCTTATCACCAGCAGAACCTCATCTCCTTTTTCGAATTTATCGAACTGACTGTGGTTGAGTTCCAAATTTCCGTATGCTGTAGAAACCTTTGCCGTATGTGTTCCATCGGTGATGGCAGTGATTTTTCCCTCCAAAAAGTTCACATAGCCGACAAACCCGGCAATAAACTCATTGGCTGGCTGTTCGTAAATATCAACCGGTGTTCCGATCTGTTGAATGACGCCGTTGTGAAGAACCAGAAGCCGGTCTGAGATGCTCATGGCTTCATACTGATCGTGGGTGACAAAAATGGTAGTAACCCCTATGCGCTCCTGAATATTTCTGATTTCCTCCCGCATAACCACCCGAAGGTTTGCATCCAAATTGGATAGCGGTTCGTCGAGGAGAAGCACTTTGGGCTCAAGTGCCAGCGCTCTGGCCAGGGCAACCCGCTGTTGCTGACCGCCGCTGATTCTATCAATGGTTCGGTTTCCCAGTTCATCCATGTGGACCAGGGAGAGAAGCTCTCCCACACGTTCTTCGATTTTTTTCTTGGGCCATTTTTGAAGCTTAAGGCCGAAACCGATGTTTTTTGCTACTGTCATGTGAGGGAATAGCGCATAGCTTTGAAAGACCATTTTGGTATCCCGCATATTCGGCGGTAATTTTCCGATATCTTCGCCATCGAGAATGACTTGCCCGGAGTCCGGTGTGGCAAATCCGCCCACGATCCTCAGCAACGTTGTTTTCCCGCACCCACTGGGCCCCACAAAGGTTAAGAGTTCGCCTTTGGCTATTTTAGCCGAGATTCCTTTGAGGACCTCCACATCGCCAAAGCTTTTATAGATATCTATTAGTTCCAACATGGGTGTTTTTTGAGTTTCCATTCAATTATGCTCCTTGCTTTGTGCTGACATCGAGTCCTGTTTTTTTAGCAACAAATTGAAGGATGCCAAAGCAAATTGCCACGATGGCGATCATCTTGACTGTTGTGGCCGAGGCCAATCCGAGTTCTCCCAGTTGGGCGGTTAGATAAATATATACCGATGCCAGGTCAAACCCCGGTGTTACCAGGAAAATCACCGAGCTGAGTGACATCATTGTGGTCATAAACGTATAAATAAATCCGGCCACAAACGCCGAAAACATGATCGGAAGCACCACCTTAAAAAATATGGTAATAAAATCGGCGCCCAGGTCTGCCGAGGCTTCTTCAATTTCGATGCTGATCTGGTGCAGTTTGCTGATTCCGGCTTCAACCCCCACCGCCAGAAAGCGGAAGACGCAGTTTAAAATGATAATCAAGATGGTTCCGGTGAGCAAAAAGGGCGGGCGGTTGAAGGCGATGATGTACCCCACGCCGATAACCGTGCCGGGGAGGGCAAAACCGGATAGGGCCGTCATTTCCATGATCTGGCGGCCGCGGAACTTGCCCCGCATAATGACATAGGCCAGCAGCGTTCCGACAATGGCTCCGACCACACCGGCCCCTAAAGAGACCTTGATACTGTTCCAGATGGCGATGTTTGACTGCGTATTCATAATATGATCAGTGACAAAGGTGTTGTCCACCCCCACAATTTTGACAAAAGACCCGATCAAAATAACCCCAAAGCTGAGCAGTACCATCGTGGCAACCGGAACACTGATGATCAAAAAGGGGATTTTGATGGCAGGCGCCATCGGTTTGGGTTCGGCAGCCATTCCTTTACCGGTGATTGTGGTATATCCTTTACCTTTTAACACGTAGTTATGGAGAAAGAATATGAGGATACACGGGGTGATAAGAACCACCGAAAGGACGCTTGCCATATTGAAATCGCCTTCGCCGGTAATCATCAAATAGGTGTCCGGCGCCAAAAAAGGTATTCGGCCGGCCAGAATGGCAGGATTTCCGAATTCGGCGATGGTCATTACAAAAACCAACAGGGCGGCCTTCAAGAGCCCGGGAGCAGCCAGAGGAATCGTGATTGAACGAACAATCCGCACTTCAGAGGCTCCCATATCACTGGCGGTTTCTTCCAGACTTGGATTTAAAGAGTTGAGAACGTTTTCGATCATCATGAATGATAAGGGAAGAAAAGCCAGACATTGGGCCAGAATAACGCCGGTCCAGCTATAAACATTAAAATTTAAATCAAAGAGATTGGTAATGAATCCGTTTCGCCCCAAAAGCGTAATTAAGGATATGGCAAAAATATAGGGTGGGGCGGCCAGGGGAAGCAGGGCGATGATCTTGAACGGTTTTCTGAGCCACAGAGGACCGCGGGTTGTCATGTAGGCGAAACAAAATCCGACAATCAATAAAATGACCATGACACTGGTGCCCAGGATCAGCGTGTTGATGAGGGACCAGTAATAGAAATTATAGCTGAAAAACTCGACGTAAAAATCAAAGGTAAATCCTTCATCGCCCCAAAAGCTTTTGATAAGGATAGATGTAATCGGGTA
Organism: Desulfobacterales bacterium; assembly: GCA_011049715.1. Lineage (GTDB taxonomy): Bacteria > Desulfobacterota > Desulfobacteria > Desulfobacterales > UBA2156 > UBA2156. The sequence goes on from DRHF01000339.1 coordinate 9,193, forward strand.
GATAAGGAAGATGGCCAAAAGGGTAAAAAGGCCGCCGGCAAAAATCTGCACCAGTTTGGCATTGAGAAATGCGCGGACTTTATACCACAAACTTCTACCAGGCACTGAACCTATTACCGCTTCGGCCATCTTTCCATACCTTCTATGCCCTTTTACACGGCATTATTGTTTTTTGGCCGCTTCGGCCGCTTTTTTCTCTTTTGCGTCACCAACTTTCTTGGCTTTGGCCGTTTCCTTCATCAAAAACTTGCTTTTCCAGGTTTTGATGATTTTGCTGCGATTCTTTACCGCCCAGCCATGGTCGATGTTGATATACTTTGGCTTTGCAGCTCCGTAAAGGGCGCTGGCAATGCCCGGGCGAGGGGGAAAGTACCCAAAAGAAGCAAGGAATTCACTGAATTGCTGAGTGCCAAAATAGTCCATAATCTTCTTGCTCTGCTCAAGCTTCTTGGTCCCCTTGAGAATAACCGTATAGTTGCCCTCGTAACCGATACCCTCAACAGGGATTGTCCACTGGAGAGGATAGCCCTGTTGAATCCGGTTTAGGACATTCTCATCGGCAGTGATCCCCAGCAAATATTCGCCTCTGCCCACAAGATCGGTGGGGGCATTTCCGCTTTTGGTATAGAAGGCCATGTTTTTGTCAAGATCTGCAAGGAACTTCCAGCCCTCTTTTTCGCCGTAGAGCTGCAGAAAAGAATAGTTGAGCATAAAAGCGGTTCCCGACGTTCTGGGTGAAGGGGCAACGATCTGTCCCTTCCATTTGGGATCCAGCAGGTCCTTCCAGCTCACGGGCATGCCCCACCCTTTTTCGGCCAGTTTCTCTTTATTGCCCACCAGGATAAACGAAAAGGTCCCCAGGGCATACCAGCAACCATCCGGATCTTTGAATACAGGATCGATGTCTCCCCACGAAGGCGCTATAAAGCACTCATAAATCCCCTGTTTCTTTCCGGTGATCGCCTGGGCAGCGCCGTAGGAAATGACCATATCGGCATTGAAATTTGGCTTTTCAGTCTGAACCCTGGCCCAAATCTCTCCCCAGGAGAGGGTGATGTGTTTAATTTCTATCCCAAGGTTTTCCTCGACGTTCTTGGCGATGGCCTCATTCACCTCTCTGGAGTAACCCAAGTAGGCGCTGATGGATTCCGCCGCGTAAGAACTGTTTGTGGCAAAAACAACGCAAATGATTATGGCTAAAACCGAAAAAATCAATTTATGTTTCATAACAGACTCCTTTCTTTAGTTTTGTTTGTCAGATAGAAAGTTGAGCTTTCTTTGTCCCTACGTCGATTCACCTCCTTTCCTCACCAAATATCGTTTTTTGCTAAAGAGCCAGCATCAGGGTAAGCTATTTTGGGCCTTATTAATTTTTTTCACCCGCCGCGGAGGCCATTTCTTGAACCAACAATCCGACCGATTGATTATCCACTCAGTTTCAATATCGAAAAAAGATCCGTATGTCAATTAAAGCCGCCGGATTGGGGATATCATTTATACTGACCTATCCTTTCGTTTCCGATTTTGGTTTGAGTCCAATCAATTTTCTATATTCATCTGGGGAGGCTACTTCCCGGCCCAACAATTCGGCCAGTTGGATTGCCATTCTGACCTCTTCGACATTGCTTGTTACCATAATGTCTTTATGGGGATACCTATAAAGAATGTCCTCCATGCCGACTCGGATATGTCCTCCTAAAAGTATTGCGGCCGTTGTAAGGTAGCATGAAGCCCTCCCCGTTGACCCTACAATCCAAACTGATGCCGGGTCAATCTCCTTGATACGCCTAACATAAATCAATAGGCTTTCGAACATGGCCATGGGATTGGACATATCGCCTCCAGGCAAGCCTGGCATAATGATCCAGTAAAAGGGCTTTTCTAATATGCCCGTTCTGATCAGATAGCGATAGGCATTATCGACCATGCCTTCATAGAATATGGCAATTTGAGGCTTTATTCCAAGATCCTGTAATAATTTGGTCATGGCAATCGTGGCTTCGGGAGATGTTGTAATCAATTCTTCAGCGGTGTAAGATGGGCTTGGCCGTACAGGGGAAATTTCGATAAGACCTTCCCTGGCCCACTTTAAAGCATCCTCAACGGTTTTTCCATAATGAGTGGGGCAATCGATAATCATATCGGGGAATTTCTCCAATATGGGGTCGATGGCTCTATGAAAGATCTGAGGGTCCCCAGTGGGGCGCCCGTTTTCATCTCTAACATGGATGTGAAGGCCGGAAATACCGGCTTTACAGCATTCGATGGCCTCTTTGGCGATTTCTTCCGGAGTGTAAGGCTGTTTGATATTTTGTTCTTTGCTGATAAATGCGCCCGTAATGGCACACGTTATGACGATTTTGTTAGGGATATCCCATCTGGGTTGGCTCATATCCCCGGCAATATATTTCCCATAATTGATGAGCTCAGGCGGAGCTATTTTAGACGGATCTATCTTTTCCATTTTGTACCCCCTTAAAAGAAGGCCTAATCATCGATCTAATATCTGTCCATCGAATACAAGGCCCCCCATGATACAGTGCCAGTGGCCATTATTGCAGGTGCTTACCGTATCGCTTTTCCTTTTCAATTTCAATGATGAAAAAATCTCCCTATGTCAGTTAGGGCCGCCGGATTGGGAAGATCCTTCATGCTGACTAACCCGGGTCGAGAAACCATAACCTGGGGAATGGCATTAACGGCCATGGATGCGGTGGAAATGTCGCCCGATAATCCCGGCATGGCAAGTTTAATCTCGGGATTTCCCTCGATATGCACTGATTCTTCCGTGTGATGCTCTTCATCTTCCCCATATACTCTTCCTTCATTCTCAAAAAGAATTACTTTCTCCTCCCGCATGAGGGCATATTGTTTCTGGTTATATCCGCATACAGTTCCTTTTTCAATTTTTGCATAAGGGAGCTTTATGGCAACCTCGGTGATGATGGGTTCTATTGGCATCTCAACGATCTCATCCAGATTCCATCCCAAACCTGCGGCGATCATCCTCATCGATTGGTCCGACCCGATATGGCCGGTTATCTTATTTTCAGATACTCTTTTTTTCCATTGATCCAGCGAAAGGCCTATGCCGCGGCGATCCAATACATTGGGGCCAAACGGAGAACTATCGGTAATCCGCTTGGCCGTGATTCGTTTGACTTCGTCGCACAAACCGGTACAATGTAAAATCAGGGTATCCATGGTAAATCCGGGATTTATCCCGGTTCCCAATACCGTCACCCCTTTTCCCCTGGCTAGACGGTCGATCTTATTGGCAAGGTCGGAATATCGATACCAAGGATAGCCTAATTCTTCGGTAATCGAGATGAAGTCCATGCCCGCTTCAATTCCCATGGCGATTTGAGGGTATATCTGATCCAAAAACGATACGGTGGCATGGAGAATGATATCCGCATCGGTATTTCTCAACAGGCTTTGGGGGTCTCCCGAAATCGAAATCCCTAATTTTCTCCCAAGACCTATTGCCTCGCCCAAATCCGCCCCCACCTTTTTGCCTTGATCGATGGCGCCGACTAATCGAAGTCCCTTCCTTTTTAAAACAGACCTTACCATTAAGGACCCCATCATACCAACCCCGTATTGAATGACTTTTAACTCCCTCATGTCGAATGCCTCCGCTTTTTGAAAAAACTAAGTAATCAAGGGTTACTCCTCCTCCATCGTGCTCAAAATTTTACGAACTCTTTATAGAAATCTATAAGTTAATTTAATAAATTCATTTCTTTATATCTATCGGATAGTAGCCATATTTTTTCAAAGCATCGCCCATTGCCATGACATTTTCTATTTTCACAGAAGAAGCAAGACTGTTCCCACTAGACAATATGTATCCGCCGCCCGGTGCTATATCCCGGATAAGATTCCGGACTTCTGTTTCGATTTCCTCAGGGGTACCTTTTGACAGCAAATCCACGTCTACGTTACCGATAAGGATAGGGCTTCTCGAACTCTTTCTCTCGGTAGCAGTTCATTTTTTGTCATAACTTATCTGATTTGGTTTTTCCCCACCCAACTTGGCCAAAACTCTCTATCTTTTGCTTTATCTTTTCAAATCTGGACAGATTTGCTTCAGGGGGGACATTGTCTGAAATCCCTAATATCAGGCGTTCACCTGTGCCTAGTTCACTGAACATTTCATCTAGATATTTTTCAAACTCGTCCTCGACCATGCTGTTATCTAACAAAGATATCGAGGGGATGCCTCCCCAAACGGTGGTTTCTGAACCCAAACTTTCTCTAATCTCTTTCAATGTGCAGGCGGTCATAGGATGTGGGCAAACCGACTCCGCAATATCAAATTCACAAGAAGGGTAGAGAGGTAAAAGGGCCTTATTTTCCCCGTCGGTGTGAGTCAGCAGGAGCTTGCCTGCAGCGTGCACGCGTTTGCTTACCTTCTTAAGCCATGGAACAATTTCATCTCGGAAAAAAGGCGGCCAGGTTATATTTTGATCGTAGTTAGATCCCCAATAGATGACCTCAGCATCACACAGCATTACAGCATCAAAAACCGCTTCGAAAAACGGCTCCATTCGGTCTGTCAGTTTGTATAGAGCCTCAAGATCTTCATAGTAAAAATTGAAAAACTGTTCTATATTCATCAAATCGTGAAGAATTAGATGCATGGGAGATGCGGCATAAAGTCCGGCAGCCACAGCCACCCCCTGATCTCCAATTCGCTTTTGAAATTCAGCATAGGCATCAGGAGTCGGAATAACTTCTAAGTGTTCGAATACTTGAGCAACGGCTTCCAGATCATTTTTATCCTCAATAGGATAAGATTTAATAAAGGGCAGCGATATTCCATTTCGGAGCATTTCGGCCGTTAGATATGTATGGGTTGTAATCTCTCCTGCTGGTGTTTTTATGGTGGTTACAAAGTTCTCTCCATCATGATGAAATTCGATTGGAAGACCCGCTACCTTAATTGTAAAGGGATAATCGTTATGTAGATCAAGTCCAAAACCTCTTAGCAAAAGGTGATCCGGACTCCTTAAATTAGTGAAATCCGCCCGAACTGCATGACAGGCCACATCTAACTCTTTAGCAAGTTCCACCATATTTAACCCTGTAAAACGTTCAGGGAGTTCTCCATTTTCTCGATTTGCAACATACCAAAGATCCATTCGAGGCGCCCAAGGAATTCGATCAATTGGTTCGCCACAAATTGTGGCCAACATTCTCTCTCGATGCGTCATCATTCCACTTTCTTTTATTTTCTCTTCATATTTTTCCAGAAGTCGATTGTAAAGTTCATAGGCTAAATCTGCCTTAATTCCCTATTGCGCAATGCTGCAAGCTAATCCAGCAAACTTGGCATTAAGATGCTCCTTCTTTTCTCAGAACTTCGGGGTTCTTAATATTTCGGGGTATCTTGCCTTCCAGCAGTTCTAAAATTCGCTGTAAAGTTTCCCTCTGGAGCCGCTCATAGGCTTCCTTGGTATACCAGGCCAGATGCGGGGTGAGGATTACATTGTCCATGTCTAAGATCGGATGACCCGGGATTAGGGGTTCGTGGGCGAAAACATCGAGACCGGCGCCGGCAATCCATTTTTCTTGCAACGCAGTGAGTATGGCGTTCTCATCAATGATTGCGCCTCTGGACACATCGATGATAAAAGCGGTTTTCTTCATCTTTTTTAGCTCATTTGCGCATATAAGCTTATCTGTTTCAGGAGTCAGAACACAGTGGATGGATACCACATCTGATGTTCGCAGCAATGTATCCAGACTAACAAACTCTGCATGAAAATTTGTGGCAAGATCTGCACTCACGTAAGGATCATATACCAGGATTTTCATCCCGAACCCTTCGGCTTTATGTGCCATGGCTAGGCCAATATTTCCTAAGCCGATCAGGCCGATGGTTTTGCCTACTAAATCGGTACCCATAAATTCCGGAGATGGCCAGAGCCAGGCCTTTTTTCTCATGATCTTATCGATTTGCAAAAGCTTCTTCGCTAGGCAAATCATCAATGCAAACGCATGTTCGGCAATGGTATCCGAGCCATACTCGGGGCAATTCACCACGAGGACGCCTTTACCCGTAGCTGCTTCCAAATCAATGTTATCAACGCCGACACCGAATTTTAAAACTGCCTTGAGCTTCTTGGCATTCTCAAAAACCCTATCTGTAATCCTTGTGAAACAGCTGACAATAATAAAGTCAACGTCTTCTGATACTTTGACCAAGGTTTCCTCGTTGTTATTTTCACTTTTAATTACATCTGCTATGGAATTAAGCTCATCAATTATATTTTCAACATAAACTTCATTGTCGGTTATCAGTATTTTCGGTTTCATAGAAATTTTCCTCCCGGGTTCTTTTTTTAGTAGATTTTACCCGTCTCAACTTCTCCGATGGCATCATCCAGAATATCGATGGCCCGATCCATTTCTTTTTTGGCAATGGTCAAGGCGGGCCTCAAGGTAATAACATTTCCCTCAATGGTCTTAAAAGCCAATCCCTTTTCCATGCATTTGTACATGATGATCTCCGCCTCATTCACCGCTCTTTCCTTTGTCTTTTGATCTTTGACAAGATCGATCCCAAGATGCAGCCCAAGCCCTTTTACCTCCCCGATCAACCGATATCTTTGTTTCATTTCATTCAGTCGTTCAAGCGTATACTCACCTATTCGGGCTGCATGTTCATGCAGTTTATTCTTTTCGATATAGGCAATTTCTGCTAAAGCCGCGGCCGCACAAAGGGGGTTTTTCTCATGGGTGTAATGGCCAATCGATCGATGCGTGCAGGTGTTGTAGCTGTCTTTGGTAACCATACCGGCAAAGGGGAGAACGCCGCCGCCCAGAGATTTTCCGAGCACGAGAATATCCGGCGCCAGATAGTGTTCGGATGCAAACATCTTTCCGGTTCGACCAAACCCTTCGATGATCTCATCAAAAATCAACAGGGCGCCGTATTGTTTGCATAGCTTTTTAACTTTTTCCCAATATTCTTTGGAGGGTATTACCGGTTTGGCTGAAATCGGCTCCCCGATGACGGCGGCCATCTCAGGCTCCCGCTGTAAAATGATCTCCATTTGTCGAAGACATTCGGCGTCTACATCCTCTGGATTGGTAAACGCCCAGGGATTACGGTAATAGTTGGGGAACTCAACATGAAACGCACCCGGCACCATCGGTCCCAGTCCCCCATGGAAGAGTTCCTCTCCGCTGATGCTGGCCGCGGCAAACCCGGTGCCGTGAAATGAATCCCAAAATGAAATGGTTTTATAATTCCCAGTAACAAGCCTTGCGAGCATGATCGCCATCTCGATGGCCTCGGACCCGCCGGGACAGAAAAGGGATCGGCACAAGTCGCCGGGGGTTATTTCAGCCAGTTTTTTCGCCAGACGGACGGACGGAATATTGGTGTACCGCCTCGAACAGAAGGCCAGGCCTTCATTTAGCTGTTTTTTTACGGCTTCGATGACTTCAGGATTATTGAAACCTGCATTGTGGACACCGTTTCCATGCATGTCGATATATCTGTTTCCGTCAAGGTCTTCGATATGGATGCCTTGTGCCTTAGACAGGACATTTAACACGGGCGTGGACAAGCTTTGATGCAGAAAATATTTGTTATCCTGTTCAAAGATTTCCCGGGCGCGGCCGGATAAGTTTCTTTCCCAGTATTTTTTTCTATTGGCGGTGGTGTTGATATCACCCTGCTCCCTCTCCATACGTTTACTTTTTTTATGCCCCCCGGTTTGCATATTAAAATCCTCCCATTATCAAAATCGATACTTTTTCCGGCCCAATCCTATTTGTACAGTCTTACTCAAGTTTCGCACC
>DRHF01000340.1 GCA_011049715.1 Desulfobacterales bacterium
CGGCTCAAACTCAGGTCAAAGCGGGTGTAAAACCGGAACTCGGCCGGTCTGTAAATATAATAACCGGGTCATTCGTCTTAAGACGCTTGAAAACAAGGCCTCGGAAGGTTCCGGCTAAACGCCCGCTAAGACCTTCAAACAGTGATCCGGCTGCCGATTAAAAACCCTGCCCGGCTTTGCAGATAAATCCATAGGTAAATGGCAACGGATGTCTAAATAATAACGCACTCATTAGTAACTCAAGTTTCGCACTTGATATTTTAAGGAAAGCCCCATCTGGGGTGTGAACCTTGAGTAACTATCTTAATTTATAAAAACCGGATAGAACAATTTGTGAAAAAGAGAACAAGAGGTAAACGATTTTTGGCGGCGGTGCCTCCGTGGGTATTTATCGGAGCCGTGGTTGTGTTGTTCCCGATATTTACCTTTGTGACCCTGGAGGATATCAACCGCCAGAAGGAAAGCAGCATACGCCTCCTACTGGAAAAAGGAGCGGCGTTGATCCGATCCTTTGAGGCAGGAACCCGAACCGGAATGATGGGAATAGGTTGGGACGGTTTTCAACTTCAAAAATTGTTGACCGAAACTGCTCAGCAACCCGACATTGTCTATCTCCTCGTCACTGACCATCGTGGAACGATTCTCGCGCACAATGACACGGCCCGGATTGGAGGAAAACATGGAAAGCGATTGGACCTGAACCTCATCTCCCATTCGAAAAAATTGAACTGGCGTCTTTTGTCAAGACCCGATGGCAAGAAGATTTTTGAAGTTGTTCGAAAATTTTCGCCCACAGGTGGTTTCCCGAGATTTCGCCGGGGTCACATGATGCTCAATCGATTGTTTCAACAGCGTTTCAACGAATGGGAAAGTGATGAATTTGTCGATCTGGTAATCTTTGTGGGCCTGGACATGCGTTCTGTTGAGGAAGCGAGGCGGACGGACACGCGGCACACGGTGATTATGACATCAATCCTCCTCTTGGTCGGGTTTGCCGGGATTATTTTGCTTTTTCTGGCCCAGGGTTATCGCAGTACCAAGGCATCCCTCTCAAGAATTAAGGCGTTTTCCGGTAACCTGGTGGAGAATATGCCGATCGGACTTCTGGCCACCGACAACGATGGCCGGATTGCCTCTCTCAACCAAGTGGCCGGTCATATCCTGAACCTATCATCCGAAAATGCAATCGGCGAAGATGCGAAAAAGATACTTCCACCTCAACTGTGGGCGCAATTAAAGGGGATCGGTGTGGACAAAAGAGTTGTGGGAAAGGAGATCGACTGCTCGATGCATGATGGGCGTGTGGTCCCCCTGGAGGTGAGTGCTTCTTTTTTCAAAGATGAAGCAGGAACCGTTCTCGGCCTTGTGACCCTCTTTAAGGATCTGACCGAAGTTCGTTTACTCAAACAGGAGGTTGTCAGGAGTCAGCGCCTGGCAACCGTCGGAAGGTTGGCAGCCGGGATTGCCCACGAGATTCGGAATCCGCTCAGTTCGATTAAGGGATTTGCCACCTATTTCAAAGAAAGATATCAGGAAAAACCTGAAGATCAACAGGTTTCAAATATCATGATCCAAGAGGTCGACCGGTTAAATAAAGTGGTGGGCCAGCTGCTCGATTTTGCAAAACCGGTCACCATTTCAAAGGTGTCGGTTTCTTTGAAACCGTTTATCGAGGACTCTTTGAAGCTGGTCACCCGCCAGGCGGAAGAGAAGGGGATAACGATTCAAACAGATTTCCGTCCTCAAGTCGACATCGGATTTATAGATTCGGACCGAATCAATCAGGTGCTGTTAAATCTTTATCTAAATGCCATCGAATCGATGAATGAGGGCGGTTGTCTTTCGGTAACCCTGTCGGTTTTGGAAGATGGAGAACAGATAGAAATTCAGGTCTCAGATACCGGCGCCGGCATCCGTGCCGACGATCTCGCGCACATCTTTGATCCCTACTTTACAACAAAGAACTCCGGAACCGGTCTGGGACTGGCCATCGTTCATAATATTTTAGAGAACCACGGCGGCGAGATAAAGGTGGAGAGCCGGCCGGGTCAGGGAACCACGATAGGGCTCCTGTTACCGAATTAGTGTCCATCCATAAATGGCCCTTTTTGCCCTGTTCGGCGTTCTCCGCGGGTTTTTGGGTTGCGGCGTACAGCACGTACGCGTTCCTGTCCCGCTTTGCGGGGACCACAAACCCTTGTGCGGCCCCCGCAAAAATTTGCGGGATTTCGCCTCTGATTTTTATTAGATGTGCTCAACTTGCCCAGGACAAAAATTGCTCATTTCTGAATTGGACACACCTATTATTTACTTTAACGTCGTGGATGGGCACGAATTATAAAAACAACAGGGAGAAGTAAAGGAAAAGATGGGCATCAAGAAAGGAAAAAATCCAATACTGGTTGTGGATGACGATGATGCGCATCGAACCATGCTGCGCACCCTTCTCGGCGGATGGGGATATGAAATTTCCGAGGCCGATGACGGTTCAATGGCCGTCGAGGCGGTGAAGAGAAGCCCTTTTGACTTGGTGTTGATGGACATTCGAATGCTAAAAGTTTCGGGGATCGAGGCCCTTGATCAGATAAAAGTCTTCAACCCGATGATTCCGGTGATCATCATGACCGCCTTCTCATCGGTTGAAACTGCTGTGCAAGCCCTTAAAAAAGGGGCGTACGATTATCTGACAAAACCCCTCGATTTTGATAAGTTGAAACTGACCATTGAAAGGGCCATGGAGCACACCCAGCTAAAAGAGGAAAACCGTCTTTTGAAAGAAAATCTTGGAAAGCATTTTGACCGGCAGAACATCATCGGCAACAGCGCTGCCATGTCGAGATTGCTCCAAACCGTCGCCCAGGTAGCGCCATCTGAAGCAACGGTTTTAATCAGCGGTGAATCCGGGACAGGGAAGGAATTGATTGCCGGTGCAATTCATTTTAATAGTCAAAGAAAACAAGGCCCTTTTGTCAAGATAAACTGTGCGGCCATCACCGAGACTTTACTAGAATCCGAGTTTTTCGGACACGAAAAAGGATCGTTTACCGGCGCGGATCGGCGAAAAGAGGGCCGTTTTCTACAGGCACACGGGGGAAGCATTTTTTTGGATGAGGTCAGTGAAATGTCCCCCGGCATGCAGGTCAAACTCCTGCGGGTCCTACAGGAAAAAGAGATCACGCGTGTGGGTGGTGAAAAGGTAATTCCGGTGGATGTTCGGGTCATCTCGGCAACAAACCAATCGCTTTTGGATATGATAAAGAAAAGGACTTTCCGGGAGGACCTTTATTACCGACTCAATGTGGTCAGGCTTGAAATACCTCCCCTGCGCGGGAGGCGAGAAGACATACCGCTTCTGGCACAACGATTTTTAAAGGAGTTCACAACAAAGAACCGAAAAAAGATTAAAGGGTTCACCCCGCAGGCAATGGATTTTCTGGTCCGATATGACTGGCCCGGAAATGTCCGGGAACTGATGAATGCCATCGAAAGAAGTGTGGTACTGGCCCGGTCGGAGTACCTCGATGCTGAAGATCTCTCTGTCATTCGTGATTCTTCCCGGATGATACCGGATTCCCTCCCTGGCGTTGATGATGTTGGAAAGGATGTTCCATTGGATCAGGTCGAAAAAGCCACGATTTTACGGACCCTGGAATCTGCCGGTGGAAATAAAAGTGAAGCTGCCAGACGCCTGGGCATCACCCGAAAGACGCTCCATAAAAAATTGAAAAAATATGGGATGATGTCTTGAGCAAAAAACGCCACGGGACTTTAAAACAGACTGAAAATGCATTTCAGTTCCACTATGATTCAAAGTGATTATATTGATCTATAGTAACTTCTCAATAAGCACTGGGAAATGAAGCAGAAAATGGCTCCATCAAGCTTCTATAAAATGAGGTGTACCGCTTGCGGTACTAAAAACAGAATCCCTTCGGATAAGGTCGGCACAAATGCCAGGTGTGGAAAATGCAAATCGATCCTTAAAACCGAAGCGCTTTTCCTGCCCCAGCCGGTTGTTATTTCAGACATCAATTTTGACGCCACGGTACTGCAATCCCCTTTACCGGTGCTTCTTTTTTTCTGGGCGCCGTGGTGTCCCACCTGTATGTCGATGGCGCCGGCGATAGACGAGTTTGCTGCAGATTCAAAGGGCAAGGTTAGGGTCGGAAAATTGAATGTGGATAACAGCCCCCAGACAGCGTCGAAATTCAATGTTTTGGGCGTCCCGAATATGTTGATATTTGATAATGGCCGCCTCCAGGAAAATATTGTGGGATCAATGCAGAAACATGATATCATGATGAAAATGAGCCGATATATTTAGAAGGGGTTGTGGATAAAATGAAACTTAAGAAATGGA
>DRHF01000341.1 GCA_011049715.1 Desulfobacterales bacterium
GCCATCGTCAAGCCGGATGATGTCGACACATCTGTGGATAAGGTCATCGCGCATTTGGAGGAGCAGGTCCGTGAGGCGAAGGCGAGTTCATCTGTCCTGGGAACTATAGATGTCTTGGAACCATCTGAAGCGCAACGACTCATGACCCACCCTTTACCACACTGGGTTGAACGGATGACGGTGAACTACCTGAATGCTCACGGCGGCAAGGCTGAACGCAAACGACGAACCTGGAATTTGACGTGGCCGGACGGCGAGACAATGGCCAATGTCGTCTTCAACGGCAAGGAAGCCGGCCAATCCCCCACATCCCGCCATTTGACATTGGATGATTCCAGGGTTCGGGGGCTGGCCATGAAATTGCCTCAATTTGTTCCAGGGCAGCCGATCTCAGTTGTCACAATCTCAGGGATCACCAACGAAGTTACGGGCCTATGGTCGCTCTGGCGAATCGGCATCACAACTATGGAATGGAATCGCCACCGGATCATGCCTCTGTTCATAACTGATGGAGGGAAGGTGTTTGCACCAACCGCCAGACATCTCTGGGACAAGCTTCTGGGTGTGAGGCCTAATGTCCGGACGCATCTTGACATGGAAGAATCCAAGGAAGCCTTCGATAGGCTGGCAGGGATTGCAGAAGAGCAAGGACGAACCATCTATGATGAGCTTGTTCAAGAACACCGGTCGCGTCTGACCCGAGAAAGAGAAAAAGGGGAATATGCCTTCGCTGCCAGGCGTAGTGTTATCGAACGAGTCGGCCTTCCTCAGGTCCGCGACCATCGGTTGAACCTCCTCACACAAGAGGAGAAAGCCTCGCAGGAACAACTCGACCAAAAGGCCCATGCTTTTCCAGAGATGGTGCCCTTGCTCATCGTCCGCGTGGAGGGAGGAGTATGAGACCGGGAGACAAGTTTATTGCAATTTACAACGAATTAACTATGGTTTTGCAGGAATCGACGGGCGCCTCGAAGCAGGTTGCATTTTTCGAGCTTCTGGAACGTGCTGGTAAGATCAGACCTTCTATCCGCCGTGAATTACCCTTCCTCAAGAGTATGGGAAACCTGCGAAATGCCATCGTGCATGACAGACAATACCCAGAAACCATAATTGCTGACCCACGCCAAGAAGTTTTTGAACAATTTCAAAAAACTCTTGAAACGTTCAAGTCCCCCACGAAAGTAATTCCCAAATTCCAGAGACAGATATCGATTTTTAAGCATCAAGATCCACTAAGTGACATATTGGCCCACATGCAGCAGAACGACTATTCACAGGTCGTAGTGTCTGTGAATGCGGAGTTTCGAATTCTATCTTCCGAGGGCATTGTTAGATGGCTGAGTTGTGCTCGACAAGTTGGTCTCGCTGATATCGAAGGAGCATCTGCACAAGACGTTTACATGCATGAAGAGCAGCAAATAGATAACTGCTACATGGCTCGCAATGAAACGACTGATGCGGCAATCCTGGCGTTTGAGAACGCTATCTCGGAAGGCATACCGAGACTTCCCGCGATTTTGATAACGAATAGTGGGAAATTGACCGAGAAACCCTTAGGAATCATAACCCCTTGGGATTTAATTGGTATTGCAGGTAACAAATGACTTGGCGCGATCAAATCCTTAGAGAGTTCACCCCAAAGGTCGCCAGACTCACCTTGGTGGCGGACCCGGACGGACTCCTTCTTGAAGAAGGGATTCTTGAAGGGATACGCGAGCGGGGATTTGAACTGATCCCATTCGAGGATCACGTTGCCTTCCGCTATGCCTATGAAACCAAGTTCCGTTCCCGCTGGGACAAGGTAGAGCAGACGGATCTGGTCGTCGCACTTCGCTCTGGAGCCAGCGATCTTGCTTCCTTGCCGTACGATCTGCTCCAAGCTGGTCGTCGGTTATATTTCAACCTTGGAGAGATATTCCCGAACTTGAGCTATCCGGTGATAGCCGCCTTGAACCGCGGAGATCTTGAGGCGCTTTTTGATGCCCAAAAACGACATACACCCGGTATCCTGGGTGACAACGCTACAAAAGAGTTCGTTCTGCGACATGTGTTCGAAATCGCGCCTGAATTGATCAGAAAGCCGTCTGATCTGATTCGCGTGCTACTTCGCCGCCATTACCGTGGACAGCGCATCCCGATGACTCTGGATGAACGTTTCATCCAAGTCCTTCACCAGAATGACGACTTTGAAGGCTGGCCGCTCGATTCCATCATCCCGGACCGAGAAGCGTTTTTCGCCTTTCTCCAGGAACGCTGGCCCATTTTTCTCGACCGGTCGGCAAAAAAAGATGGTTTAGAGATCAGCGATAACAAGGAAACCTATGGGCTTGAATTTTCGGGACCCTCCGACTTACCTTTCGACCACGATGATATCCGTGTCTACATTGACAATCTGTTCCTTGAAGGATTGCTTCGAGCCGTTTCCCATGAGCGAGCCGATTCTCTGTCTAAAACCTGGCTCGCCATTGGCATCCGTACCGATGAGCAGGTGGATCGGACGCGTCGTGTGGACGGCCTGCTCGACACCATAGCATCCGCAATCCCGAAAAAAGATACTCGGCATGATGACTGGTTTCACTTTGCCAAAATCTGGGCTGAGCTTATGGCTCTCGCTTTGGAACCAGATGTGGGATTGTCCGAACCGGCCCGTAAGAGGATCCAATTTCTACAAACCAAAATTGACGTCACGTTTGCGGGTTGGCTGATAAAGCGTTACGCGGGGTTGATCAATCTACCGCCGGTACCACCGGTCATGCTCCACCACATCCCTCGTTTTCTCGCCCGATACATCGGTAATGTCAAGGGAAACAGGGTCACATTCATTTTGGTGGATGGGCTTTCGCTCGATCAGTGGATCGTCATACGCAAGGCGCTTACTAAACAACACCAAAGATACCGATTCCGCGAAAACGCGGTCTTCGCATGGATACCGACAATCACTTCAGTCTCACGCCAAGCCGCCTTTGCCGGCAGACCGCCTATTTACTATCCCAACAGTATCCATACTACTAATAAGGAATCCGCCCTATGGACGCAATTCTGGGCAGATCATGGCCTGACACAACATGAAGTCATATACGCTAAGGGATTAGGCAACGGCTCCCTTGACAACGTGGAAGAGCTGATTACAAACCCAAAGATACGGGTTGCCGGTCTTATTATAGACAAGGTGGATAAGATCATGCACGGCATGGAGCTCGGTGCCATGGGGATGCATAATCAGATTCGACAATGGGCTTTACAGCCGTTCATGACAAATCTCATAGACCTGCTTTTAAACAACGGGTACCGTATTTACCTGACATCGGACCACGGAAATGTGGAGGCTGTCGGATGCGGCCGTCCTGCTGAAGGAGCGGTTGCAGATCTGCGCGGTGAGCGTGTACGAATTTATTCCGATTCTATCCTTCGTGGTCAAATTAAGGATCGCTTTCCGGATGCTCTGGAATGGCCCACGGTCGGCCTGCCGGAAAACTATCTGCCTTTGCTTGCACCAGGCCGATCGGCATTTGTTCGTGAAACAGAACGCCTTGTCGGACACGGCGGTATTTCCCTGGAAGAGGTCGTCGTCCCTCTCGTTCAAATCGAAAAGGGGGGCGTATGAACGGACGGGCAAGCCAAATCGGGTTCAGCCAACGTATCCGCCTTGAATGGCTTGAACAGACAGCCAACCTGGTATTGGCTGGAAACGATAAAGCAGCAGTCAACGATTCTCTGCAGGAACTGCTGAAGGATAAGGTCTCCATCGGTGGTCAAGCCATCCGGGGTAATCGGGAGAAGATTATCACCATCCTGATGAAGACATGGCTCACCGTACCCCTCGGCTTGGAAGCGCTTCGCGATGAAGGCTTACAGATACATACGGGACTGCCTCGAAAAGAACGCATTGCCGTTCACTGGGGCATGGCACAGGCGGTTTATCCGTTCTGGAGCGCGGTCGCCGCGCACACCGGTCGTCTGCTGCGACTTCAAGGAACGGCTGCGGCAGCCCATGTTCAGCGTAGGGTTAAAGAACAATACGGAGAGCGCGAAACCGCCCATCGTGCAGCCCGGCGTGTCTTAAGGTCATTCATCGACTGGAATGTTTTGAATGAGACGGATGAAAAGGGCGTATACGCTCAGGGCAATCGCTATTCAATTCAAAACTCCAGATTGATCGCCTGGTTGGTTGAGGCGTCCTTGCACGCCCGCGCAAACGGTTCCGCCGCCATCAAAGACTTACTCGATGGGCCAAGTATTTTTCCCTTTCGCCTGGCGCACGTTTCTGCTGAGCATTTAGTTTCCCTCTCACCTCGTCTGGATCTCCTGCGGCACGGTTTAGATCAAGATTTGGTCTTGTTGCGGGAAGACAACGGGGTCACCGTATAGGGGACTTTCATTCCGTAAGTTCACGCCCATGCCGGGCGAACACATCGCTTTTTCAGCCAGCAGGTAATCGCTGCGGCCGAAGAGCCCGTTAGCGAGCATCAATAGATGCCCAAAATTTGAAAATGCCAAAGAAAGGTGTAAAGAGATAATTTTAGAGGATATGAATGATAATATCCTTTATTATGATGGTTAAAAAAGAACTCGTTGAATCGCTTTGCACCTTATGGCAAAGAGGATTGATAACATTTGATTTATCCAGGATGGAAATAGAGATGAGAAAAGCAAAACAGGCTGGAAAAAATGACTGTATTTTGACTGCAAAAAGTGTCAATTTAACGAGATTTAACGAGAAATAAAAAAGGCCTTATCTGCGGTAACCGCTTGAAAGACCTTAATTATATTGGTGGGCCGTCCGAGAATCGAACTCGGAACCTACTGATTAAGAGTCAGGTGCTCTGCCTAGTTGAGCTAACGGCCCAATGATTGACGACGCCGACATCGGACAGGCTTTGTAGCAGTTTTATCGATGGGTGTCAATTTATTTGTCGGTACTGAAAAATCTAAAAACGAATCCCCCTGATAACAAAATAGATGCCGGTAAGGACCATAAAAATCGACCCGATTTTGTAGATGATCTCCCTTGATTTGAGCCAACTGAGATCAGCGAGTTTGGCGACAAGAAAAAGGGCGGGAACCGTCCCCAATCCGAAAAAAAACATCAGGCCCACTCCCATGAAGAATCCTTCCCACGGGCTGTTCGTCTCCATGCCCGCCCTTGCGGCAATAAGGAGGGCTGTGTAGATCGATCCGCACGGCAAAAAACCGAGTAACAGGCCGGTGGGATAGTAAATAAAAGGAGATTGAACGGCACGTAACTTGCTAAATCCTTTTGAGATTATTCCTTTTGGATAAAAGTCATCCTTAAAGATATTCAGCCTTGAGAGGTATCCGGTCATGCCAAGGCCCATGACAACGATCATCATGCCCGCAGCAATCATAACCATATTTTGGAGACCGGCCATTTGGGACACCGTTTTTGTGACCGATCCGGCAGCGCCGATGACACCACCCAAAAGCATGTATGTTGTAAGCCTTCCGCTATTGTAGAAAAGGTGAGGCAGCGTCTTATTTTTTTCTTTTAAATTGAAGGAGAAAGAGGCAGCAATCGGACCGCACATGCCGATACAATGCCCAAAACCAACGGTCAAACCGGTTGCAAACAAGGTGAAAAATAAGGGATCAATCAAAACGAAAGGCCTTTCGCTCAATTAGGGTTTTACAACTTCGTTGAGAATCCTTTGAAGTACTTCCCCTGCTTTTCCTTGAATTAAAACATCGCACATTTTGTCGCATGGCGTCTCCGATAGATTTAAAACAACCAGGAAGGCGCCGTTCTCCTTGGCATAGTATGGCATCTGGGCTGCCGGATGTACAATGAGAGTTGATCCGACAACGATGAAAAGATCGCAGTTTCCGGAGATTTCAACCGCTTTTTCAACCGCCTCAACCGGCATGGCCTGTCCAAACGAAATCGTATCGGGTTTTAGATATCCGCCGCACTGACACTCCGGCGCCAGATCTCCTGATTCAATCCGTTGTTGGACCTCATCCTCGGAAAAGAGTTTATTACAGGACAGGCACCGCACCCGTCGCGTATTTCCATGGAGCTCAACAACCTTTTGATCCGGGAGACCGGATTCCTGATGAAGACCGTCGATATTTTGCGTGATAACCGCTTCAAGTAGACCCATTTTATGGAGTTCTGCAATTGCAATGTGGGCAGGGTTGGGCTTTGCCTGAATCAGATCCTGGTAGAGCTCTGTCTTTTGTTTCCAGTATTCGATGCGGGCCTTTTTTGAAGAGATAAAGTCATCAAAATAGATTGGCTTGAATTTGTCCCATAAACCGCCCTTGCTTCTGTAGTCGGGAATTCCGCTTTCAGTGGATATACCGGCGCCTGTAAAAAAAACGTTTTTCCCGCATTCTGCAATTTTTCTGGAAATAAGTGAAATTTTGTGTTTCATTTGATTTGTTTTTTTGGATCAATAAAGATGCCCATGTAAAAAGTTCTTTTTACATGGATTTAAGAATTTAAGGATTCAGAAATTACGAATTATTATCGATACTTAGCCATTAGGGCATTACGCTAAATTGTGCGCTTTTTGACTTTTTACGAGACTGTCAACCTTCGTAGATACAATTTATCATCAACTCTTATAAAAAAGATTGATCGATTGTCAATAAACGTGATCTGTTTGATCGTAATTCATAATCGCGGAGAGATTGTTTTCGATGTTTAGACGGAAATCGATATGGCTGCCCGACCAAGAGAGAAAGGCACAGGTCGCGGGCGCCCCTGATAGGGCGCCTGTCACTTTTTTTGGATATCAGCGGATCCATGAGGATGAGAAGGGCAAGAGAGTCATCTCTCATTTTAACACCGTTGCCCGGCGGTACGATTTGATGAACACAATTTTAAGCTTCGGCATCCACTATCTCTGGAAGCGGACCGCGGTTAAAATGTTGAAGCTAAAGCCGGGAGACCGGGTGATCGATCTGTGCGGCGGCACCGGAGACCTGACCATGGTGGCCGGGAGATCCATCGGACCAACCGGGGAGATGGTACTCTATGATATCAATCGTGAGATGATGATCGCCGGCCGGGACCGGGTACTCAGTTCTCCTTTCGGAAAGCAAACGGTTTATGTTCAGGGGGATGCGGAGATGATCGCCTTTCCGGACAGCTCTTTTGATGCCGCCATGGTGGGATTCGGGATACGAAATTTAACGCACGTGGAAAAGGGGTTCAAAGAGATGTACCGTGTGTTGAAGACCGGAGGAAAGATGATGTGCCTTGAATTTTCCAAACCATCGGCGCCGATCTTCCGGTGGCTCTATGATCTTTATTCATTTTACATCATGCCGTTTCTAGGTGGGCTGGTTGTGGGTTCCAAAGAGGCATACAGGCACCTTCCCGAATCGATCCGCGTTTTTCCATTGCCGGAAGAGCTGACCCGCCTTTTGGAAAATATCGGCTTTCACGGGGTCACCCATCGCAAACTGACCAATGGAATCGCCGTGGTTCATCTGGGAGAAAAGTGATTATGAAACTGAACTGGGCGGAACGCTGGGTGGTCAACAATCCTTCACGGGTTTTTCAGCAAAAAGCAGAGCTGCACCTGCTAAAAAAAATGATGGATATCAACGCCGAATCGACTGTCATGGAGGTGGGGTGCGGTCGCGGCGCCGGGGCGGAGCTGATTTTGAGCCTTTTTCAACCTCGCCATCTTCATGCAATGGATCTGGATGTTGAGATGATGCAAAAGGCAGGCGCGCGACTATCCTCATCAGCCACCCAGGCAATATCACTTTATGTGGCTGATATCACTTGTATTCCATTTAAAAGTGAAACACAGGACGCTGTATTTGGTTTTGGTGTGTTGCACCACATCCCAAATTGGCGCGCAGCCATTTTTGAAATTGCAAGGGTTTTAAAAAAAGACGGCATCTATTATCTTGAAGAACTCTATCCACCCCTTTATCAAAATTTTATTACCAAACGGATTCTACTTCACCCTGAAAAAGACCGTTTTTTCAGCCGGGATTTGAAAAGCGCCTTGGCAGATGCCAAATTGTTACTGGAACGTTCCGTAGAGTGTAAAAAACTCGGTATTCTTGGCGTTGCCGTTAAATCATGATTTTGATCAAAACAATTACGAGCAGGGCCAGGGGGTAATAACTCGCTTTGTTAAAAAGCGTCATGGCAGCTTCGGGAGCTTTATTTTTGAGGAGCTGTATGCAGGGAAACAACAGGAAAATCGACCCGATGGATAGTACAGCCAACACGAACCAAAATTCGAACCGGGTCTGGGAGAAATAAAACAAAAAACCACTCATGATGACTGCGGCTGTAAGAGATACCATCATGATACGAGCGGACCATTCAATTCCAAATTGCACCGGAACGGTTTTGGCGCCAAAACGTCTGTCTTCCTCGATATCGGTCCAGTCGTTCGGAACATTCTGGCCCCCGACCTCCCATAAAAAAAGACACAGGAAAAGTGTCGTCACAAAGAGTGGAGATGGGTTGGGGTCAACGGCAAACACGGCTGCAATCGCCCCGGTTGTTTTGACGCCGCCGCTGACGATCGTGCGAAAAGGGCTGACCCGCCACATGAGGCAATATATGGTTTCCAAAAGGCAACCGGCCAGAAAGATAATCAGGCAGACAGGATTTAGGAGATAGGCGCCGATCACCGCCAAAAGGCCCCAGGCAACGCTCCACAGGAGTCCCCACCTAAAGCTCAACAATCCCTGTGCCATCGGATGACGCACCAACACGGCGTCGAGATCGCTGTCGGAACCGTTCAGCCCCCCCCTTTCAACCTTTTCCCTGTCGCTTTTGAAATCGATGACATCGTTGAGGGCATAGACAGATGTGTACCCGGCAAAGGTGGTGATCAACCCGAGAAAGATGATATGGGGGGGTGGAAAAGCCCCCAGCCAAAGCAGTGCGCCGAAGGCTGGAGTAGCCATGTCCAGCAACCCATGAGGTGTCCTTGAGAGGGCAAAAAAGAGTTTTAATCGTTTCACAGAAAATGCCATAAAACTTCATTAACTTTTTGAAAGAAATCCGAATTGGGGAGGACTGTGACAAGCGGCAGAGA
The DNA here is from genome assembly GCA_011049715.1 of Desulfobacterales bacterium. Taxonomy (GTDB): domain Bacteria; phylum Desulfobacterota; class Desulfobacteria; order Desulfobacterales; family UBA2156; genus UBA2156. Next base: position 9,036 of record DRHF01000341.1, read on the forward strand.
ATATCCACGGTGTTGGAATAAAATCAACCCGATCCACTCAACAATCTGTCCAGGGCATCTTTGGGGAGAATCTTTTCTTCCAGAGCCACTTCCCTGATGGTTTTGCCTGTTTCATGGGCCTTTTTTGCAATCGCTGCGGCCCGATCATAACCGATATGGGGGACCAGATTGGTTGCCAGTGCCAGGCTTTTTTCGACATTGGAAGCAGACTTTTGGCGAATGGCGACAATCCCGTCGATGCACTTTTCAGCAAAAATCCGGCTGACCGACGAAATAAGCATGATAGATTGAAGCAGATTATAGGCAATCACCGGTA
>DRHF01000342.1 GCA_011049715.1 Desulfobacterales bacterium
AGATGTGTATAAGAGACAGGGGTATAGTGGCGCTAACCGACGCTATTGTGCTGGGGACGGCAGCAATCGGTTTTATGGCCTATATCAATATCAGGCTGACGGTTTTTGTTCTCATACCCATGCCTTTGATTATTGTGAGCGCACGGTTTTTCAGTAAAAAGATGCACCGCATGTATGGGGAGGTGCAAAAGGCATTTTCAGATTTAACCGAAGTTACCAGAGAGCGGTTTGCAGGTATCCGCGTCATAAAGGCATATTGCCGGGAAAAAGATTCTGCTGCAAGACTTGAAACCAAATCAAGGGATTATATCGATAAAAATCTGAGGCTGGTCTGGATTACCGGCTCTTTTTTCCCCCTGATGGTTTTGCTTTCAAACTTAAGCCTGGCCATCATTCTTTTTTATGGGGGGCGTCAAACCATCAATTTTACCATCACCCCCGGAGATTTTGTGGCGTTTATCGCTTATCTGGGTCTTCTAACCTGGCCCATGATGGCCATCGGGTGGGTCACAAACCTTATTCAGCGGGGGAAAGCTTCTCTTGACAGGATCGATAAGATCATAAAAACAGAACCTGAAATTGACGACATACCGGACGCAAGGCCCATCAAAAAGACCCGCGGCGGCCTTGTTTTTGAAAAGGTCGCCTTCTCATATGGGCTTGAAGCTGCCGGTCCTGACACTACCCCGGTTTTAACTGCAATCGATATTAACCTCGACCATGGCAAGCTTTTAGGTGTCGTTGGTCCTCCCGGAAGCGGCAAAACAACCCTTTTGCAACTCATACCAAGGATTTACGATGTCTCACAGGGGCGCATTCTGATAGACGGCATCGACATTAGAACAATACAGCTGGCCGATCTCAGATCCCTGATCGCTTTCATGCCACAGGAGCCTTTTTTATTTGCCGGCACCATCCGGGAAAACATTACCTTCGGTGCTGATGCAAAAGAGGTGGAATTAATACGATCGACGGAAAGAGCAGTCCTTTATGATACCATCCAATCATTTCCCGAAGGCTTTGATACCATGGTCGGTGAAAAGGGAGTCATTCTTTCCGGTGGCCAGAAACAGCGTGTTGCCCTGGCCCGTGCCCTGCTGAATGAGGCCGGCATTATGATCCTGGACGACCCCATCAGCCAGGTGGATATGGAAACCGGCCGTGACATTATCAAGACCGTCAGATCCATGGCCGACGGCAGAACCATTATTATTGCCTCCCATCGAATTTCTGCAGTCCGTTTTGCGGATCATATCATCGCCCTTGACAGGGGGCGTATTGTGGAATCCGGAACGCATACTCAATTGATGGCAAACGATCAGTACTATGCCAAAATATTTCGCCTCCAGGAAATAGAGGAGGAATTTATTAATGCAGACTGATTTTGGTTATTTTGAGGAAAAGCAGCTTGGCAAACCTTATGATGTAAAATTGTTAAGGCGCTTGTATCCGTATGCGAGGCCTTACAAACTGCTCCTGGGCTTATCAATTGTTTTCATTGTTGTTATCACCCTGCTGGACCTTTCTCTGCCTTATCTTACCAAGATTGCTATCGACCGCTATATCGTGCCACAGGCAGAACCGGTGCAAGGTATTGGTCGGGATGTGACTGATAGTAACGTCAGATATCTGCGGGCTGATCTGACGGATGCCAAAGTTGAGGCTATTGTCCAAAAATATGCAGACATCTTCAAAAGATACGAATCATTTGCCCTCGTTAAATTAGACGACCTGGAGCAATTAGAAAAAAAAGAACTGGCTGTGTTGCGCCGTAACGACCTGGCCGGGGTTAGCATGATTGCCGCTTATTTTTTAGTGATTGTGCTGGTGACGTTTGTTCTCAACTTTGTGCAGGTTATGGTGATGGAATATACGGGGCAGATGATCATGCATGATCTGAGGGTGCGCCTGTTTGAGCATATCCAGAGCCTGTCGGTTGCATTTTTTACCCATAATCCCGTGGGCCGTCTCGTCACCCGGGTAACCAACGATATTCAAAACATGCACGAACTGTTCACGTCCGTGATTGTATTTGTTTTCAAGGATCTTTTTTTGCTTCTGGGAATCACCGTTGTTCTTTTAGGCATCAACTGGCAACTGGCACTTATTTCTTTTATGGTGCTCCCGGTTGTGCTGCTGGCGTCCATTCATTTTGCCGGTCAGGCCCGGGAAGCTTTCAGAGTTCTCAGGATCAAGGTTGCCGAGATTAATACCAAGTTTTCGGAAACCATCGGCGGCATAAAGGTTATCCAGCTCTTTTTGCAGGAAAAGGGGAATTACCGGGATTTTTCTAAACTGAATCATGAAAATTATCTGGCCGGTATGCAACAGGTCCATGTTTTTGCAGTCTTTATGCCGGTTATAGAACTTCTGGGAGCGGTAACCATAGCGATCGTAATCTATTACGGCGGCGGCAGAGTGCTTACCGGCAGTATCAGCCTGGGAGCGCTGGTTGCCTTTATTTCCTATATGAGAATGTTTTTCAGGCCCATTCGAGACATCGCTGAAAAATATAATATCATGCAAAATGCCATGGCATCGGCTGAAAGAATTTTTTTAATTTTAGACAGTACTGAAAGGCTGCCGCAGCCTGTATTGGCAGTCGAGGGCGTATCAACATCCGGCCTTAAAACCCAAACTTTTGCAAGTGCGCCGGATAACATTACCCAAATTGCTTTAAAAGATGTTTCCCTTGCATATATAAAAGGTGAAACCGTACTTAAACGAGTCTCTTTTAAAGTTTCAGCCGGCGAAACTGTTGCCTTGGTGGGACCGACCGGCTCGGGGAAAACATCGATTATAAACCTTATTACCCGGTTTTATGATCCCACATCAGGCCAGGTGCTGGTAAACGGCATAGATATCAAAAACATACACACCTCTGCATTAAGGGAGAAAATGGCCCTGGTTATGCAGGATCCTTTTCTATTTTCCGAAACTATACGTGACAATATTACACTGGGCAAAGACGGCATTTTGGAAAAAAAAATACAGCAGCTTGTCGAGGACTCAAACTGCAAAATCCTCATCGACAGATTACCCCGCGGTCTTGATACCGTTCTTGCTGAAGGCGGGATGTCAATTTCAAGCGGAGAACGGCAGCTCATATCGATTGCACGGGCTTTGGCCCGCAACCCCGATCTTATTATTTTAGACGAAGCCACCTCATATATCGATTCGTCCACAGAACTTAAAATCCAGGAAGCTCTTTTTAACCTGATGGCCAACCGCACATCCATTATCGTCGCCCATCGACTTTCAACCGCCCGGGGAGCCGATCGTATTATCGTGCTCAACAGAGGCCGGATTATCGAAACCGGGACTCATAACGAACTGATGCAACGCCAGGGGTTTTATTTCAGGCTGTATCAACTGGACAGCCCGAACTTATAGTGATGAATTCGACTTTTTACGAATTCATCATTTGATGGTTTCTCGAATTTTAAGGGCCATTATTTTTTTGTCCAAAAAATTAACATATTACTTGTCAAATAAGATTGCATGTGCTTTAAGGCAATTTTTAGTTGATGATAACATACCGCCAGTGCTTTTTAAGTTCTTTTTAAATATAAGTGCTTGTAATTTTAACCTAAAAAAATAACTGGTCTATCAGGGTTTTTTATTTACATGGAAACCATCTGATGGAATATATAGGGTTCATAGCCCTATAAAATGAATAAAGAGCAGGGAACCATGCGGGTGATGTAGCGTCGAGTTCCCGTATCTTTTAACTTTAAATAGAGGAGGTTGAATAGATGGCTTACAATGCGGTAGAAATGGCCGACTGGCAGATTTCAGAAGCGGCCGAAGAAAACATGCCTACTCCTGAAGAATGGCGGGAGAAACTGGCCCTGGAAACGGATGAGATCCTGCCCATGGGAAGATTGTGCAAGCTGGATTTCCTTAAAATTATTAATCGTTTGAAAGACAAACCGGATGGCAAGTACATCGAGGTTACCGCCATCACCCCCACTCCATTAGGTGAAGGTAAAAGTACCACTTCCTGCGGTCTGATGGAAGGTATGGGCAAACGCGGTGTAAATGTCGGTGGTTGTCTGCGGCAACCCTCCGGTGGTCCGACCATGAACATTAAAGGAACCGCGGCCGGCGGCGGCAACTCCTTGATAATTCCCATGACTGAATTCTCCATGGGCCTGACCGGCGACATCAACGACATCATGAACGCCCACAACCTGGCCATGGTGGCGCTGACCGCCAGAATGCAGCATGAGCGCAACTACAATGACGAACAGCTTGCGCGCCTGACGCGTATGCCCAGGCTGGACGTCGATCCCACCCGGGTGGAGATGGGCTGGATCATGGATTTTTGTGCTCAGGCTTTGCGAAATATCGTTATCGGTCTGGGCGGCAGGTTTGACGGCATGGTCATGCAGTCGAAATTCGGGATCGCGGTCAGCTCCGAGCTTATGGCGATTCTTTCCATTGTTCGCGATCTGAAAGACCTGCGCGAAAAACTGAACAACATCACCGTGGCCTTTGACAAAACAGGTAAACCGATTACCACCGGCGACCTGGAAGTCGGTAATGCCATGACCGCCTGGATGCGCAACACCATCAACCCGACCCTGATGATGACGGCAGAGTATCAACCCTGCATGATTCACGCAGGACCTTTTGCCAACATTGCTGTGGGGCAGTCTTCCATCATCGCCGACCGGGTCGGTCTCAAGCTTTTTGACTACCACATAACAGAATCCGGCTTTGGCGCCGACATCGGCTTTGAGAAATTCTGGAACGTCAAATGCCGTTACAGCGGACTGAAACCCCACGTTTCCGTTCTTACCACTACCATTCGGGCTCTTAAGATGCACGGCGGCGGCCCCAAGGTCGTAGCCGGTCTGCCGTTGCCTGCAGAGTATCAGAAAGAGGGCCTGGATGTTCTGGAAAAGGGCGTTCAAAACATGGTGCATCACATCAACACCATTCGGATGTCCGGCATCAACCCGGTGGTCTGCATCAACTGCTTCCACACCGACACCAAGGATGAAATCGCCATGGTGCGTAAGTACGCCGAAGAAGCCGGTGCCCGTGCGCCTGTTTCCACCCACTGGGCCGACGGCGGCGACGGTGCCCTGGAATTTGCTGATGCGGTCATCGAAGCCTGTGAAGATGAAGGCGATTTCAAATTCCTGTATCCTCTGGAAACCAAGCTGCGTGACCGGGTTGACCTGATCGCCAAGAACGTTTACGGCGCCGACGGTGTGGCCTGGACGCCCGCGGCCGAAGCCAAGGCCAAGATGCTCGAAGCCGATTCTCAGTACGATGACTACACCACCATGATGGTCAAAACCCATCTCTCGCTGACCCATGACCCGGCTGTCAAGGGCACACCCAAGGGATGGACCCTGCCGGTTCAGGACGTGCTGATCTTCTCCGGCGCCAAATTCCTGTGCCCGGTCTGTGGCACTATCAGCCTGATGCCGGGAACCAGCTCCGATCCCGCTTACCGCAGGGTGGATGTGGATGTTGAAACCGGAAAGGTGACAGGATTGTTCTAATAACGTAACAATCGATTCATCTGATTAACCCCATAGGGCCCGAGTTTTTCGGGCCCTATTTTTTTCGCCTGTCAAAAGCCAA
>DRHF01000343.1 GCA_011049715.1 Desulfobacterales bacterium
GGGACAAGAGACGAGAATTTTGTTGAAATATGCATTTTCCCCGCTTAAAAATCTGAGACAGGATCATTTCTCCTGCTGTATTCATGATGAGGATATGAAAATCTTTTCTTAAGAGCCTTCCCAAATCGACGGTATAGATGGTCGTCAATTCGCTTTTTTGGGACAACGATTCATAGTTCAATAAAACCCCCAAATCAATATCGCTGAAGGATTGTTCTCGACCCTGGGCAAAAGATCCAAAGAGGTATGCGGCACCGACTTCGGGACGGCTTTTGAAATAGAATGAAATTCGGTGTGCAATTGAATCTTTGTGTAATGGCATATCTTTTCAATATCTTGATTTTCGTTTATCTTTCGTCGAGATTATTGCGGATTTCATGATTGTTTTGTTTCGCCACGTGTCTAAATTTTATCAATTCCGAGCATACCTTGAATTACTCTTTTCAACACTGATAGATGATTTCTTTACATATGTCGAGCGCGATGGCATTAGCGGTTTCATTCGACATAGAAGATGTCCTTTTCGATCACCTTCTTGTGTTTTTTCCTGGGCATTAACTCTGGAGTAAATGGTTTAGGGACACGAAGGCTGAGCGATGCCAGTTCAGCTTCCGAGTAGACTCCGCCCTCTTGAACTACATCAAAAAATTATATTTATTGCTTAAATATCAAATAGTTATGTTGTAATTTGTCAAGTTGATCTATAGAGTGCCCTTTAAAAATGGATGTTCCAATAAACCTGTTATTTTGTCATTTAAGCTCTTGGCTCTTTTGACCCGTCCGTGAACAAAATGCGTGTCTGCATCGATGTCATTTTTTTTGGTCTCATTTTCCAGCAACTCATTTGCCTGGTTCAGCTCCAGACCCACAGTCTGGATTTTCTGAAACAAAAATACCAGCAATCCTTGTCTTAGGGCGGTTTCAAAATTTTCTGCCGTCCTAAAATAATTTTTTCGGTCGCCTTTTTTCCAGGATCTACGAAGGAGTCCCATGCTTTCAAGGTGTCGGGCCGCGATGCTCACCGAGGCTTTGCTTAATTCCAAGTCTTCGCCGATTCGGTTCAAAGAGCATTCACCGTCCGTAAGATAGAGATAGACGAGCATTTGGCCGACAATACGTCCCAGGCCCAACTCCTGAGCCGTTCTTCCTCCGGCTTCGATCAACCTGCTCCGTGCCTCTGCAGCAACATTATTAAATTTTATATCATTCATAACTTTTACAATATTTTAAAAGTTAAATATAACTAAAATGTTATTAGTGCGATGTCAATAAAAATATTGATTTTTTTCAATTTTTTGAAAATTTTGCAGTCAAAATCAATGCATCGAGGGTTTGAGAAGCCGTTTTTTCCCAGGAAAATGATTCGGCCCATCTTCTTGCTTTATTGACAAATTCTGACCGGTAATCGGGTTGCCAGGTCAGTACATCGAGTATTTTGTTGGCAAACGGTTCGGACGTCGGCTTGTTTACATAGATAGCGAAATCACTCCCGACTTCGGGTATCGATGCTTTTGTGGTTGTCACCACCGGCACGTGGCACATCATCGCCTCCAAAACCGGTAATCCAAACCCTTCGTATAGAGATGGAAAGACGAAAAGATCCGCACCTTGATAAAGCGCAATCAGTTCCTCTCGATTTAGGCCTGAAATGCGAATCACTCGATCAGGCTCAGAAAGGTTTGCAAGGCTTTTTGTTACCAGCCTTTCCCCGAGCCTTGGTTTTCCAACGATGACGAGCCGATGAGGTATTTTTTCTATAATTTTCCCATATGCTTCGACCAGAGTGTGAAGATTCTTATGGGGATAACTGTTGGCGATGGTCAGGATGTATTTTTCAGTGGCGGGTATCCATTTTGAAACGATTTTAAAGACTTCATCGTTCGCCAGATTTTTTTGAGCGAAATCATCCGCAGCCAGATAGGTGACATGGATTTTTTCCTTCGGAATATTGACATAACGGATGATTTCAGATTTTGAAAACTCTGAAACTGTCAAAAATTGCTGGGCTCTAAAACCCGCTATCCTTATTAACAAATCAGTAGTAAACATTGCAAGCCAGGTGAGATCCTCCGGATGGCGTTTGTACTGCATGTCGTGGATGGTCACCGCCTGGGGACAATGAACGATAGCCGGCCCCGTATATCCTGGCGACCAAAGCGCATCAACGCCGGCCTGTTTCACTTTTAAAGGCAGTTCGAACTGTTCACGCATGATCCGACTAAAACGGTTTGTCGCCTTGAAGTTTAGTATGGAAAACTTTACTTGTGTGTACCTAGAAAATAAAGAATTCAGAAGTGAATGGTTTTCCAAATTGGTAAAAAGGGTTATCTGTACATCATGGTGATTGCGGCAAAGGGCATCGAGTGTTTTGCACAAATAGGTTTCAGAGCCGCCGACTTCGCCTGGGATGAGAAACAGAGCATTAACACCGATGTGTATAGAAGGCCGTTCGGCGTTCATGGTTCTTTGTTCGGGTTTCCGAGATACCGAAGGGCAGCCATCAAAGTGTAAATACCCACAATGCCCCACCTGACCCCGTGATGAATACAAGTTTGAGGCGTCAGGACGCCGGCATGCTCTTTTGCCGCTTCGAGCTCCTCCTTGAACTGGATGGCATAATTGCTGCCGCTGATGGATGCCTCGTACCACCGGAAGTCAGCAACCGGCATTCGATCCCTGAGGCAGATGGCTCCACCGTTTTTCCAGAGCCGCAGGATGAAATCGTAATCCCAGGCCGCAACCAGGTCCTCCCGGAGAAACCCGGTGACTTTCAAGGCTTGTCGCGTCAAAAAAAGCGTGGGCTGCGAGACAAAGTTGAGGCACTGGACGGTGAATCGGGACGATATTGGAAAAAAAGACTCTTTGAACCGGGTAATCCAACGCCGGATCTCCCTGCCCTGCTCATCAATAATGTTGCATCGTCCAAAACAGAGTGCTTTATTCGGTTCAGCTTCAAACGCTTCGGCGACTCTTTTAAGTACCCCAGGGTGATACCGGTCGTCGGTATTGAGCCAGCCGACAATATCGCCGGTGGCCAGTTTTAATCCCTTGTTGATGGCATTTACCGGGCCATTGTCCGGTTCGGAAATGAATGTGGAGATCTGGGATCGATATCTATCGATTATTTCAAGTGACGCATCGGTACTTGCACCATCAACAACAATATATTCGAGCTCAATATCATCTGCTTTTTGGGAAACAACGCTCTGAATCGACTCTTCGAGAAATCGATCACCATTGCGATTGGCAGTAATGATGGAAAATTTCATCTCTCACTGACCAATGGTTTGAGCCGAAACCAGAATTTCCCGAGGTATTCGTAAAGGAGCCGTTCGGTCAAAACGATGTTGTTGCTGGATGGATATAGATCCTTTGGGCTGAAACGGGTGGAGCCTTTGAAGATAAAGTCGGTTGGTGCGGGAACAGGGTTCATATCGTGCTGTTGAAAGATATTTATCGCGCGCGGCATGTGCACTGAGGAGGTTACCAGAATAAAGGGGGCATGTTTAATTCGGCGTTTGACAAGCTTTGCTTCTTCCTCGGTATTTGCAGGGGTGTTTTCGATGATAATGTCTTCTGGGGGAATACCCATCTGTTCTACCACAGTTGCCATGATTTCGGCGTTTGGAGTAGTATCGAACCCTGGACCTCCGGATAGAAAGAGCTTGGCCCCGGGGATGGCTCTGTAAAGACGGATACCTTCAACCAAACGAAACAGTGAGTCGCCATTGATCTGGCTTGTTGCCGGCAATCGTGGATCGCTCACATGTCCGCTGCCCAGAACTACAACATATTTCAGGGGTTTCTTTTGGCTTTTCAATACAGCCTGAATATTCTTCAGCGGTTCGTACCTGCTTTCTATCTGTTTCAATTTTTCGTTAAACACACCGTAACCGGACAGCACGATGATCAAAAAACCAAGGACAAACGCTGTCAGCGCTATTTTTCGCCTCCTATTGATTATAAAAAATACGATACCGATCAAGTATAGAAGCAAAGCGATGCTCAAGGGTGAAACAATGGCTACCAATAGCTTTTGAAGCCATAATATCATTATGCCATTTTGCATCACGAAGAACGCGTAGAGTGTGAAATGCTTTTTTTTGTAAATATATTTCGGTTTTTAATATCGAGAATCATCATCGGTATCAGGAAATAAGAGGAAAAAACTGCAAAATAGTAGTAGCGCCAGTTCAGGGGAAAAATAAGTAACAAGGCAGCGATTTGAACAACAACAAATGTGCTGTAAATCGCAGACATTGGAAAAAGCCAAAATAGGACAATCACCACTAAGAACAGCCCGAGCATATAAAAAGGGTTCCACGAAAGGTAGACCCACGGAGTTTTGTATGTTTGTTTGTAGATTTTTAAACCCAGATCATGAAGCCATTGGATAGGATATCGGTTCGGTTTCAGATAGGGATATACATCGTTCCATCCAGCAGGTTTCAGAAAATAATTCTGCGCATATCGATCATTTAAATAGTAATGCCAAAGGTCCCAGTTAGATTCTGTCTGGTTAATATTTAGAATGAAAAAATAATATGAGACGGCCCTTTTCATTGCTGGTGCCAAGGCCGTCTTTCTTATCTGATCGGTATATCTTGAAGCAATCTCCAAAAATCGTCTATCGTTGATCGACATCAACCTCAGTCCCGTTGCAAAAACCGCGGCTATTCCAAAAATAGACAGAAGTGTCAAAAAAATAACTGCTTTTTTCACTGGAATAATTCTCATGGCGACTAACAGCGCCGGAATGATCAGTAAATACAAAGCCCCATTGTATCTAATTAGCGCCAAGGACAAATAAAGTAAAAAAAGAACTCCCCATTTTTCCATGGATATCTTTAAGCTCCCTCGTTTCTTATGGTGGAGCATATCAGTAAGCGTAAAGGCCCAAAAAGTGACCAACAGCGCAAAGGGTATATCCTTCCAGAGAACGATATTATAAAGTCCCACGGGTATTGAAAAAACAAACAACAGGTAAAAAGGTAGCAACACTGTCAAACGAATTCCTTTCCGGTAAAGGGAAAAGAAAATATACGAACCCAGGAGCGACACCAGCACAATATGGATGATCGGCACCACAGCGATATGATTCCAGAGGTGCATCAGATACATATAGAAGATTACATTGAGGATGGGATGATCCATGATAAACAAGCCGGGAATACTGGCCGCGCGCCATACTTTGAGTGAATCAATGGACATGACGCCAGGCCAAAAAGCGATCAACCAGATCGAAAAGCTGAGAATTGCTCCACCAAAAAACAACCAGAAAATGTAACGCCGATCATTTAAGATCATATCCCTCAGGCTGCCCATCTTTTTAAATAGCCTCCATAGAGCAAAAAGAATCCAAGTACTTATCAATGCGAAGATACACTGAAAAATAAACCTGCCGGCGTGCCAATACTGTTTCAACCCTCCATTAAGATCTTTCAATATGATATTCGGGGCCGGTTGCGATCCGGTTGCAAAGTTTTTGTGTCCATCCTGATGTTTCAACAAAACGGATTGGAAATGTATAGGCGTCGCTCCGTCAGTCGGTTCAATAACCATCGTTTTTATTTTATAACGCGGAATCGGCATGGTGATTTCAAATGAACCGTCCGGTGCAATCAACCAGTAGTTGATTTCACGTCGGCGTATCTCCTCATTGTGTGTATACAGATCATATTTTCCGATTTTTCCATTAACTCCGACTTCTGCTCTACCCGCATAATTGTTGGTAAAAAATAGAAACCGGATATTCTGTTTGGCTTTGACATCAAGTTGTATTTCGGCCCCGTCCTTTTTAAATTTTAAAAATCCCCCTTCATCGATCCCAGTTGTTTCAGCAATTAAATCTTTCAAGGGTATGTCATGCCGGTTATCCAATCGAATACCAATAAGGCGAACCGTTTTACCAACACGCCTAATTGTCAAGTTATGTTCGGGTACTCCTTCCGGCCACATCGTATTCAAGTTGAATTGTTTGCGCTCGTAATCGTTAAAGCCTTCAACCGACTCCCACCGAACCACTAGACTCGTGCCCGGTTCAGGCGCGATTCCCTTTATCACCAATTCCATAGCCGGGTACCAACCTGATCCGAAGACGAAGTAAATTAGCAAACCAACGAATACCACTATCATTACAATGATTTTGGAATTTGATGACATCAAAACGAGATATCTTAATATGAACCGAAATGAAACACGATTATCTATCCAATTCTTCCAGAAGATGCCTTGTAACAGAAGTCATCGCGTGTGCATACGCTTCCATTTTTAGGATTTTAAATCGTTGAATTTTTCTTGAACGTGTTGAATCTTCCAACCATTCCTTCCCATTGTTATCCACGAAAACTGAAACTGGTGAAAAGGTAAAAATTTTCTCGATGGTTTCGCCGCTCTGAATTTCGGATTCCCCCAATGCAAACCAGTCTTCGCCTCTTTGTACAAACCCGCGTTTAGTGATGAAAGTAAATATCGCCGTACACCACAGATTTCTGATGCCTTTGAGAATATATTGTTTTTCGGTCTTTGGAATTTTTCGATACAAAAATCCCATATGATCCTCCTCGTTTTTCTTCAAAAGGGCATAAACAAAAAAATTGATCATTGGACTGGATATACCTTCTAATAAATCAACCTGTTTGGCTCTCCAAAACGAGGCATTGCCATTGTTCTGCCACAATCCACCATCAAAAGAAGGTACCCAAAAAACGGGCAATCCTGAGTTCATAACACGTGCATATGCGATTGGATCGAGTTTAACGTTATGTTCTCGAAATGCACCCTGCGCATCACCAATGAAAATAAGGAGTTTTTCAACTTTACGGTTGAAAAGTGCAGGCTCGCGATTGTACGCAGCGGCAATATCCCTCATACTTCCAACTGTAATAATTGTAACCGGTTTTGCAGCCTCCCGAAGTACGTTGATGATTAATTTGACACCTTTTTGATATTTTTTCAGTTCACCGTAACCTGGATCTAAAGCATTTGCCAAGGGACGAGACAAACCGATCCCATAGGGTACATCCCGGCCAAGCAGATGATTGAGCTGTTGAATAGGAATTCTTCCCGGCCGCTTATCTTGTTTGGCACCTTGATCCAGAATGACTGCCCTAAGGTCAATCTCCGGAATTGAATATAAGGTCACTATGTCGAAATGATCATCAGGATCGTCATGAGGATGAAACAGATCGGTGCTGTAAATGACAGGAATTTTTTCACTTTGGTTTGCTGAAAAAGATATTCCAGGACAAACCGTTACAACGATCACTAAAAGTAATTTTAAAATGATGTTCATGTTGCAAATTAAAACGACGTATTACGTATTGTTTTCTTTGTTTGAAAATAGATCACGCACTGCCTGTGCGAAACTCATAAACTTTATTCGTGTCTCCAATTTAATGTCACTGTCTCTGTTGGAAAGCAGAACCGGAGGTAGTAAGATTTGAGGGTCCTGGCCCTTTGATTCAATAACAAGGCATCCGTTTCGAGTCAGGATATGTGCAGTTCCTGCAATTTTTAATGACGTCCAACCTGTGGAAGCATCATAGCTGACTACAGGCTGGTTTTTTTCTGTATTGTAAATACTGATATGTTCAATGGTTACCACACCATTCTTCATGACGGGATCAATCCGCAAATAGATTGTTTTCGAATCGGCATGCAAAGGTTTTGTCAAGGTTACCCACTGTCCACTTTTGTAGGTTGTTTTCCATGATTCGGATTCGGAAAACCCCTGACCAACATGCCAATACAACTGAAACGTCTGAGGAGACGATAAGTTCTCTTTATAAAAAGGAGTTAGATTAATTAGTTGCATCTCTTTTTCAAAATTTTGGTGTAGGTTGTCTGTCAGGTGCCCTAAGTAGGCCTGATCAGGCCAATTACGCGCTTTGAAGCGGTTGAGCACCTTTTCCAAGTTTCTTGATGCCCTCTCCCAGCTCGGCCATTTTTGGGCTGTCTTACAGGCACCTCTTTTTAAGCGTTCTCGCACTGCCGGTTGGTGCTTTAGCATATTTATTTTTTCTATGACTTTTACCTCATCATTGGTTTGAACGACAATGCTGTTAGAATTATGCCGGATGTATTCGTCATGTCCAGTGACATTATAAACTATGGCCGTACCCCCACAATGGAACATCTCTAGTGGGGGGCCAAACATTCCTTCAATGTAACTGAGTTTTACCAAAACATCGCAGGAGCGGTAAATTGAAGGTGTTTCTAAAAGTGGCACCTGCGAGTAAACCCTGTCTACTCCGGGGAATGTTTCCACTTTTGATGATGTCATTAACCATATTTCGTCTGCATCTGAATGCCGGCAGAGTTCTATGGTTCTCTCAACGTTCTTGAAACTGACCCCCAAGGGACCTTCCACCAGAACTCTTAGTTTACCGGGCGTTCGTGGTGAAAGACACGTGCCATCGACTGCATAAATATCTTTGCGGATACCATTTCGCACAAGAACACTCGAATGACCGTAATGGGCTTTGAGATACTCTTGTATCCATTGTGCTTCTGTTATTACGGGGAGGGGGTATAGATATGTACTCTCTATAAATCTTTTTAATGCTAGCTTTTCATCAGTGACCTGATCGTTCGTTTGAACAAAACGCGACTCAATTGATTGAACGAAGTAAAGGTAAGTCCGAGCCGAAATCATCCTCAGCATAAAAACGCTATTCCACCATGTCGCAATTGCAACATCGAAATGCATATTTCTGACCTCATGAAAAGTCTGCCAGTTTAGTTCACTGGCCTCCGGGTGCCACGCATAGCGCTGTGGCAAAATCTTTTCTAAGGTGATAATAAATACTTGGAATCCACGTCTTGCTAACCGAATCGCGTGCTCAAAGATCACAATGGTACCGCCACTGATCTCGGGATATCCCAATAAAAAGGCAATTTTTGTTTTGTTCTTTGGATTTAATCGGTTGTACTTATTGCATTCATTTTGAGTTTCAATTCCAATTTTTTCAGAAAATGATTTTTGGAAGCAGCGTTTGCCGTATCGTTTGTGGTAAAAACCGATTCCCAAACGCCGTAAGATAATTGGCGGCCATATACCTGTATCAAGAATAGGCTTAGGATCCTTGATAATTTTTCGTAAATTTTGCAGACGCTCCATTTTTCCGATTCTCTGACGTGTTTTGAAATCCGTATAGTCGAAAATACCAAAGTTTTCCAAATGGGTAAGAGATTCAAAAAAATCGACTTCTCTTTTAGTCGGCTTAAAAACAATCCGCCCATGGTGTCTTGCAAACCACTCATCGTCAGGTATGACCGCACCGTTACAATAATAATATTCCGTTAGTTTGTTAAATAAATTGTATAGATTTTTTTGGAGTGGTTTTATGTGTTTCTTAAAAAGGTGTCTTTCTTCCGGATAATCAACGGTGGTAATGCATATCTCCTTCTCACCTAAATTGACACAGTGGCTTATTCGAGAGTGTGGCCTATTGTCAAGTGGATCTCTCTCTTCTCTTGTATAGTATCCGTCTGCGCTTCCATGCGAAGCCCCAAGGATCATTTCAAAAAGGGATGTATTGGTTCTATAAATATCAAAATAAGATGATTTTTGGGGTGTTTCTGAAAAAAGAACACCAGTCTTACGGTTCTTTTCCCTTACATTAGTCGGTTGAAACAAACCGACATAATAACCGCTTATGTTGACTTTCTCTTTTAGTGTGAAAAACAGATTATCCTGAATAGATCCTTTCCAACCGACATCGACTATATTAATCCCGTCCCGATGGTAATCTATTCCAAAAGAATCCAGGTAGGCTATCAGATTGTTGCGTTGTTCATTTCGCTTATTTTCATAAAGTATCTGAAACTTTTTTAAAGAATAAATGTTGTAAAATTCTGTTGAATCCGGAAAATTCGTTAATATTTCTGCAAAATTAATGTTCAAATTATCACAAATGTCGCGAGCTTCTTCTTCATTGAAACTTAAACTCAACAGAAAATCACGAGGAGAGATATTTCTGTATTGATTGAATATACCGGTGAAGTTCTCTTCTTTTAATGGTTTTAAGGAGCCAATATAGGAAGCTTTTCTGGATATTATAAGATAATGGCTCTGAATGATTTGAGCACCAAAAAAATCATTTTGAAAACGCTGGAACAAAAACTTTAAAAATTCACCTTCCTTTGAAAAAAAGAATACATCCCGAATTCCATTCCAGTATAGTCGTTGCCAAAGCAAATAGGAAAAATGCCATAGGATAAGTGCGAGTTCCGGAAAAACATGGTTACTGTTTTTTTCTACTTCACCGGATATTTGTCTTTTAAGTTTCTCAACCCTTTCAGGCAGTTCTTTTTTGGACCATCGTGTGTAGACCGTCTTTTGTTCCTGTCGATCGATGAAAAAAGAGTTAATACCATTTTTTTTAGCCATATCATGGTCAGCATGGAGGTTATCACCGACCATAACTATATTTTCCGGTCTGCATGCAAAGGCTTTCAGTACGGACGGGTAGTTTCGACCGGATGCTTTGGTGAGACCTGTATCAGCTGAAATAAAGACAGCATTCACATATTTTTCAAGCTGATGATACAAAATCAACTGCTTAAAATAACGACCCGGAAGATAGAAATCGGAAATAATCGCCGTTTTAAGGCCTTTTGAATTAACTTCTTTCAGCATAGAGATGGTATCTTCACATGGCCTCTGGACAGCCTTTTCCACAGCAATTTCAATATTTATAATTTTTTCAACAAAGTCTTTAGTTGAAAAATAAAATCTTTCATTTGTGAGTTGTTTTTGAAGGAGTTTTTTGAATTGGCTGGCGAAATCGATAAGGTTAAATTCGTTATCACCCCCATTGCTTGCATTTTCAGTACAGATTTGCACCTCTAGCTCACTCCGCCATTTATAGAGCTTGAATCCCGAAAAACGTCTATTCATCAGCAGGCTTAGTTGATCGCATGCAATCTGTTTAGTGGCTTCAGGCATAACGGTCCGTTTGACCAGTGTATCGAAGTAATCAAAGCAGACAATTTTCACCTCGGGGTTTTCGTGTAAAAATTGGATAAAAACAGCATTTATATCTTGATTTTGTGACATGGTTTAATCTTTAAAAGTCGCCTTTCTGGATAGTAATCGTTTTATTTTAAAGGGAATGGTTTCGGTTGTCTTCTCTATCCTATCCAATGCTTCTTGTAGCCTATTTTGTAAATCGATAATCTTTGTCCCATTTGAAGATAATTCGTATTGAATCTTATCAATATGTTTCTTCATCTGTTCGCAATTCTCATCAATTTCTTTTTTATGCGCTATGACAGCGGCTTCTTTCTCTGCTAAACCCTTCAGCTTCTCATTGATAATTGAGTCGCTGACAACGATTCTACCCTCCGCCCATTTGAATGCCTCGAGATAGTTTTTGAGCATATCCTCACCTTTATTGAACGCCTCTTGGAATCCTTCAACCCTCTTCTCACCTTTATTGAACGCCTCTTGGAATCCTTCAATCCTCTTCTCACCTTTATTGAACGTCTCTTGAAATTCTTCAAGCCTCTTTTGTAAATAACCAATTTTATCAGTTGCTAAATCCAGCTCTGATCGGCTTTCGTAAAACCTCATTTTATCCTCGAAACTATTTTCATTCATACACTGATAAATCTTATCGCCTTTTGGAAAAAGAATTCCTAAACCAAATGAATGCTGAAATGTAAAATGCTCCTTTTTTCTTGAAATATCTTTCCAAAACTTAACCGATCCATAGTTGCCGGTATCAGCTACATCATGAAATAAAACAATTCCATTTTTTTTCAGCTTTGCTAACCATGTATTATAGTCTTCCGCCACTGCATCATAATCATGGCATCCATCTATATGTAAAATATCCACAGAATCATTCTCCACATGCTCCATCGCTTCGGTGAAAAGCATCTTTAGTGGTACAATATCCAGCTTGGAGAACGAATTTTTTGAAATCATCATAAAATTATCGAAAACCTCTTGACCATATTTTTGTGTATGCGTGTCTCCTTCCCAAGAATCTACCGCTATGCATTGTGTAGGCAGGTTAAAATCTTTGATGGCCTGGCAGAAAGCAAAAAAGGAGGTTCCCCAGTATGTACCCAGCTCCACGAGCCGTGAAGGTTGAACAAATCGAATCAAATCATATGTAAAACGGCGATGTCCATGCCATGGCCACGATCTGAACATGGGACAAACCACATCTGCTTCGAATTCAGGCTCACTAATGATCCATTTCTTATCTTCCATCAGGAGTGGCCTCGAAATATCACTAAACGTTTGAAATGTTTTTTATCGCTTTTCAAAACTATTCTCATTAAACCGCTTGGTCGATTCAGATTCCAGAAAATTTACTTTAGCCTAACATGATCAATCTTCAACCTTTCAAAAACCTGAAAGGACTTGTAATGCCCTTGCCGATTTTAAAACTAAGACAATTTTGTATTGCATATAAACTCTCCTTTAATGCTTCATTTTCTTTTTCTAATTCCCCAATTTTATTTTTTATTTCAATTTCCATCACTTTAGCTTGTTTTGTAAATTCACCCTTTGTCTCTTTTATATTTTCAACTAAATACGAAAATGCTTTCTCTGACCAGATAAGCTTTTCATCCGTATTTTTTAATTTGATACGCGTTTCAAGTCTTATGAATGAACATTATACATTTCCGACCACTAGTTTCTTATTTCTGTTCACCTAACCGGATTTATCGTCATATGGGTTATTGGATTATTGAACATGGCATGTATAAATCTGTTTGGGCTAATTGCAGAAACCGCCAGAAGGTTATGAGCCCAGCATTGGATAGTATGATTCGATGGATGATTTCCTTCCCCGATTCCAACGGTTATTGTGTATTTTTCCGGATATACTTCAGGCCATTTAAAGCCAAACTGCACACGATACCTTCCTTTTTGGATACTAATCGCACCCGTTGGGCATTCGATCGTGTTCTCCCCGAAAACAGCATTTCCAACGCGATCCTTTATCAGGTATCCAAAAATAACATCCTCTTTGGGCAACAATGAGTTAACAATTAAATGAATTATAATGTAGTCATCTGCTTTGACAATGTTAATCGGTACACATTCCTTAGAAGTTATTTTCAATTTCTCGATAATAATTTCACATGCTCCTGCTCTTGAATCTTCAGATACATCAACCCAATCATTCTCTTCCAATATGTCAATGGAGTTAACTTTGTTTATTCCTGGTTCAAATTCACAACTTTTTTTAAATCGTTTATTGTGCATGATTTTAGTGTAATATTCAATACCTTTTAGGGGAGACCCTTCAAAAATGACTTTTCCTTGATCGAGAACAAGTATTCGTTCACATAAATTGGCGACCGCCTGCATATCGTGTGTCGCGATAATTTTAGTACAGTTTTGCATAAGCTGCTGCATATGCTGAATACACTTTTGTTGAAAAAATATATCACCAACTGCAAGTGCTTCATCAACAACTAGAATTTCCGGTTTCATATTAACGGCGATGGCAAACGCAAGTCTGATATACATCCCACTAGAATAAGTCTTCACAGGCTGGTTAATGAATTCCCCAATCTCGGCAAACTCAACAATTTCCTCGAATTTTTTTTCTGTTTCTTTTTGGCCAATGCCCAGAATCGAAGCGCTTAAATATACATTCTCAACACCTGTAAAATCGGGATTAAAACCAGCCCCCAGCTCTAGCAAAGCAGAAATCCTCCCAATGACCTCCACCGTTCCGGCAGTCGGTTTTAAAATACCACAGATGATTTGTAGTAATGTTGATTTTCCACTTCCATTTCGTCCAATGATTCCAATTGAAGAACCTTTCCTTACACTTAAAGCTACATTTTCAAGCGCATTAAAAGGGTGATTGTATTTTTTCCGCAATGGATGAAACGTCTCTTTCACCCTATCAGTATGGCTGTTGTATAGATTATAAGTTTTGGTGATATTACTCAGATTAATAGCGTTATTGTTATCCATAAGACCTCATGTTTGATTTATACATAGAAAATTTGATTCTAATCTCGTGTGAGAATCGGAGCTTGATATAACGATTGAAGAATTCCGAAGCAAGCTATACTTTATACCCTCACCGCTTTAGTCCATGTTACAGGGCATCGGCAAATTGGGGTTTTAATTTTTGAAAAATTAAAGCACCTATCAAGAGCATAAAAGAGCTGACCACCCAAAAATATGCTGTTTGACGGGGATGCTCCCAAAATGGCCGAAAATAGATAAAAGATTCCCGGTAACCCTGTATAATATAAAACATAGGATTCAATTTAAATATCATCTGGATTTTTTGGGGCATAATATTGATGTCCCAAAATATAGGGGTCGCCCAAAAACCGATCTGAATAATAACGCCCACGATTTGCCCTACATCTCTGATAAATACATTTAATGCCGCAACTGCCCAGCCGAATCCAAGGGCAAGTATGACCATGCACAGCAGGTAATAAAAAAATTGCAGATAATAAAAACTAACCGGCATTTTCTGAAATACAATTAGCCCTATGAGTACCAACAAAAAAACGCCATGCGTGATCAGGCATGAAACGATCTTTACGACAGGTAGGATTTGGGAATGGAAAAGTGTTTTTTTGATCAAGTGTGCGTTTGCTACGACACAGCTTGCAGCTCCGTTAATAATGTCTGAAAAAAGAAACCACGCGGCCATACCGGCTGTCAGCCAGACTACAAAGGGAACATCGTTCATCGGTTGAACTCTAAAACCGACGCTGAAAACCACCCAGAAAACAAAAATCATGACCATCGGATGAATGAAAGTCCACATAAATCCCAATATCGATCCAATATAACGAGTGGCCACTTCTCTCTTCGCCATGCTGAAAATTAATTGTTTTTGTAAAAAAATTAATCGAATGAAATAAATAAAGCTTTTTATCATTTTGTCATCTCTAATACCTTACTCGAGTCAAAACTCGATTAGTTGTTACTCGTTATCAGTTATTGATTGTTGAGCTTTTTTCGCTCAATCGGGGTAATAGTACCTTTAAATGATATTTCCCTTTTTTAGCAATCCAACCACTCGGTCTGCCGCTTCAATTGCTCCTGTTTTATCCGAAAATATGACCAAATCAGGACTCAAGGGGGTTTCATATGGCGCGGAAACACCGGTATAATTTTTTATGATCCCCTGAAATGCTTTTTTGTAGTTTCCTTTAGGATCACGTTTCGCACAGACTTCAATCGGACAAGCCACAAAAACTTCAAAAAACTGCTCTTTTGAAAAAAGAGATTTTATTTTTCCCCGATCTTTTCGGTAAGGAGAAATGAAAGCTGTGATCGCGATGATCCCTGCATCAACAAAAAGTTTTGACATCTCGCCGATCCGGCGGATATTCTCAGCGCGATCCTTTTTGTCAAAACCGATGTCACTGCAAAGGCCCTGCCGAACATTGTCCCCGTCAAACACATAGGTTGAGCAGCCCAATTCATAAAGTCGCTTTTCAAGATGATGGGCGATGGTCGATTTGCCGGATGCGGAAAGGCCGGTGAACCAGATCACGGCGCCTTTGTGTTTATGGAGTTTCTCACGATCTTCACGGGTGACAAGTCCATTGAACCAAGTGGTGTTGTTGCTGTGTTTAACTGTTTTTTTCATTTTCAACCGTGTTAAAAAGTTAAAATGTCATCGTCATTAAACCTTCAATGTTAACTTAAAATTTCATCGAAGTATTCGACTGTTTTTCTCAAACCTTCATTCAACTCAATGAGCGGTTGCCATTGAAGTTTTTCCTTTGCCAGACCAATGTCCGGTCGCCGTTGCAACGGATCGTCCTGGGGCAATGGATTAAAGACAATCTTTGATTTGGACTGTGTTATCCTTATGATTTTTTGGGCGAGTTCGAGGATAGAAAATTCCATTGGATTTCCCAGATTTACAGGACCAGTAAAGTCATCCGGTGCTTTCATCATCCGCACCAGGCCTTCAACCATATCGTCCACATAACAGAAAGAGCGGGTCTGGGATCCATCGCCAAAGACAGTGATATCCTGGTTTGTTAACGCCTGTACGATGAAATTGCTCACCACACGGCCGTCATTTGGATGCATCTTTGGGCCGTAAGTGTTGAATATCCGTACGACCCGTATGTTGACCTGGTTTTGGCGGTGGTAATCAAAAAAAAGGGTTTCAGAACAGCGCTTTCCTTCATCATAACACGATCTCGGGCCGATGGTATTTACATTACCCCAATACTCTTCTTTCTGTGGATGAACCATGGGATTCCCATATACTTCGCTGGTTGAGGCCTGCAGAATTTTTGCCTGGACTCTTTTTGCAAGCCCCAACATATGAATGGCACCCATAACACTCGTCTTAACCGTCTTCACCGGATTATACTGGTAATGAATTGGAGAAGCCGGACATGCGAGATTATAAATTTCATCCACCTCAATAAAAATCGGTTGAACCAGATCATGCCGGATCAATTCGAAATTTGATTTTTCAAGAAGATTTATAATGTTTTTTTTGGTACCGGTAAAAAAATTATCGAGGCATATCACATCGTTTCCTTCTGCAACCAGAAGATCACAAAGATGGGAACCCAAAAAACCGGCCCCCCCTGTTATCAAAATCCTTTTTTGTTTATGCATCAATTGATTCTCCAAGCTAAAAGTGGGTTAAGGCCGGTTTTCCGATGGGGTAAACATTGAATCCGATTTCAAATACCTTTTGGTGATCGATAATATTTCTGCCATCAAAGATAAAGGCCGGCTTTAACATGGATCGATATATTTTCTCAAAATCAAGATTCTGATACAAAACCCACTCTGTTAGGATGGCGATTGCATGACACCCGGAGGCCGCTTTATAAGGATCTTCGACAAAGCTCACCTCTTCTTTGAATTCGTCAAGATCATTTTTGGCGTTTTTCAAAGCTTTCGGATCAGTGATGACCAGCTCTACTTTTTCTTCTATCAATCGATTTGCAATAAAAAACGCCGGACTTTCCCTCGTGTCACCGGTGTCGGCTTTAAAAGCAAAACCAAAAAGACATATCCTCTTCCCAGCCAGCGTGTTAAACATGGCCGCCAGCATGTTAAGAACAAACCGCTCTTTCTGGTATTCGTTTATGTTGACTACCCCTTTCCAAAAATCCGCCACTTCATGAAGCCCGTAATTTTGACAGAGATAAACCAGATTCAGAATATCCTTTTTGAAACAGGATCCGCCGAATCCGACGCTTGCGTTTAAAAACCGATCTCCAATCCGATGGTCCATGCCAACCGCCTTCGATACCTCCACAATATCAGCACCGGTCTTTTCGCACAGTGCGGAAATTGCATTTATGGAGGATATCCTTTGGGCCAAAATCGCATTGGATACTAGTTTGGAGAGTTCGCTGCTCCAGATATCGGATGTGATGATCCTTTCCTTTGGCACCCAATTCTCATAAATTTCCACCAGCACATCTCTGGCCTTTAAACCTTTTTTTGTTTGATGAGATCCGATAAGGACACGATCGGGATTTTCCAGATCGTTTATGGCCGTTCCCTCAGCCAGGAATTCAGGA
This sequence comes from Desulfobacterales bacterium, assembly GCA_011049715.1. Lineage (GTDB taxonomy): Bacteria > Desulfobacterota > Desulfobacteria > Desulfobacterales > UBA2156 > UBA2156. The sequence continues at coordinate 17,518 of DRHF01000343.1, forward strand.
TTCGAAAGGACATCAAAATAGATCCCACTCTGATTTGAGGTGAGAATTCTTTCCATGGCCAGCGCAGTTTTTACCGGAAGAGTGCTCTTTTCGACGATAATTTTGGACGATTCAGCAGATTGCAGAATCTGCCTGGCTGTCTTCTCCCAATATTGCAGGTCAGCGGTCATACCGTTCCCGGCACCAAATGTTTTGGTCGGTGTGTTGACACTGACAAAAATGACATCGGACCTCTTGATATTCTGATCAACCTCAGTGCTGAAAAAGAGGTTTCGATTCCGGGCTTGTCTTACGATTTTATCAAGCCCGGGCTCATAAATGGGGAGGTGGTCAGAGTTCCATTCAGCGATGCGAACAGGATTGATATCGACGACTGTGACCTTATACTGCGGACATTTATGAGCGATCATGGCCATGGTAGGCCCGCCCACATATCCGGCTCCAATACAAAGAATATTTTTTTTAAAATTCATTTTTTGATAACCTCTTCACTTTCTTTCGACCGCTAATCCATCCGTTCCCTTGAGAAACTTCTTTGTACAAGCGGGGCATATGAATGTTTTTCCATTTTAATCCAGAAGGGCTATTTTGTCTACCGGAACCCCTTTATCGAGTATATTCTTCATCACCTCGTCCTTTGGGCCCATGGCTGTAACAATGATTCTATCAAATAAAAGATCGCTTATCGTTCTAGGGTCTTTTATTTTAAATCCCAAAAACATGCCCCCTATTTTCTCCCCGTCCACAACTGCAACCAAGTTAATATTTGTCTCCTGTAAAGAGACATAACCGATTTCGGCAAGCTCTGTTGCACCATAAAAAATGACTCGATCTCCCTTCTCAGCCTCGAGATCGCAAAGGATTTCCCTGAGTTTTCCCCTCGCTTTTCTATAAAACTGAAAAGAAAATTGAACAAATTCATAAGTGAGCCGAGCCTTTTCAGCGACCCCTTTTGGGGTGAGAATGTACCGAACCCTATTTTTGGGAATAGTAGTAATTTTAAAATATCCCTTGTGGGCCAGGCGCTTGATAAATGCATTGACAAGCCCAAGTGAGATATCCAGTTTCCGGGCTAGATACCGCTGGCTTGGCGTATGGTCATTCTGCATTTCTTCTAGGATCTTTAATGTACGGAGGTCTTTATGGTCCATAATATTTATTGATCCTGTTTTTTCGGGCTCTTTGTACCGAAACACCGAGTGCATTTCCAGTAGCTCTCCGGAACGAAGTGAAGATTTATCCGCCTTGGAGGATCCTGACATTCAAGGTTGCAGGGTTCTTCAATCAGTTCACTAAAAAGTTTATAAAATTGTATTTAAAACTGAAAAGATATGCTGGGAGAATTTAAAAGAAAGAAATAGCTCCGCATGGTGGATTTACAGACAGGTATTTAAAAATACCCATAAAATCAACTGGATAGAAGATATTTTCATTACAAAAAACAAGTGTTCATTTTTTGTACGTTCGGAAAATGAACACATTCTGATCCCGGTGTCAAGCAAAAATTAGATCTTTTTTTTTTGAGAAGTTGGTGGGGATTAAAATTTTTAATAGGAATTCGATAAGAATTTGATACCCGAAACAAAAAAGGTTGTGGCCGAATATTATCTTCAAACTGCGGAAGTCAAAACTGGACGTTTAACTCGGCAAAAAACCCTGTTAAATTATAGACTCAAGTTTCGCACCCCCCATGGGTCACGGTGTCGCATCTGGTGTGGGGTAAATAAAATTTTTTGGAAAAACAATGAGGCAATCAGTTTGAACCGGTATCCATAAAATAATCACCGTGCACAGGCACGCGATGGTCTGGTTTCTTTTTACCCTATGTCTGATGCGACTCTCCTTGAAATATCAGGTGCGAAACTTGAGTCTATAGATATAAACTCCAGGTTTCGCACCCTTGATTTTCCAAAAATCCGTCTTCGGTGGATTGGAAGTGTGAAGTTTGAGAACCTAACTGCCACGGATCATGATCAGAAGCATCTTGAATCGCTTTATGGCCTGCAGGCCGTGGGATATATTGGCAGGCATAATAATCATCTCTCCAGCCGTAACGATCTGTGCTTTTCCGCCGATGGTTATTTCCGCTTCTCCATCCATGATATACACCACTGCATCAAAGGGCGATGTGTGCTCTGTGAGCCCTTGCCCAGAATCAAATGAAAAAAGAGTGATGTTTCCAACATCTTTTTTTAATAGTGTCTTACTCACCACCGAACCGCCGGCATAAGAAACGGTATCTGCCAGGCTGAAAGGTACACCTTTTTCTGTTTCTGCTTTTCCTTCCATATTTTTCTCCTTATTTTATCATCTGAAATAACGATTTATCGTTTTTAAAATGGCAAAGTAACTCTCTTAGATATCACATCGGAACTGCCGCCTTAAAAAGAGTGGCATTTCCGTTTATCATATATTTGTTCATCACAGAAGGTATAACAACAGATGTTCCTTTAAAAAGATCAACCTCCTTATCGCCATCCACATCGTAAATGGTTGCGCTTCCCGCTGTACAAAATATAATTTCGATGCTTCTGTTTTCCGGACTTGAAAAATTAATTCCTTTTTTTATTTCTATGATCGATAGAACAAATTCTTCCGCAGGCGTTAAAAATACCCGTTCACAATTATTGATTTTTTTTGATTTTAGAATAGTAACTTCAATTTCTTCAAAATGAAGCACATTCAACAACTCCTGCACATCAATATGTTTGGGGGTCAGTCCGCCCCGCAATACATTGTCGGAATTTGCCATCAATTCTATTCCGACTCCCTCCAAATAGGTATGGAGAAACCCTTCAGAAAGAAACATCGCCTGACCGGGCTTTAGACAAATTAAGTTTAAAAACGCCGGGGAAAGGATCCCCATATCGTATGGGTATTCTAAGTGGAGATTGATTATCCATTTAAATATATGGTTCTCCTTCGAATATGCCTTTGCATTTCCCAGCGCCTCAACGATCATCCGATCCTTTCTTTTTTTATTCATCGTCATTAATGCGTGGAAAAACTTTTTTAGCCCGAAAGGATTGGAGTACTTTTTAAGTTCTCTCAACTCTTCTTTCAGACCCTTTGGACAAATTTTCGTTAGCAAATAAATGATATCATAAATTTTCCGAAAACCGTTTAGTGCCCAAAATGAGGTCAGGGCACAAATACACTCTGGTTTGTGGTTATTATCTTTATAGTTTCGGTTGGGTGCACCTATAGGCGTTCCTAAACGGTTTTCCTTTTCGAAACCCTCCTTTGCCTGTTTGATAGAGGGATGTGCCTGTAGAGAGAGCGGTTTCACAGCAGCCAAAACCTTGAAAAGATACGGCAGCTTGTTCTGATATTTTTTTTTAACCGATTGCCCAAGCATTTCTTGAGGATATTTTTCAATCAATCTCGACAGTGGTATCCATCCGCCTTGATATCTGACCATGGACGGAGCGCCTGGGTGTGTTCCCATCCAGAGCTCAGCCTGGGGTCTACCAGATGCCGGCTGACCCAAAAGCTCAGGAATTGCGGTATGAGATCCCCATTCATATTCCCGCACCGTATTTTTGAGCAGACCAATGGTTTTCATTGTAAATTGCAAGGGCTTGATTTATTTGAGAGCTCGGGGATTTTTGATTGCATTGTACTAACAATAACGGAATGTGCAAAACAGCTTTTCTATGGCGTTAAAATAAGCTTTTGCCCCGGATGAATGGTGGCGTCGCCCGAAAGTTTGTTCAGACGGCGTAGCTCCTCTTCCTCCAGGCCATATTTGCGACAAATGCTATAGATGGTTTCACCCTTTTGGACCGTGTGATATTTCTTTTTCGTCGTTTTTTGAGTTGCAAAGGTGACCGCCTGCTTGGTTGTTTGTTTTGAAGCAGTCCCTGTTTTTTTTTGGACAAGTTCGTTTATTTTTTTCTCAACACGTTTCATTTTCAGCAACAGAGATCCTTCTACCCTGCTCAGCCGCTTTTCCAACCGGTCTTTTTTTTCCATCGTGGATTCAAGACGAGAAATTCTTTCTATCGTACCCTGGAATTTGTCAAACGCCTCTTCCAGATGCGTCAATCTGGTTTCAAGGGCCTGCACCTGCTCCATGTCTATCCTCTTTTCATTTTCTGGGATGAACAAAAGAACAAACAATACAATTAGGGCAAAGATAACCACGGCAATCAGTCCGAAAGGCGTTTCTTCAGGGATTTTGAACAGCCTGGTTCTGCTTTTTTCATTTTTTTTATAAGATGAAAAATCCCTGCCGCGATATCGATCTTTCCCTGGATAATCTATGGTGTAATTCACATCATCGGAGCCTTTTGATACCATGGATACCCTTCCCCAATAAGAATTGATTCATTTGTCATAAAATTCCCTTGTTTTTACGTAGAAGCATTTTTCACATAAATCAAAACAGGTGCAAATATCAAGAATAATCAATTTTTAAAAAAGGTCAAAGCATTCACGTTAAACTGTGAGGCTTTATACCGTGCTGAAATCGAATGTGCAGAGATCTTAAAGCATATGAAGGTATTGTGGAATTCAATTTGAATCAGAAGGCAGGTGACAAAATGGTCATTTATTACCCTAGGAATTCCTCGGATGACAAACTGTTGTAAAAAAGAATCGATCAACAAATCAAGTCGATTGAAATTGTGAAAGCATAGAACGAAACTTAAATTTTTCCTGACCTCCCATCGTCACACGGTTCATCCGACTGTTCAAACCTTGAATGCTCTGCGGTGGAGGATTCCAGGCAGCTTTGGAGGTCTTTAGCTTCCTTCATAGGTTGATTACAACACTCCGGAACCGGGCTATTTTCTTCAGTTATTTCAATCTGCTCTCCACATGTCTCACAATGGTAAAAACGTTTTTCGTCCATCGGTTTCTCCCTAAGAAAGAATTTCATCTAAGGTTAAGCGACCTATACTCAGTTCATTTATTATAAATATAATGATATTACAAATGGGTGTCAAGCCGCTCAATATTCAAAAAATCTGTTTGCCTAAGTTGTTATTATCATATAAGTAACCCATTTATCAACTCATTATGATGCAAGAATTTAAAGCTTTCATCTAAAGGCTCGATCTAATGTTGATGAACTCGTAAAAAGATCATATTGCTCTCTAAATGCTCAAAGGCGTTCGCAAATGACTTTTTATGAGACTGCCAATGTCGTTCTTTAAAAGAGTTATTACCCTGAGTGGTTAAGTGCATTTTGAACTATTGATGTTATAATCCGAAGAAACAAAAAGGAGGATTATGCGCGTTCTCATTACAGGCGGTGCAGGATTTATCGGTTCACACCTGGTTGAAGAATATCTTATAAAAGGGGATGAGGTTTATATCCTCGACGATCTTTCAACCGGAACCCTGGACAATATCAAGCATCTTCAAGAAAACGAGGTCTTTAAAAATCGAATTTTTATTCATATCGACACGATTTTGAGTACCAGTCCGCTTCTTGAACTCACCGGCACGTGTGATGTTATTTTTCATCTGGCCGCGGCAGTGGGTGTTCGTTATATTCTGGAAAATCCGATGAAATCGATTAAAATTAATATTCAGGGCACGGAAAATGTCCTTAAAACATGCGCCAAGTTCAAGAAAAAACTGCTCATTACATCATCGTCCGAGGTGTATGGTAAACATCTCCACGCACCGCTCCTCGAAACGGACAACATTATCTATGGGCCTTCCAGTAAGTTCCGATGGAGTTATGCAGCATCAAAATTGATGGATGAATTTTCTGCCCTGGCCTATTTCCGTACGGTTGGATTAAAAACGATTATTGCCCGTCTATTTAATACGGTTGGCCCGAGACAAACGGGTGCATACGGTATGGTCATTCCACGTTTTATTCAACAGGCTTTGGACAACGAACCGATCACGGTTTATGGCAGTGGCACCCAGTCAAGGACTTTCACTTATGTCAAAGATGTGGTTCAGGCTCTTACGGCTCTGATGGAAAATGGTGCGGCACCGGGAGAAGTCTTTAACATCGGTGGCACTGAAGAAATCACTATTTTGGATCTTGCCAAAAAAATTATCAAAAAAACCGGATCGCAATCATCGATTAAAATGATCCCCTATGAAGAGGCATTTGAGAAAGATTTTGAAGATATGATGAGAAGGGTTCCAGGTATTGAGAAAATAAAAAAGCTGATCGGTTTTGAGCCTAATACCAACCTTGATACGATTTTAGAATATGTGATCGATGACATGAAACGGTATTAAAAATTCTCTGGTTTCATCTTCATTAGCAGCATCATCCCCCAATTTTAATCAGGGTTTTCCATCCGCTGGTTCAAGAAAAACGAAATGAAAAAATATGACATCATTTGGGATTTTGACGGGACCCTTCTCCCATCAGAACCCTATGACAGTGAACAAACTCTATTGCTTGATAGTCTTTCGAATCGCTCACCAAAAATATCCTCTTTCTTCAAACTGCTTATCGCAAAAGTCGTTATTTTCGGTGATAAAAAAGAATGGCTTCGTAAAGTATTTAAAAGATCGTACGTATATCTTTTAAAAGGTACTGATATTGACGTTTTAGATCCGGTTGCTTCATCACTTGCAGCGAAAATCCCAAAAAAGGATCGACAGATCCTATGGCAATTAAAGGAGCGGGGTCATCGAATGGTGATCCTGAGTTGTGGAACATGGGATTTAAGCAAACGGATTTTGGAAATGGCCGGATTAAGTCATTGTTTCCTCCGAATCGAAGCAAATCGCTTCCAAATCAAAAAAAATAAAATTTACGGTATGGACCTTCGAATTCCAAATCCTGATGATAAGCTCAAATGGATTCGTACACAGGGGTTCTGCCAAAAGAAATCTATAGTGGTTGGTGACGGTTATACCGACCTTCCCCTTATGAAATGGGCAGAAATTCCGATTTTGATCGATCGAACTGGAAAGAAAAAAATACGATATGAAATGAAAGACTTCCACCTCATCTCATCTATTCCCGAGATGGTCGAACTGATAGCGAAATTCTCCTAAACTTATACCGCGTATTAAGGCAATGAAACTAAAAAAATTGATCGTTTTTGATTTGGATGGCGTGATTATCGATGTCTCCATGTCATATCGAGAAACCATACGGCAGTCTGCCAAACTGTTTTTTAAAGGGTCTAATGCATGGGAAAGCCTTCCAGAGCCTCTTTTTTCACTCTCTGATCTTGACAAGGTCAAACAGGGCGGAGGGCTGAACAATGACTGGGACCTCACCTGTTTGGTGATCAGCCTTTTGTTCCCTTTTGTGAAAACCCCGACGATCTCTGAGGATAAAGATAATTGGGAAAGATATAAAAAAACAATCCAGCACTCGGATGTCACCGCGCTCGCAAAATTTTTAAAATCGTCCCATCGACCGTTAACCGCTTTGTTAAAAGAAAGGGGAACCCTTAATGATGAATTTATACAAAGCCTTTATGTAGAAGATGTAGGGAGCGGAAATATTATCAAACAGATCTTTCAGGAAATTTATCTGGGAAATGATCTTTTTCAATCCACCTATGGCATACCAGCAAAGCTTTACACTGGGGAAGGATATATGAATCGGGAAAATCTTTTGATAGATGAATCGATCCTGAAAAAACTTTCTGCAAAGAGTATCATGGCGATTGCAACGGGTCGGCCTGAAGCTGAGGCATTTTATGCTCTGGATTTTTTTGACATCAGAAAATATTTTACCTACGTTTACACCCTTGATGATTGTCTCAAAGAAGAAAAAAAAATCTTCAACTGTGAAGGAAAGAAAGTTGGCCTTAGCAAACCGAATCCGTATATGCTTGATGCCATAAAAGAGAAGAGTTGTCACGCAGTTTCCAAGTGTTATTACGTGGGGGACATGCCGGACGATATGATTGCCGCCTCAAGATCCAAAGCCGGTTTCATCGGCATCGGCTTTACCAAATCAGCAGCAGACAAAAACAGTCGAAAAAAAGCGTTATTGCAAGCTGGTGCAGGCTATGTCATTGAGGATATTGATGTATTGGAAAAAGTAATGGAAAAAACATTCGCCTAAAATAGATTTTCCTCGAACGATCAGCGCATTACAGCATACCCCACTCCTTCAACTATCCGGCCTTTGTCAAGAACTACAATACGATCGGCCCTTTGGATCGTGGCAGACCGATGGGCGATCACCACAATGGTCAGTTTTCCGTGGAGCCTATCGATTGCTTCATTTATATATTCTTCACTTTCTGTGTCTAATGAGCTGGTAGCCTCATCGAGCAACAGCAATGATGGCTCACGCAGCAACGCCCGAGCAAGGGCAATTCGTTGGCGTTCGCCGCCGGAAAGCCACCCTCCCCGGTCCCCAACCACCGCATCTAAACCCTGGGGAACACTGGATACAAACCCATCTACCGCTGAAAGGCGAAGCACCCGCCAAAGGTCTTTGTCCTCGGCATTCGGCAGGGCCCAGAGAAGATTGGCCCGGATGGTATCATGAAAAAGAAATGTGTCCTGAGGCACGTAACCTACCGACTGTCGCCAACGATGCAAAAAGTCACCCGAAAGTGGTTTGCCGTCGATTTTCACCGTGCCTTGATCCGGTGAAAGCAGCCCTAGAATAAGATCAGCCATTGTACTTTTACCAGCACCGGAAGGACCCATTATGGCAGTCATAGTTCTAGCTGGAATCATTAGATCTACATCCCTCAGGGCCCATGCCTGTCGGGTTTTGTCGTATCGGAATGATACATTGGAAAAACTGATCCCTTTATTCAGCTTAAAAGGACGTATGGAGTCCTCCAAAAGAGGCTCTTTCGCAGCTTCAAATCTTTTTTTCATTTCAAGAACAGCACCAAAGGAAGGGATGGCGTTTGTAATCCGCTGCATACACTGTTGGATCATGGAAAACCCGGGTAAAATTCGAGCAAACAGAAAGACGATGAGAAGCAGGTTGGCGGCCGGAATATGTACCAACACCACGGCTACGAAAAAAAATGCCGCAAGCGCAACCGCAGCACCGATCTCATAGTACATGCGTGTTGCTGTATTTATCTTCGCAAAATTTACAACCTGGTCTGTAATACCATTGGTTATTATTCTGAAGGTTTCTTGGTGCCGGTTTCCAAGGTTATAGCTCTTGGCTATTTTCATGCCTCCCAGGTGTTCGGTGATGGCCGTATACATGTTACCAACTGAATCTCTCAAATCCTCACCTGTGCGTTGGGCCTTACGGTTTAAGGGATGCATCAATAGTAAAAATCCTATACCAAAGGCGAGCGAAAACACGGTCATTGGGACCGATAAAACGAGAGCCACAACTATATACACATTGACGATGATAATTTTTCCGATCAGTTGGAGCAATTGCTGTGTTGCAAAGCCAACCCTCTGGATATCAATGGTCAGCACATGGGTTATGTCCGACGTTTTGCTTCTCAGAAAACACAGCCACTCTGCTCTGGAAAGAGCCCGGTACAGGCTTTGACGCATAACCTGAGTAAACCCGTTTACAATCTTTGAATTTAAAACCTCCCTGTACCGCGCAACGATTGAATGGGCTGATACGATCACCACGTATAGACATAAGATTGACGTCATATTGACCGGTAAACCCAGCCATCCGAGGACACCGTTTATGTGTGTTGCAAGTCCTTCTGCACCCCCTGTTTCTCCTAATCCGATCAATTCCAAAAAAGGAACAAGCATCACGAGACCGACACCCTGGGTCAGGCCCATAATTAACATCAGGAAGAGGGAAATCGAGGCCCTTATCCCTGCGTATTCAAATAAAGTCTTTATATAGCGTATTAACATCCTGTGCTTCCCACGATCACTTTTTGGTTTTCATCGATACCTCTTTGTATCCTTTCTAACAAACATTTCTGTTCTATTTACTCAAGTTTCACACCTGATATTTTAAGGAAAGTCGCGTAAGGCATAGGGTAAAAAGAAACCAGACCATCGCGTGCCTGTGCACGGTGATTACTTTATGGATACCGGTTCAAATTGATTGTCTCATTATTTTTCCAAAAAATTTTATTTACCCTACACCAGATGCGGCACCGTGCCCCATTGGGGGTGCAAAACTTGAGGATTTATACCATCTAAAACACCAAGTAAAAGGCCTCAGAAAAAAGTATAAAAAGAACAAGAGATCTGGTAAAATCACTGACTCAAATTCGTCATAGGACGGTCCAATTTGATAAAGAAAAAAATTTAGCTTATAGGGTAGATCTTTGCGCAGTCTTATATCGTACAGTTTTTCTCGGAAATAATCGAGTGTGAAGGGTTTACTGGGATAATCCACTGAATACCTTATGCGATAGTAAGCCATCCTGACGAGGTCATGTACCACTTTGTCAGTTTGTCCATATATCTTCACTTGCTGGGGCAGCCGGCTCTTTAGCAACAGCGTTGCCAAAACCACACCCTCAGCCATCACACGACGAATGCCAAGTCGATTGGCCTGACCCATCTGTTTTGTCCAGTCGATTGTCTGATGTCTATACAAGAGTTGGGCCAGGTCATTGAGCCAGAACAGCCTGAACCAGGCATGAGCCGCCCCGTGTGCGCAGATGAGCTGGATGGTATGTTCGAGCGAAAGTGTTGCCACATCTATGCCGCCGAGTTTCACGGTCTGCCGCCTTTCCCAGGCTTCATCGAATTTCAGTGGGAAGAGAGCAGGATTTGATCCATACCTGTAATGAAGCTCGACCCTAATCGCCCGCTCTTTACAAAAATACCTGAAATGATAATTGTTCCGTTGGTAAACAGCGTGTTGTCTGGGTGTAAGCGTAAAACCGGGATGGGTTCTTTGATAACCTTCCTGTCGCAGAAAATTGTCCGCTTTCTCAATAGATTCCAAAGGTATCATGATGTCCAGATCTCCCACATGACGTGAACACAAATCACCATAAGCGAGAAGACCCAAAACCGGTCCTTTAAACGATAAAGCGAAAATGTCCCTTTGATCAAACCCCTTCAAGATATGCACCAGTTCAGTTGTTTTTGAGAGAATTCGCTGAGCATTCCTATGGGCACGCTCCCTCAAACGGATGAGCACGTGGGTCGGGATTTTATCTCCCTCAAAACGGTTTAAACTTTTGTATACCAAAGAAGATACCCGGTGCCTGTTAACCAATTTGATAAAAACTTCCCAATCGATTGCTTTGGGGCCCAATGAATCGATTTCTCTTCTCTTATTTTGATCGGTAGAGGCCCTAAGACAAGAAAGGATTAACCATAGCTCACCAGGCATCTTCAATAAGATCTGTTCATTTTCCTTCTTCAAATAGATTCCTCCACCTGGTATAACAATAATTAAAGCTCAAACGCCTATAGCGTATAAAGGTGTGAAGCGTCAATCACGTTGTTAAGGTTGTGATTGAATCTATCGGGCTTGTAAAAAAAAAAGGACTCAGCTATTTTATTGACATATCACAGGCTATTTTTCTATAAGCATTTGCCAGGCATCAATCAGCGACGATGGGGTGATTGTGCTTCCCATTTTCACCAACTCAAAATGAATTCGAAAACAACAAAAAACCCAACTGCTTCCATATATCGATTTTTGACCATTTCAAACCGGGAACGTTGGCTGTTTGTGGAAGCGGTTCTGTGGTTGGGCATCTGCCAAATCGCATTACTGCTCCCTTTTCGTTGGCTGGCGCCACATCTGGGAGCGCACATGAAAAAATCACCGGATACCCTCCTGCCGGGTAAAAAGCAAACATTAGTTTTCGATATTTCCAGCGCCATAAGCCGCGCGGCATATTATACACCATGGGAGGTCAAATGTCTGGCCCAGGCCATAGCGGGAAAATTCATGCTGAGGTGCCGCAAGGTTGAAAGCACGCTGTATCTGGGGGTTGCAAAAAAGAAAGAAAGCCAGCTAAAAGCCCATGCCTGGCTGCGTTGCGGGCAGCAGATTGTCTGCGGTGAGCGGGGTATGGAGTGGTATACCGTGATATCAACATTCTGAGGATGAAGCCCATTTCAAAAATGCTTGAAAAACAACATCAGACCGAAAACTCAGCCGGTGACACGATATTCGATCAGACCGGAAAAGGTGTTTATTTCCATAAAGCGTATGGCATGCGATTCCGATCCGAGTTTTGTTGCCCCCGTATTTCGATCTCTTCGGAAAACGAATTCGATGCCGAAATTCTACTCGGAGATGTTCCCGATGCACTGTCGGACCCTAAGGTATGCGGATATAAGTTTCAGGCAAAACCATCCCAGATCCTGCTGCAAACCATCCGCATCGCCGATTTTCACATTACTGATGGCAAAAAAATTGTCGTCAGACCAAAAAACAGTGTCCAGCCAGGTACAATTCAAACACTGTTATGGGGTTGGGTATTGGCGGCCCTGCTTCACCAACGCGAAACTTTTCCCCTCCATGGAAGCGTGATCAAGTCCGGTGAGGAAGCCATTATCTTTTGCGGCCAATCGGGATTCGGTAAATCCACAATATCGATGGCACTTGTGCAGAGAGGTTACCGAATTCTAGACGACAACATGGCTGTGCTTTTTTTCCAGGATAACCATTTCTACGTCCATCCCGGGGTCCCTGAAATCAAAATGTACGAAAAAGAGACCCCGGTTACAATACAAAATCAACTCTCCATACAAAGGCTCTTTCCAGAAAGTGACAAATTTTCAATCGATGTGAATCGTCAATATTTTGAAAATTCGTTGCCGGTAACCACCGTATTTATATTGGAAAAATCGCTTAAACAAAAAGAAATAGTACCCCTGAAGGGGAGCAACAAAATAAAGGCACTGAAAAATAATATATTCTGTGGACGGTTTATCGAGGGACTTGCCAAGACAAAGCCGCTTTTCAAGTTCCTCATTCGTTTGAGTCAATGCATTGATGTGCTCCTGATCAGGGAGCCCCATTGTAAGGATTTCCCTCATCGCCTGGTAGATAATCTGGAACAGGAACGTTACATAACGCCTTGAGGCAAATTGAAGAATTTTTATAGAGAGGAAAGAACTGTGAACAGACAATTTTCTGATAATTCGATTGTAAGGCGAAAGGATGAAATCATCTCCGGAGAGGTGGATGGCGAAACCGTCATGATGAGTATCGAAAGGGGTCATTACCATTCCCTGAATCTGACAGGGAACAGAATCTGGGAGATATTGGAAACCCCCTGCACGGTTGGCAGGATTATCGAAACACTAAAAGACGAATTCGATGTCAAACCCGAAGTAATCACCGAAGAAGTATACCGGTTTCTCGATCAATTGCTTGAAAGGGATGTCATTCAGATCGACGCATCTTAAAACCCCATGAGCGGCATTTTCGGAATATTTCATACAGATGGAAAACCTATAGACCCAGTACATCTGGACCAGATGGCGTCTGGGCTCTCTTTTATCCGATCCAATGGAGTGGATGTGTGGCGCCACGGATCTGTTGGTTTTGGAAGATTGAAACCATACGGTTTTTCCACATCTTTGAATAATCAATCGGCACTTCAAACCTCTGCTAACGGTATGATCATTGTAGCAGATGCCCGTTTGACCAACCGCACAGCGCTTTTAAATACCTTTGATTTGCCCAACTCCTCACAATCCGATTTTTCCGATGAAGCGTTGATTCTGCAATCCTATGAGAGGTGGGGGCAGAGGTGTCCCCGCTACCTTTCCGGCGAATTTGCCTTTGCAATCTGGGATTCTGCAAAACGACAGCTCTTTTGCGCCAGGGACCACATGGGGATCAAGCCTTTTTTTTACTCAAATCTGAAGAACACCTTTGTGTTTTCCAGCCGGGTCAAAGGTATACGGGTGCTCGACTTTATCCCAATCGAATTGAACGAGCATAACCTTGCAGCAGCTTTATTCCTGACCAAAGCCGATAAATCCCAGACGTATTTCATGGGTATTCGTCGCTTAAGGGCTGCCCACACCCTTGAGGTTCACGACAAACAAGACAGACCCATGGCCGTAACGCCTTTTTGGAGCCTGCAACCCAAGAACCACCAAATTATGCTGTCTGATCAGGAGTATGCCGATGCTTTTCGCGAAATAATCGTAAGGTCAGTCTGCAAACGTCTCGATAAAGCAGGTACAACCGGTGTCATGCTCAGCGGTGGGTTGGATTCATCTGCGATTGCCTGTATTGCAGCTCAGCAGTTGCGAAAAAGAGATTTACCTCTGTTCTCAGTCTCTTCAGTTCTGCCTGAAAACCATGGAGGTATTGAAAGCGACGAAAGGGATTATATAAAACAAGTGGCAAAACAGGAGCTAAATATCATTAGTCATCATGCTATTGCCGAGGGTGCCGATCCTTTTCAAAACCTTGAATCCAAGTTCGATCGGTTCAGTGAACCGGTAAACGCTTTTCATTATATGGACGAGGCTATTGCCAATACATTTTCAACCCTAGGGGTGAAGAGGGTGCTTTCCGGGTTTCATGGCGATACATTTGCTTCCTATGACGGAAGAGACTCACTGAGCTGTCTGATCCGGCAGTTGAGGTGGGGGACCGCTCTTAATTGCATCCTAGATCTGAAAAGAGTTCAAAATGAAACCATAGGGGCATTATACAGAAACAACATTTTTCCATGGCTACTGCCGAAGTTTACTGATTTTCTTGAGCAATTGAAGCTAGACGGAAGAGAAGCTAAATTGTCCTCTCCAGCCGCTAAACCCTTTTCGGACCGGTTCCACGAGAATTCATACCAGAACAGAGAATTCTTTCAAACAAGTCTGATGCCTTGTATTGCCTATGGCAGCCCGTCCATGGAATATCAAACAGCTGAATACGCATCTTTGGACATGAATATCCGCTTTCCCTACTGGGATAAGGAACTTGTTGAGTTTATGATCAACATTCCACCAGAACAGTTCATCGTCGGAGGTTTCAAACGCAGTCTGTTTCGCCGGGCCATGAATGGGATTCTTCCGGAAACCGTCCGGCAGCGAAATACAAAACATCCCTACACCCCGGACTTTCATCGGCGGGTTATAAGCAAAAAGAAGGAAATTAGACAATACCTTAATGATATCGAATCTGATCGGAGCCTGATGGAAATGATCTCTTTTTATATCGATACGGACACAATCAGAAAAAAGATAGGATCCATCAAGCCTGCAAAGGGTCGGGCCGATTGGGAAACGGGCACTCAATCTATTGTGGTTTCCGGTATTATTTTGATCAGATTTTTAGTTTGGATGGGGCGATTATAGGTTATTTTCATCTTGACAAACCCAATACCGAGTTGTAATCAGTGTGTAATCTTTAATTCAGGAGATTTGAAATGGAAAAAAAAGATCCATCTTCACAACCCAAAACCGGACATGAAAGAAAAGCTTGGATCACCCCTGAAGTTTTCGATTCACCGGTGATCGCGGTGACTGAGGGAACTTTTTCGGGGTCGGGTACGGATAACAACAATTACAGTTGATTTCATAGCTGTAAAATAAATCCATGAGCCGCATTTTATGCTGCTGGGAGTTGGGAGGCGGATTCGGACATCTGTATCCCTTGGTACCTTTTGTCTCTGCGTTTGACCAGGCAGGAATCGAAGTTGGTTTTGCAGCCCAAAAC
The DNA here is from genome assembly GCA_011049715.1 of Desulfobacterales bacterium. Classification (GTDB taxonomy): domain Bacteria; phylum Desulfobacterota; class Desulfobacteria; order Desulfobacterales; family UBA2156; genus UBA2156. The sequence goes on from DRHF01000343.1 coordinate 33,023, forward strand.
CTGGCCCGGGCTGAACAGGTCATTGGCAGATTCAATGTAAAATTGCTGCAAAGCCCGATCTGGCAGACACCCTCTCGTTCTTTTCCTTTATCGCTCAATTATGCACAAAATCTGTATCGCAATGGATATTGGCACCTCCCTTCCCTGAAAGCCAATATCAAGGCATGGGTTCATCTTTTTGAAATCTTTCAACCGGATATTATTCTGGCGGATCATTCGCCTACTGCCATATTGGCAGCCAAATTGTTGGAAATTCCGCGGGCCGCTATAGGTTACGGTTTCATTGTTCCCCCCTGTTCTTCACTGATGCCATCCTTACAACCTTGGTTCTCGATACCTCAACATATCCTTTTCCCTAAAGAAAAAGAATGTCTTAACAATATTAATGAAACCTTAACAGAACTCAGCTTTAAACACCTCGGCGTTCTGGCAGATATTTTTGAGGGTGCAGAAGTGTTCTTAACTACTTTTCCAGAGCTTGACCACTATGGTTCGCGTCAGGGTACTCACTATTGGGGCCCGGTACTATCGACTGAAAATGGAGCCGAGCCATCCCGGCAAGAGAGAAGCGGTGAAACGATTTTTATGTATTTAAACTACCATTACAGGTTTCTATATCAGATTTTATCGCAGATTAAAGAGATTGGCATGCCAACTCTAGCTGTTATTCGTGACATGCCGGAGACGGCAGCAAAAGCATGGGAAGGGGAAAATATCAAAATTTCTACTAAACCGGTTAACTTGAAAAAGGCGACAGAACAGAGTCATTTCTTTATAACTCATGGGGGGGCGAACACCGGAAGCTTTATCTTGCTCTCAGGAAAACCGCTCTTAATCCTTCCGGAGCATCTGGAGCAATGTCTCTGGGGGTACCGCATCTCAGAACAAAATCTGGGACTAATGGTTAACTGGTTTAATCCAAAGCCAGATTTTAGCAAAAAACTGAATGATCTTTTAACTGACAAAAAAATATTAAGTGCTGTATCAGCATTTGCCAATCGACATAAAACCTATAATTCTGACAAAACGGTTCAGGAAATATGCAACCGTTTGGAGAAAATATCGATCTTATAGTTTGTATCACGGTATTTTTTTTATAACCGGATAACTGAAAAAACGATTTATCAATATGAGAAAGGTCTCCAATGGGCTTCTGGATTAGGGCAATCCCATCGATTCTCGAAGAGAATGAAAAAACAGGATGGAATGTTTACAAGTTATTTAACAAATCATCTTGTTTAATAAAAAATTTATCCTGCCATGTAGGCGTACTCAGTGAAGGCAAGATGCCCCATCCTCTTCATCAGCATGCCGAAGAAGAATTGATTGTTATATTATGCGGCGAAATTGAAATTACTATAGCGCAGGCTCGTCAACCCTATGGAAAAAAACAAGATCGACTTAAAAGGGGGTCCGTTATTTATCTATCTGCCCATCATCAACATACCATCAGGTCAATCGGACCCGGACCTGCGGAATTCCTGATTATTAGATGGAAAGGAACCATAAACAAGTTAAATGATGATATCTCAAAGTCATTTGTCTTCAATCAATCAGAACGAGACCGGCTTCCGATATCGAAATTTGGATCAGGATTAAGCATGATTCGTCTATTTGAAATGCCGACTAGGTACTTAAGAAATTTGTCTGCGGGAATTCTTGATCTGAAAATGGGCACCGGGGTGAAACCACACAGGCACGACCATGATCTCGCTATATTATTGATGGACGGTTGTATCGAAACAATGAACGCAGAAATATCAGCACCCGCCGTTCTCTTTTTTCCTGCTGGTACTCCGCATTGGCAGAAAAATACGGGACAGATAGTGGCATCATTACTTGCTTTTGAGTTCCATGGGGATAAAGGACTTTCGCTGCAATCTTAGCGTCTCATATCGTAACTTCAGCCTAAGTGGGCTACACATCCGTTCAGACATCTAGTGTCAACGTCATTTAGCGTCGCATATCTTCCAGTTTACCATAAAGCCCTACCGCTATCTCCCAACTATAGAGAACGTGCTATTCATTGAACAACCGTTCATACGGCGGGCGCCATTTTTTAATTTCGTCCGTGGTTATCCAGTTATCGAATTTCTTCAGGGCCTCATACATCTGGCAGCCTAAGCACGGCATGTCTTTTCTGGGGGGGGCTTTCCCCATGAGCATTTGCCGGGCATATCGCATCTTTTCACTGTTATAATGCATTAAGAGATTCCCATTAAAAACATTTTCTGAAAAAATGACCCGGATATTATTGCTGCAACCGAGTAATTTGCCATCCCAGTTGATTTGAGGACTTTTCCACAGGGCGTGGCAAACCCCCCGAACATAATCCTTCTTGGTTTTTTTAAGGTAATCGCGTCTATCCACATAGCCGATAAGTCCACGTACGCGACCCCGGTTTTTTACCGGCATACAATCTGGCAAAAGGTTGTACCTGAAACTGATTTTCATTTTCAAAAGATTGGCAAGTAGGGTAGCTTTTTCCATTTCGTGTTCGTTGTGACCGAAAACGATAAATTGAAAAATCAAGTATGGTTTGGATGATCGATATTTTTCTTTGTAAGCGTTTATTTTCCGGATATTGGCAATCACCTTTTTCAGGCTTCCCCCGACCCGGTAAGCAGAATACGTTTCCTGAGTGATCCCGTCAATAGCGCAACGCACCACCTCGGTTTGGAATTTGACCAACGCCTCCAAGGCCTCATCCGAAGCATGATTCAAATTGGCACCATCATTGATCGTCGTGGAAACCTTTTTGGCATGGGTGTATTCCAGGATTTTTGGCAAATCCGGATTCAGGAAGACCTCCCCGGAACTAGCCAACTCCACCCATCTTATATAGGGGTTGTTGCCAATAAACATTTTGAAAGTTTCAAACGAAAGGTACCCCCGACCGATGATGGTGGTCGTTTTATCCTGGGTCTCCGGACAAAGAGGACACTTTAACTGGCAAAGGCTGCAGGCTTCCAGCCGGATTGATGTTGGTAATGCAATTGCCCCGCCTAATTTATTCATTTTTGAAAGGCCTATGTGTTCTGATTTCAGCCTCCGTAATCCAATTGTCATATTCTTTAATGCTTCTATAACCGCTACATTTCATACAGAAGATATCATCGCGGGGCGGCTTTTTCCCCATGAGCATCTGCCGTGCATATCGCATTCTTTCATTGTTGAGACATGTTGCCAGGTTTCCGTTAAATACATTTTCCTCATAAAACCCCCACCTGTTGCAAGGACAGCCCAATAGCTTGCCGTCCCAGTTTATTTGGGGTAGATTCCATAATGTAAGGCAAGCATCTCTTATGTAGCTTTTTTGCAATTTCTCGAGGTATTCCTCTCTATCTGCGTAGCCAAAGGCTTTTCTCAAGCGATCTCGGTTTTTTACTGGCATGAAATCGGAAATCTTATTTAGCCTGAATGTGAATTTCATCTTTAACATTTTTGCCAGAACAATGGCACGATCTATTTCATACTCGTTGTGACTGAAAACGATGAATTGAAAAATTAGATCCGGTTTTGACGACTGATATTCTTCCTTATATGTATTTATTTTCTGGATATTTTCGATCACATTTTTCAGCTTTCCGCCAACCCGGTATGTGGCATAGGTTTCTTGGGTAGCCCCGTCGATAGCACAGCGCACCACCTCGGTTTTGAATTTAACCAGGGCTTCCAGAGCCTCATCAGCAGCATGATTCAAATTGGCGCCACCATTAATTGTTGTTGTGATATTTCTTTGGTAAGCAGATTCAAGGATCCTTGGCAGATCATTATTTAAAAAAACTTCACCCTGACTCGCCACCTCGACTCGCCGTATATATGGATTTTTGTCCATGAACGCATTAAATTTTTCAAAGGAAAGATATCCTTGTCCGTAAATAGAGTTATTTTTTCCCCGTGGCCCTGAGCAAAGGGGACATTGAAGTTGGCAAAGCGTGCAGATTTCCAGTCGGATCGATTCCGGTGGTTTGATTGCACCATCCATTTTAGCTTGGGTAATGTTCACTGTTTATTATCCTAGTTGAAAAATATTGCGGTTATTTTCATTCTTGTACCTTAGGCAATCCTTTGAACATCCCCCAACACCATGCCAGTTCAGCCAAGTAGATCAATGGGATAACATCAAGATATTTATACATCTGTCTTGGAGCAGACCAAAAGATTCTTCCTGCCAGGAAAGCCGCTATCGCCGGAGCCAATCCAAACATCAGCCATCTATACTTGATAACAAACGGCGGTTTGAGTAATGCCTGATGCCGGACAAGAACTTCGCTCATATACTGCCCGGTAAACACCCAATGTTTCATGACTGCCTTGAATGTGGTCCTGGACGGAGCGTGGCAAACCCGCGCTCGAGGTTCAAAGTACAATTTATATCCTTTTTTTTGGCATCTCGCAATCCAATCGATATCTTCTGAGCAGGTCAATGATTCGTCCATTTTACCAATGGCTAAAAACACTTCTCTTCGAATACCTAAGTTGAGCGTCGGTAACAAACGATGGGGTTCTTTCACTGTAAAGGGTAGAGAATCACGAAACATGGCCACATTATCTGCTAACGTCCACAAGTTTCCTCGCTTAAAGGTAACAGCCCCGCCGACAATTCTGGCGCCTGTAGTGCGATGATACTGGATCATCCGGCTAATCCAATCTGGGGCAGGAATACAATCTGCGTCGGTAAATAAAATCGGATCACCTTTTGCTTGACGCAAGCCAATATTTCGGGCAGCCGCCGGATTTACCGGGCGTTCGGTTGGGATAAAACGGACCAACTGGTCTTCTTTAACAAGATTTGGCTCATCTGTCCCGACAACTAAAACCTCAGCATGTTCCATAGCGTAACTTTGTTTGCGTAAGGCGTCCAGCGTCAGATGAATAATATTTGAATTGAGATTAGGAATAACGATCGAGATCATGAATAGCTTTTTTCTTAGAAATGCCATGCATAAAACCTGACCAGTAGGCTTTTAAATTTGCTATGTCACCACGGATAATGTCAGAGAAAATATCATTCAAATATATGAATACCCACAACATAAATACAGGCAGACGAGAAATAGGTGTCGTGTGTTTCCGCAAGAAGTGGATAGTGCTTTTCGCCATATAAAAACGACGCAAACTGATTTTTTTTGATGTACTGGCCGAACCTTTGTGCCAAACATGGGCATTGGGTACAAATAACAACGAAAAGCCGGCCTTTTGAGCTCGTATACATAAATCTAAATCTTCCAAATAGAGAAAAAACCGTTTGTCAAAAAATCCCACCTTTTCAAAGACATTTCGCCGAACAAGCATCGCTGCCCCAAATATGTAATCAACCTCATGGCAGCATTGAAACTGCTCGCAATCAATCTGTCCCCTGGCAACATCAGTAACTGCCAATACCCCCTGACGGCGATGTGCGCCAGCGTACCAAATCGTATCTGGTTTATCGCTGTAATAGACCTTTGCTCCAAAAATCCCTGCCTCAGGATAAATTTGGGCTGCGTTTATCAGCTCTGATAGCGCAGAGGGATGAATTGTGGCGTCATTATTTAAAAAGAAAATAAAATCATATTTTTTCTCTTTTAACACTTTTGACATTGCACGGTTACACGCTGGACCGAAACCGATATTTGACGGCAGAACCATAAGTTCAACATCCGGACATTGCTGTGCAATGTATTCTGCTGAGCCGTCATTTGATCCGTTATCAACGACAATAATTGATGTGTGTATATCCGATTGCTGAAGCGATTTAATACTGTAAACAGTATCCTCTTTGAGTTTCCAGTTGACGATAACGGTTACCACATTCGCGTTGATCATTTTGCTTTTACTTCCGTTTCAGTTTCTTAGTTTTAAAATTTGTGTTTATTGTGGAAAAATATTTCTGAATTTTGTTTTTCTCACGCAAAGCTGCAAAGCGCGCAAAAGAAAAACAGGAAAAATTCTTGGCGTTCTTTGCGCCTTTGCGAGAGATTTTTTTTGTTCCGGTTTATCCGGGTTAAAGGTTGAGAAGAAATTTTCGGGAAATTTAAAAATGCTCCCCAGCACCAAATCATTTTTGTGAGATACACCGCCGGCAGTGTATGCCAATACGAATAAAATGTCTGGGCATGACTAAATGTGCGGGCCGTAGCCCACGCTGCAACTAATGGCGCGCCCCACAGATACATCCCCCTATAGTTTGCCACGAAAGGAGTTTTTAGTAATTTTTGGTACATTAAACGCACCCGCAAAGTGTCGTGTGCATCATCTGCCCAGTGTTGCCAAACTTTGGAGATCGTATTTCGTGCCGGTTTATGGAAAATAGCCGCTCGGGGTTCAAAGTAGAGTCTAAATCCCCCCGCTCTAAATCGGACTGTCCATTCCAGATCCTCCGCTCGTTTCATATGGGTTCCCATTAGGCCCACTTTTTCAACAACCTTGCGATTTACACTGAGATTGGCTGTGGATAAATAAGGTCGAACGCTTTCAGGTGTAAACGGTAATAAATCATGAAACGCTGAAACATTATCAGCCAGTTGCAAATAATTTTCCGTTCCAAATGTAACGGCTCCACCAACCACCTGCTCTCCCTGTCCATGGCGATACAGATGGTGTTCAAGCCAATCGGCAGCGGGTAGGCAATCGTCATCGAGAAAAAGAAGAATTGCACCTTCAGCGGTTTGTATCCCTATGTTACGTTTGTTGGAAGCATATGAAGATGATTGACCGGTTGGAACAAACCGTACCATTTCATCTTCAATTACCAATCCGGGTTCATCGGAACCGACAACTATAATTTCGACAGCGGACATATCTGCTGTTTGCTGTTTTAAGCTGGTGATAACTTCCCTAATAAGTAACGAGTCGGTATTGGGGATAATGATGGATACTTTTTTCATAAATCTGAACAATTTTTATTGGATTTAGCATGGGTTCTTAGGCTTTTCGGGGACAATTGAAAAAAACACCAGTCATGGTCTCAGGACATGCTCTGAAAAACATCGAAAGCACGATCAAACCGTGAAAGGTTCTCCTCAGTATAGCTTTCGTAGTCAAAATCGAGAATCGAGTGAATCTCGGAGACAATGCTCCACAAAGTTTCGCGCAATAATGACACGCACTTCATTGCCGCCAGACGTCGGCGTAACTTGTTCGTAACCGGTTTCTGATGGTAGGTCTCCAGGAGCCAGTCTTCCTGCTCCGGGGAAAACTGGTTGTTTGACGCAAGGTTGGCGAGATCAAAGAGCGCCGCGTTGTAGCCTGCATAATCCCAATCAAAGAGCCACAAACGCTTGCCGTCGTCAATGAAGTTAGCTGCCAACAGGTCGTTATGCGCAAAAACCAACTTGATTTCACCGACAGTTTCTTCTAGTTCATCGTTAATTTCAATAAAATGTGAAAGTGTATCTTTCTTACGACTATTCCCTTCTCTGGCGACAGCAATGTAATTTCGGCAGACATGGAAAGGCCAAAAAGCAAGTGCTGGGCCCCGAAAGTACTTCGGAATTTCCATGTGGCAGGCGCGAATCAATGGCAAAATCCGATCAAGCGTGGCCGGTTTGCGTATGTCCTTTTCCGTTAATGTCCTTCCCTCAATGAATCGCATGACAAACGCCCCGGGCTCATGATGGACAACTTCGGGTGAAATGCCGGCCGCGTGAGCTGCTCGCGCTGCCGCAATCTCGTTAAATCGCATTATCCCATGAAGCGGTATATCATCACCTATTCTGACGACAAAACATTCCCCATTATCGCGCACAACGAAGTTGGTATTGGTGATACCGCCGCCCAGGGGTTCGGGCTCCACACGACCCGACCAAAATGCGAGGTTTGCTGCCTTTGTTTGTGGATCATCCGTCATATAGCTTTTATCTCCTTAAAAATCAGATTAATCCCAACTGTTTCTTTCGTAGCGCACTCCAGGCTGATATCAAACGATCTGAGATCATGGCGATAAAGGCGACACACACCCCGGCCACGAGCCCACGTCCGGTATCGGCCTTTGTTAGTGCGATGTAGACTTCCTGGCCAAGATCCCGCGTACCGACCAATGCAGTGATGACCAACATGCTGAGCCCCAACATGATCGTCTGGTTCACCCCCAGCATGATTTCAGGCAGTGCGAGCGGCAGTTGCACCTTCCACAGCTTTTGTCGGCGGTTGCAGCCGGCAGCGGTCGCCGCCTCGATTATCGACTGCGGCACCTGCCGGATGCCATGGTCGGTGTAACGGATTATCGGTACAAGGGAATAGGCCACCACCGCAATCATGGCCGAAAACTCACCGACTCTAAATAGCATCACCACCGGTATGAGGTAGACAAATGCGGGCAGAGTCTGCAGTGTGTCTATAACGACTTGGGCAGCCCGGTGAACCCGATCGTTTCCGGCCGCCCAAATTCCGATCGGTATGCCGATCATAGAAGCGGCGACTACCGAAACACCGATCAGGTAGGTAGAAATCATCGCCTTCTCCCAGTTTCCGGTCACCGCGATGAAAGTGGACATAGCGGCTGCCACAATCGAGAGCCGCCACCCGCCGAGCCGGGCACCGGCCAGCGCCAGTAAACCGGTCACTGCCATCCAGGGGAGTAAAAGCAGAAATCTTTTAAAAGGGATAAGAGCATTGAGCAGCAACCAGGATTTAACGGCATCGATAACGTCGAAGAAGTTGATGTTGATCCATGAGACCAGTCGATCCAAGACCGTGCCAGTGGTAACCGTTAGGCCTTCCGGGTAATTTGCGATTGCCGGCACAAAAAACCCCGAGATTGTAGCAACCGCAATGATCGCGATGGCAGCAAGCAAATGTGGGTGTCTCTTGATAAAGCCAAGCTTTTTCTCAATTCTTACCGGTGGTTTAACGGCATATGCCTGGCTTAATCGATCCAGCGCGATCGCTAACACAGTGATAGCAGCGCCGGCTTCGATCCCCTCCCCTATCGCCAACCTCCGGAGCGCATGGAGGACATCAAAACCCAACCCACCCGCACCGATCATCGATGCGATGATCACCATGTTAAGCGAAAGCATGATGACCTGATTGACCCCAACCATCAGTGTTGGACGAGCTGAGGGAATCATCACCTTCCGCATCAACTGTCGTTGTGAACACCCGGCCATTCGTCCGAATTCGATGATCTCCGTGGGTACATGTTGAAGCGCTATCATGGTACAACGAACCATCGGCGGTAACGCATAAATCATTGTAGACGTCATCGCTGCCACAGGGCCGAATCCGAATAAAAACAGCACAGGTACCAGGTATGCAAATACCGGTACTGTCTGCATGAGGTCGAGAACCGGCGTGATCGTTTTTTCGAACCAGCGGTGTCGATAGGCAATGATGCCCAACATCAGTCCACCACCGATGCCAAGGGGTACTGCGACCACGATGGAGGAGAGCGTCACCATCGCACTTTTCCACTGACCAAAAACAACAAGATAAATAAAAGCAGAACCGACAAGAAGTGCCAACGTCCAGTCGCGTACCGAATATGCGACGATGACAAGTGCGGCGACAAGAGCGGTCCAGGACAGTGGTGGAATCTGGAAGAATGTCTCGCCGTTGAGGGGAATTTCTACCCCTTCGGATAACACGCCGAAGGATACATCCAGAAAAAAGTTGAAAACCGAGGCGATGCCTCTTGTGAATTGCTTAAAAGTGAAAAAATAGAAGTTTGCCTCATGAATCAGCCACTTCATGAAATCGCTGACATAAAACTTGAGCGGGATCACCCACTCAGTCGGGTAATCGACTGCCCATGGAACAATGTCTCGGGCAAAAAACATTCCGACTGTAACTGCTAACGCGATCGTCCACAGAGCGAAGCCAGACCACCTGCCAAGCACGCCAGAGATGGACCCAGACGAAGTTGAACTCATTCATCCGTTCCTTTGTAGACAAGCACTTTAAGTATCGCTTCACGGGTGATCTGACCGATGATTTTGCCTTCGCCGTCCGTCACCGCGAACGGATGTTTCTGGTCGACAATACCGGCGGCGAGATCCTCAATCTTTGTATCCGCCGGGACGCTGCCCGCAAAGGTAATCTGTACGTCGGCCGGAGTCATTACTGAACGCGCGGACAAGACTTTGGGGCGCGGAATGTCCCTCGTGAAATCAGCAACGTGGTCGGTGGCCGGGCTGGTCACCAGGTCCTCGGGCGTGCCGATCTGAATGATTCCACCGTCCTTCATAATGGCAATCCGGTCAGCAAGCCGGATCGCTTCATTGAAGTCGTGTGTGATAAAAACAATTGTTTTGTGGAGAACGTTCTGCAGATTGAGAAACTCGTCCTGCATTTCTCTACGTATCAGAGGATCAAGCGCTGAAAACGGTTCATCCAGCAACCAGATCTCCGGTTTTACCGCCAAGCTGCGGGCAATGCCGACACGTTGCTGCTGGCCGCCTGACAGTTCTCTTGGATAGTAATTTTCGCGCCCTTTAAGACCGACGAGTTCGATCATCTCGAAGGCGCGGGCTTCGCGGGTCGCCCGATCTACTCCCTGAACCTCGAGTGGAAAAGCCACATTGCCGAGCACGGTCAAATGAGGTAATAGCGCGAAGTGTTGGAACACCATCCCCATCTTGTGCCGGCGAATCTCGATAAGATCTTTCTCCGGCATCTTGAGGAGATCCTGGCCCTCAAAGATGACCGCCCCTGCGGTCGGCTCTATCAGCCGGGACATACAACGTACAAGCGTCGATTTTCCGGATCCTGACAGGCCCATAATAACAAAGATCTCACCTTGCCCGACCTCAAGGGTGACATCTCGGACTGCTCCGATAAGGCCGGCTGCAGTGAGTTCTTCATCGCTGGGTTTTGAACCGTGCGCTGATAGGAATCGTCCGGCATTATGACCGAACACCTTCCATACGTTCTTACAGATGATTACAGGGTTCTCGACCGGAACGCCGGTGTCCATGCGTTCCGGTTGTAAAGCTGTCCTAACGGAAACCATTTATTTCTTACTGCATTCCGTCCATGGCTGCCAGGAGCCCTTAGTCCATAGCCAATCTTCCACGACCCTGTCGACCGGACGACCCTCGAGGTCTACCTCCCCGATCATTTCACCTATCTCCTGGTTGCTGACCCTAAACTTGCGAACAGCCTCATAAGCACAGGGCCATTTTTTTTCGCCGTCCTTCCAACCGACCTTTTTAATCCACCCACGCGGCTTGCCGCAATCATAGGCGGCCTTTTTGTTAAGCCCCCAGCTCTTGTCGTTGTAGCACTCGTCGGTGTAACGCGGAAACTCGACCCACTCTCCTTTGAACTTGATCGGCGCCCAGTGGGGCGTATAAACCCATCCCAAAAAGGGTGCTTTGCGCTCAACGGCGGATTTGAGTTCAGCAAACAACGCCGCATCAGTACCGGCGTGCACGACCTCGTAATTGAGCCCGAGCGCCTCGACGCGCTCGTCATCAAACCCAGCCCAGGTAACCGGTCCACCAAGATAACGGCCCTTCGGTGATGTCTCGGCTGTTGAGAACTCCTTGGCACAATCGTTGAGTGCTTTCCAGTCTGGTAGGCCAGGGCACTTCTCCTTCATGTAGCTCGGATACCACCATTCTTCAATCGCCACCATACCGGTCTCCCCCAGATCGACTGTTTTACCCGTTTTGAGACTCGCCTCCAGGGCCTGTTTACCGGTGGTTTCCCACATCTCCATTGCGATATGAAGGTCCCCGGATTCAAGGCCTGCAAACTGGGCGATGTAGTCCGCCTGTATATACTCAACCTTGTAACCCATCCGTTCAAGTACCCGGCCCATAATGTGGGTAGTGATGTATTGACCGGTCCAGTCATGAATGGTGAGCTTTATCGGGTCTTTCGATTCCGGGATTTCGGCGAGAGCCGAACCTGAAAATATAATGAAAACACCAAGTGCAAGGGCGATTGTTACACCGCTGAGTGATGCGAACGTGAATACGCTTCGTAATTGCTTCATAGGTTCCCTCCTTTTTGGTATCTTGGCCCCGTTTCTGAGTCTGTGTCTGCTTTCAGAGATGAGTTCGCTAAAAGCGACCGATATATGGGCGGTTTGCAAAGGTCATTGTCGTAACAGGTTTGGCAATTTAGTCAAGTATTCTTTTCTCTCTGCGAGATGGTTAGATAGTGTCCATCCATAAATGGCCATTTTTGCTCTGTTCAGAGGCAAAAGAATTGAAAAGAGAGAATGAAGAATCACGGAAGAAAAAAACCGGCCATATATATAGATAAGGGCCGGTTTCTGTTAATTGGTTCAAAGGGTAAATAATGACATAGCTCCTAAAGATTGAAAATTAAGCGCGTATTTTACCCAAATTATTATGCAGCTGCTGCTCTCGCTTTGCGTTCTTTTACAGCATCCTCAAATTCCTTGTATATCCTATCAAGTTCTTTTTGGGTATCTTCCGAGCGTGGTTCAGGTTTGTAATTATTTATGATGTCCAGGGATTTTTCGTATGCCAATTCAACAATCTCCGGAGAACCGGCAGCATTCCATTCTTCTCGGGTGCTCCGGGACATCAGTTTCGTCTGGGACAACCCCTGATAATTTTTAAAGGTATGGTCATGGGTAATGAACTCACCCGCCGGGCCCACATCTTTGATCACATCATAGGCGATGTTTGCTTCTGAAATATGAATGCCATTTACAACCTTCAGTACCATGTCGATAAATTCATCCTGGAGCAGGGCAGAAGCATAATCCCAAACCAAAGCGCTGTCGAGCATTCCGACGCCGTAAATCATATTGGCACCTGCCAATGCGGGTATTAGGGCGGTCAGAGTAAACTCGTGGCCTGATTGGGCATCGAGCCTTTTACTGTCAACCTACCCCCCGCCTACCCAGGAAGGCATCTTATAAAACTGGGCCAGTTTAGCGACAGCGGCACTGAGCATTGCCATCTCTGGTGCTCCCATGGAGGCCAATGTGGTCCGCATGTCCATGATGCTGGTTGAACTGCCGTATACCATGGGCGCGCCTTTTCGCACCAATTGACCCAACGTGATGGATCCCAGTACCTCAGAGTTGTGAGTTACCAATGTACTTGCCAGATCGACACAGGTAGTGCCGCCCGCCAATCCCAGACCGTTAATCTTGATGGGTGCGCCAAACGTACACGCCTCGATTAAGACATCGGTCGCGTCCTCTGTGAGAACCAAAGGGCTAACCGGATCGGCAGAGCAGGTGAATAGCGGGTTTTGACTCAGTTTGTCTTCACCGCCGGCTATCACAGCACCCATTTTGACAGCAGCCTTAAAATGTTCGACCGAATAAATCCCCAAAAAACCGTGTTTTGAAGAATAGCTGAAAAAAGAATATGCATTATAGATACTGGCCATCTCTTCATCGAGATCACGTGGGGTCAACGGTCTTTCCCAACCGATGCAGTTCTCAAGGGTATCGATAAACCGGACCGAGTCATCCACATCTTTTTTGGTCGCATCCCTGACCTCCCGGGTGATGGGGTCGATTAACGTTGCTGCTTCCCCGAAGTTGACAAACCCGGTCTTTTTCCCTCCCGGGACATAATCGTTTTCCGGATTAATGGCATGGGCACGATACGTTGCCGGTGTCGATTGAATGGCGTCTTCCACCAAATGGGATGGGATCTTAACGATTTCAGTTTTTTCGTCCACAGCGCAGCCGTTATCCCCGAAAATAATTCTCGCTTTTGGGCTTTTTACCAAAAGCCCGATATTCCACAGTACATCCAGCGTCGCCATATGGATCTGATCTAAATCATCCTGGCTGAACACGTTTATGCCGAAGCTGCCGGCTCGGAGCAAATTTGCATATTGATAATTAATAGCCATATCGTCACCTCTGTTAGCTTGCGTAATATTTTAACAATTGCTCAACATGAAGAATCCCGTCAAAATCGATTTCTTTTTTGGCGTTTTTTAATTCGCCCTTCTCCCCTGCGTCGCCCAGTCGCGTGACTACGATATCTGCGTCGCTGAGATCCTCATTCTCTGTATAAATATTGGTTGTCGCGACAATATTCAGGCCTGCCTGCTTGGCCGCCAGCACACCGTTGCGGGAATCTTCGATAACCACACATTCTTCCGGTTTAAGTTGTGTCTTTTCCAAAGCAAGCAGATAAATCTCGGGATCCGGCTTTTTTTTGCCGACCACATCACCGGCAAGCACAAATTGAAATTGAATATCCCCCAGCATCCCCCTGGCAATGGCATTGGCGGATCTTTCGTTTGCCGTTGTACAAACGCTCAGTATAAGACCCGCATCTACTCCTTCTTTCATGAATCTTTTTATCCCCGACCTGAGTGGCAGCTTTCCGCTTTCGATCAGACTGATAAAAATTTCCGTCTTTCTTTTGTGAAGCGCTTTAATATGCTCTGTCAATTCGTCGGGCGACATATTGGAGAAAAGGTTTTTTTCCTGAAAATAATGTCGCATGCGCTCTTTTCCACCTGAAATTTGAAGCAGCTCCTGATATTTTTGTACACTCCATTCAAAGTCGTATCCAAATTCTTTAAAGGCATCATTGAAGGCGACCCGGTGACCATCTTTTTCCGTATCGATGATCACTCCGTCCTGGTCAAAAAAAATAGCTTTTATCAGTGACATTTTTACACCTCCCACCCCACCAAAGGCAGGGAAATTTTAAAAATCAGATTTTGAATTTACCCACTGTCTAAGCCTTCCCTTCACTCCCCAGCAAACCGATCCAGTACTCAATTTTAGCCATGATCGCTTCCTTTACCGCTATGTCAATCTTTCCCGGGTTGAATTCATCCCGGTGTTCGGAAACATAACCGTAGGTGGTATCGATGAGTACGTGTTTTAAATCGGTGGATACATTAAACTTCGATCCGCCCAGTGATACCAATTTTCTTACCACATCCGGCTGAAGCCCTGTTCCACCATGAACTACCAATGGTATTCGCACCCCTTGACCGTTTATCAACCCATAAATTTTTTCCATGCGATCGAAATCCAGTTTGGGGTTCTTGGTTTTGTAAACGCCATGGGCGGTCCCGATGGCCGGTGCAAAAATATCCACTCCGGTTTCTTCCACAAACTGCAAAGCCTGCTCCGGATCACACAGGGCCGCTTCATCCTCTGCCACTTTGACCTGGTCTTCAACACCCGATACCGTACCAAGCTCGCCTTCCACTGAAATATCCCCCTTCGAATGACAATAGTCGCGAACCTCTTTGGTCTGTCTGATGTTTTCTTCCAAAACCTGCTTGGAGGCATCGATCATAATATTGGTATAGCCCGCATCGGCGCAAGTCTTACAATAGTCGACATCCGTGCAGTGATCCAAATGCAAACAGATGGGAATCGGTGCTGATTCGGCCAATGTCCGGTAAATGGTTGCAAGAACATCGGACCTTAAAAACTTCGACGGCGCTACGGATGTCTGGATAATAAGCGGCGCTTTTTTGTTCACCGCTGTTTCAACCACCGCCTCCATCTGAATCAGATTGGTGATATTAAAAGCACCGACAGCATACTTTTCCTCAGTGGCCTTCAAAAGCATCTCTTTGGCATTGACGAGTGACATTTGACATTCCTCCTTAACCAAAATAATTGTTGATAAATCTCATGAATCGTTCATTTTCTTCATCCAGACCGGGTGTTACCCTGAAATAACCGGTTTTCCCATGGATTTCGCCGATTCGTTTGAGGTAAATTTTTTCCATTTCCAATGCAGCCTGGAGAATTTCGCTCGTTGTTTTTCCGGTCATGGTGGCATCGACCAGCATGTAATTTCCATGGGCTTTAAAGGGGTTAAGTCCCAACTTTTTGAGTTCTGAATAGAAAGTATCCATCCAATTGTTATTGTGCTTCACTTTTTCCTGAATCTCTTCCGGGTTATCAAGGATTGCTTCTGCGGCTGCCATCGACATCAGGTTCACATTCCAGGGTAAAAACATGGTGTTGAACGCATTTATCATCTCTTCTGTCCCCAGCACATACCCGAATCGGATACCGGCAAAGCCATGCGCCTTTGATAGTGTTACAGATAAGAACACGTTTGGATACTCTTTGATCAGGGGCGCTTTGGATGAAAATTCAGGGTGATAATCACGATATGCCTCATCAATGCACAATGGAATGCCGGTTTCGCAAAACCGTTTAAGATCCGCGTCATCAATAAAGACACCACTTGGATTATTGGGATTGATGATCAGGATGAGTTTGGTTTTTTCATTGATAGCGCCCAGCATACCCTCCACGTCGTACTGGAGATCCCCTTCGCGCAATGGGATTTGAACAACCTTCCCTCCGCATAGTTCCGCCCGCGGTGGAAATAATCCAAACGTCGGTGTTGACATGATGATTTCATCACCTGGCTGCAAAAAAAGTCGCATCATGACATCAATTACTTCCGATGACCCATTGCAAAGGGCAACGTTGTCCGGCCCCAGTTCATACATTTTCCCGATTTTGGTTCTGAGCGCTTTCATGCTGTCCGGATATCGATTACCTTTTTTTACAGCTTCAGTCACGGCTTTGACCACCTTTTCAGATGGCGGGATCGGGTTTTCATTCAGCATCAACCTGCCATAATCGGGATTCGCCCACGCTTTATCAAGGATACTCGCATCGTATTCCCGGGCAGTGAAGAGCCAGGGCACAAACCATTCCTTTAATTCTTTCATTTCTCTCTCTCCTTTCTACTTCGTTCGTTAAAATTAAGTTGTTCACATTTCAAGAAATCCAAAAGATACCATAGTCGACTCTTTTACTGCTGTGACGTCCTCACCAATTGAATTTAAGGTTAGGGTAAAAAAAGTTACCGAAATCCGTTTTACAGAATGATGGAATCGAGGGATTCATAATCCAGTCCAAAAGCTTTAGAAACACCTTTATGGGTTACTTTTCCTTTAATAATATTTATACCCCTGGCAATTTCCGGATTTTCTTTGGCAGCCTTTTTATATCCTTTATCTGCAATTTCAATAGCATACGGCAATGTTGCATTGTTGAGCGCTTGGGTCGAAGTATTTGATACCGCGCCCGGCATATTTGCCACGCAGTAATGGACGATGCCATCCACGACGTATATAGGATCGTCGTGGGTGGTCGGTCTTGCCGTCTCCACACACCCCCCCTGATCAATGGCCACATCGACAATGACCGAACCCTTTTTCATCAGTTTTAACATGCCGCGCGTGATCAGTTTGGGTGCGATTGCGCCGGCAACCAGGACGGCACATACCACCAGGTCAGCCACCTTTAACAGCTTTCTGATAGTCGCGGGGTTTGACATGAGCGGGCAACAATTTTTTGGCATTATATCGCTCAAATACCGAAGCCGTTCCAAATTTGTATCGAGTATGTAAACTCTCGCTCCCAAGCCGCATGCTACATGGGCGGCATTGGTTCCGACAACACCACCCCCGAGAATCAAAATCGTTCCGGGTTCAACACCGGTCACACCGCTCAGGAGTATGCCATTTCCGCCAAACGTTTTTTCCAGGTATTTTGCACCCTGCTGAATGGCCATTCTTCCGGCCACCTCACTCATCGGCGTCAAAAGGGGTAAAGATCCGTTTTCCCGCTCCACAGTCTCATAAGCTACCGCAACACATCCTGATTCAATAATCGCTTTTGTCAGCTCCAGAGAAGCCGCAAAGTGAAAATAGGTAAAGACAATTTGCTCCTTTTTTATTAACGCATACTCGGAGGGGAGCGGCTCCTTTACTTTCATTATCATTTCACACGAATCGTATACCCTCTCTGGAGAAGGACAGATCGTCGCACCTGCCTTGACATAATCCTTATCGGAAAAAACAGATCCGACCCCTGCTCCGGTTTCAACCATCACATCGTGGCCTTGTGCCCGCATCTGCTCCACACCCGCCGGTACCATAGCCACCCTGTTTTCCCTTGTCTTGATCTCCTTTAACACACCGATTAACATAGGACCCTCCTCTAAATCGTAAAATAACCTATAGATGTTCTACGGATCTATTCACCTGCAAACATATTTATATGATTTTCCCGGATGCGATAACGTCCGAGTTCGATCTCCAAAATATATTTATCCCCCCTATAATACGAGAACAGGACTTCAATCGGCATGTTGGTTGCGTTGAAGGTGACACTCTCCATAAACAGACCGGCGGAATTCTCAGGTAGTGTTAAACAGGTTGCCACTTTCCCCTTTAAATTCATCGCTCTTATGGTCTGTTCACATCTCGCAAGTACGGTATTAAATCGCTCTGATATTATTTTATACATGGAACCGGTCAGATCCATTTTCAAAATATCTTTGAACATTTCAGCCGGTAGAAAACTTTCCTCGTAAATCAAAGGCATGCCATCCCCTGTCCTTAGCCTGCGGATGGCAATTACCTGGCTGTCTGCATTCAGAATCAGGGTTTTTGCTACGTGCTCCTGAACATTTTCAACTTGTTTTTTCAAAATGATAGTCTTTTCTTTAAGGCCGACCTCTTTCAGGTCATCTCCAAAGCTCGAAATTCGGTTGAGTTTGTGCTTCACCGGCATAGATGGTGACGTAACAAAGGTGCCCGTCCCCCTTTCCTTTCTCAGTATACCCTGAGCAACCAGTTCTCCTACCGCTTGCCTAAGTGTATTTCGGTTTACATTACAAATTTTTGAAAGTTCCATTTCAGAAGGGAGTCTCTCTCCTTTTTTGAACCTTCCTGTTTGAACCAGTTCTTTCAGCCAAGTACTGATCTGGAGATATTTTGGGATGGGATTTAACGGATCGATCACTTTCATCGGTTTTCTTTCATTAATCTTTCCGCGATGATTATATGTTTTTATGACGATTCGGAGATTATCAACTGTTTAGTCGATTATTAGTTTAGATGTATAGACAATCATACAAAAAAAATAGAAATACAAGTATTTTTTTCAAAACAATTATTTTTCGAATTGGAATTGGAGAAAAACTTCAGAAATCCTCTTAAAAAGGATCTATGAAATTTATTGAGAATGTCGTTTATCTGATTATTATTTACAGGAAATGCCCCTGCCAAACTTCCGGAATCTTTCTACGGGTTTTAGTAACTCAAGTTTCGCACCACCAATGGGGCACGGTGTCGCTTCTGGTGTGGGGTAAATAAAATTTTTTTGGAAAAACAATGAGGTAACCGTGGTAAACCGGTATCCATAAAGTAATCACCGTGCACAGGCACGCGATGGTCTGGTTTCTTTTTACCCTATGCCTGATGCGACTTTACTTAAAATATTATGATCGCTGATCCCTTGCCGCTGATACTATACTTTGTATTTGCCGAAATCCTCCTGCGAAAGTTTCTCAAGATATTCAGCCCACTTTTTCCCTTCTTTACTTTTATCCAAGATCTCAACATCACCAAATCCCATTTTTGACTTTTCAATCACTTTGTCGTCCACATAAATAGGCGCCTTAAATCGGAGGGCGACCGCAATCGCATCGCTCGGCCTCGCATCGAGGCTGAATTTTTTTTCTTTCCCTGCAAAATATATTTTTGCGTAAAAAGTGTTATCCTTTAGATCACATACCTCAACTTTTAAGACTTCAATATTTTGAATATCCAAAACATTTTTGAAAAGATCGTGGGTCATGGGCCGGTCAAACTTAATATCCTGTAATACCGATGCGATGGAAGTGGCCTCGAGCAACCCGATCCATATGGGAATGGCCTGATCATCTTCTAGAGATTTTAAAATGATAATCGGTGTATTGGAGGCGGGATCAATGGTCAGACCCGCAATGTTAACTTTGTGCAACATAACTTTCACCTCCTTTGAGACTACCTGCTGATAGTCGCAGGGGATTCCCCGCTGCATGTGAAATGCTATCTTTTACGGTGCCGGAAAGTGAATGGACAGACGCTTTATCAATCTGAACCCGAATCATTTGACCTTTTGAAATACCATCATTTGACTCAGAGCCCCTTCCATTTGTAAAATTTACGATCTTATTTGTTGAAGTCCGTCCGGACCACTGGCGGCCATTGATTTTACGGTCTAAAACACTTTTTCTTTGTTTTTTGCTAAATCCCTCCACCAAGATTAATTCGGTTGATCCGATGAGTGTCCTGTTTTTCTTGGCAGCATATTTTTTTCCCAAATCGAGCACCGCTTCCAACCTCTCTTTTTTCACCAACTCTGATACTTTGCCCGGGTATCCGGTCGCCGGAGCATGGGAACGATCGGAATACTTAAATGCAAATAGATTATCATACTCCACTTGTTTAATCAAATCGAGAGTTCTATCAAAGTCTTCCGGTGTTTCGCCGGGGAAACCGACGATAATGTCGGTTGAAATAGCAATATCGGGATAAATGCTGTGCAGTCGATCGACTTTCTCAAGGTATTCCTCCCTCTTGTATTTCCGATTCATTCGTCTCAATATCAAGTTGGACCCCGATTGAACCGGAAGATGGATATGCCGGCACAATTTGTCTAGATCGCTGAACGCATCTATCAGATTCCTCGAAAGGTCTTTGGGGTGGGAGGTGGTAAATCGAATTCTCAAAAGGTCTTCGATGTCATGAATTTGAAACAGAAGTTCGGGAAACGAACATGACCCTTCCTTCTTTCCAAAGCTGTTGACGTTCTGACCCAACAGGGTGATCTCCCGTACACCCGATTTAACTAGATTTCGAATTTCCTTGAGAATGTTTTCCGGATTCCGACTGACCTCTCTCCCCCGGACATGGGGTACCACACAGTAGGTACAATGATTATCACACCCTCGCATGATGGTGACAAAACGAATCGGCGATTGGTTATCTTCGGCGGATGGCATGACGGCAATCGGTTCGAGTCCATCCATCCCGCCGGAATTGTCGATATCGACAAACGATTGTCTTTTCAATTCGATCTCTTTGACAATTTTTGGCAACCGGCCAACAGCATGTGTTCCAAAAACAAAATCAAGATGAGGCATCCGTTCCAATATCCTGCCCCCCTCCTGCTGGGCCACACAACCGCCAACGCCAATGATGAGATCGGGGTTTTTTCTTTTCAATGTTGCAAGACGGCCTAAAAAACTAAATGCTTTTTGTTGTGCCTTTTCCCGAATCGAGCAGGTATTGACGATGACAAGATCCGCCGTATCTAACGACGACGTTAAAGTATACCCGAGAGGCCGAAGGCCTTTGGCAAATTGTTCGGAGTCATATACATTCATTTGACAGCCGATGGTATCAATATACAGAAGTTTTGTATCCATTGTTTTTTCAATAACTTAATTCTCAAGTTTTGATGTGATTATTTAAAGATTTAACCTCCCTGTATTACCGGTTCTATAATAATGTTTTTTTGGAGGTCATTTAAAACCATCTCCACATCCGATTCACACCCAGGCGAAATACAGAACTCGACAATCCCCAAATCCGGATCGATGGTGCTTAACATGGTAATGCCGTCATATGACTCAAAAATAAATTTTAAAAAAGAGATCTCCCTTCGATCCACACGGTAATATTTTTTTGTTGTTTCCAAAAAAATCGCCTCAGAACATCCAATTCCCTCCTGATAAATATCACCATCCTTTGATTAATTTCAATAGCAAATTCTGACGGCTTCGTAAAAAGTCCAACTTCTGTGTTGCGCTGCATCCTTCGTCATTGCAGCGTACTGTACGTACGCCTCATTCCTCAGGATTTGCGCGCCTTGAATTTGAAGCTTTTTACTTTGCCGTCTAATTTCGACTTTTTACGAGACTGTCAATTCGGGATTAAATTCTTTTACCGTCTGTAAAATAGATCACTCAAGTTTGATGAATTCGTAAAAAGCCATTTGCGAACGACTTTGAGCATTTTGGGATAAAGCGTTTTGATCCGCCGCAGGCGGATCTAAACGCCCTAAAATGGTCATTTAGAGAGCAATATGGCCTTTTTACGAATTCATCAAACTTGAGTAGGCCAGAATTACCTGTTGTTCGAAATGGCAGAATGCGATATGTCCCTTTCATGAAAAAAAGGTGCGAGATTTTACGACCGGATACTGACACGGTTAAACAGCTTTCGAAAGTACTCAAATGCAGCCCGGTTTTCGCATCGATTTTAGTCAACCGTGGAATGACCTCTCCCGAGAATATTTTCGATTTTTTAAACCCTTCAATTAACCTTCTACGTCCCCCTTTCTGTATAAAAGACATAAACATTGCCGTTCAACGCATCTATAACGCTATAAAAGATAATGAAAAAATTTTAATTTTTGGCGATTACGATGTGGATGGCGTGACCGCTACAACCATTCTTTATCAATTTTTCTGCTTTGTCGGGATAGATGTATCTTATTATATCCCGCACCGGTTAACCGAAGGGTATGACTTGCAGGTTACCCATATTCGAGAACAAGCTCTGGCAAACAGAATAAACCTTATCATCACTGTCGATTGCGGTTCCAACAGCCATGAGGCAGTTCAAGCCGCTAACAAGGCCGGCATCGATGTCATCATCACAGATCACCATAAAATATCCAACCCTCCTCCGCCTGCGCTTGCGATTATCAATCCAAATCAACGGGATTGTTCGGCGGGTTTTGAGCATCTTGCCGGTGTCGGCGTGGCCTTTTACCTCCTTATCTCCCTTCGAAAACATCTCAGGGATAGGCATTTTTGGCATAACCGAGCAGAGCCTAATCTCAAAGAATTTGTTGACCTTGTTGCGTTGGGAACTATCGCCGATCAGGTTCCGCTTACGTTTGAAAATCGGATTTTCAGTGTCATCGGAACAAAAGTGATTCAAGGTTCTAAACGAACCGGAATACAGGCTTTGGTGGAGGTAAGCGGCTTAAAGCTTCAAGCCATTACGGCTGAAGATCTTGTTTTCAGACTATCGCCTCGGTTAAATGCAGCGGGAAGGATGGGACATGCAAAGGAAGCCGTCGAACTGTTAACAACAATACATCCTGATACGGCAGAACAAAAAGCTGGCTTATTGAACCAGATGAACGTTAACCGCCGGCATATTGAAAAAGAGATCATCGATGAGATTTGCCAACATATCAATAACAACCCGCATGTGCTAAAAAAAAGCGCTTTGGTTTTCTCCAGTCCAAAATGGCACCTCGGCGTTCTGGGAATCGTCGCCTCCAGACTGGTGGAAAAATACCACCGGCCGGTGGTGCTGATCAGCACCAAAGGAAAGGAAGGAAAAGGTTCGGCAAGGAGCATACCCGGTTTCAATCTTTATGAAGGGCTTCAGGCATGTTCGAAAGATCTTGAAAGCTTCGGTGGTCACCCGGCTGCAGCAGGGCTGAAAATAAAATATGAAAAGATTAAATCTTTCGAGCAGCATTTTGAAAAAACAGTTCAAAAAATGACCGGGCCTAACGATTTTTTGCCAAGAATAGCCATCGATTATGTGCTCGATTTTGACCATATTTCAGATTCACTGATCGACGAGCTTGAATCATTAAAGCCACATGGCCCGGGTAATCCAGCACCAATTTTTATGGCCAAAAATGTGGATGTTCTATCTTCGAAAATTGTGGGTGGCAACCACAGACAGATGCAATTAAGGCAGACGTCCGGCAGGACAGGAAAAACTTTCCGCGCCATTCATTTCAACGCTAAAACCGATCCACCGTTAAAGAACAGTTTTGAACAAATTATATTCCGGCTGGACTGGAACCGCTGGAACGGAAAAAAAACAAAACAAATTATGATCGAAGATACAGAAGCTTTTGCAATCTGATCCGGCACGATTACTTCATCTTAACTAGTGCCCATCCGCTACTTTAAAATAAATAATATTAGGTGTCCAATTCAGAAATGAGCAATTTTTGTTCTGATCAAGGCCGCACAAGGGTTTACGGTGAGGCGTACGTGCTGTACGCCGCAACCGAAAACCCGCGGAGAACGCCGAGCAGGACAAAAAGGGCCATTTATGGATGGACACTAACCGACATATTTAAGCGTTCGCCATGCGCCCATCCCTATATCCAAGGTTAGTTAACGGACCATATGATGATCCGGGCCTTTTTATCCCTTTTCTTTTTGAAAAACGAGCCTTCATGTTCGATCTGGGGGATATCTGTTCTCTCTTACCCCGGGACATTTTAAAGATCACACATGTTTTTATCACCCATACCCATATGGACCATTTTATCGGCTTCGACAGGCTCCTGCGCATCTTTCTCGGCAGAGAAAAGATTCTCTATTTCTACGGCCCCAAAGGTTTTCTGAAAAATGTTGAGGGAAAACTTTCAGGATATGAATGGAATCTTGTCGAAAATTATGCCTACCGATTGATCATCCATCTGACCGAGGTGGATTCAGACCATCTGATTTCGAAAAATTATCTTTGTCAAAACAGGTTTATTTCAACAAACCCGGTGGTGAAACAGCCATTTTGCAGCACCATATATCAAGAACCAGGCCTATCGGTCTCCACCGTAATCCTGGATCACAGTATTCCATGCCTCGGATTTTCCATAAAGGAACGATTTCATGTTAACATAAAAAAAGAGGCGGTGCTTTCGCTAGGACTCGAAATCGGACCCTGGCTCAAGCGGTTTAAAAACGCCTTATTGAATCAAACTAATCTCGATGAGGAATTTGAAGTTCGATCGGGTGATAATAACTCGATAAAAATCCGATACAGATTGGGGGATCTGGTAGACAGGATCGCATTGATCACACCGGGTCAAAAGGTAACCTATATTGCGGATGTGGTTTACAACAAGGAAAATGCGGATAAAATTATTGCTTTTTCAAAGGAGTCGGATCATCTTTTCATTGAGGGAGCATTTCTAGAATCGCACAAGGATATCGCCAAAAAAAAACTTCATTTGACCGCCAGGCAGGCCGGTACCATCGCGGGACTGGCACGTGTAAAACAGTTCACCCTCTTTCATATCTCACCGAGATACACCGGCATGGAGGCCCTGTTTCAAAAAGAAGCGATGACCGCCTATGAAAAGGCAAAGGGTCGAATAACAAAAGTCGAAAATCTTAAAAACGATATGACACATTTTACTTGAAAAACAATACCAGTTTTAATTATAGTAAGGTGTTAAGATTAACTCAAGTTTTGCACCCCCAATGGGGCACGGTTCCGCATCTGGTGTGGGCCCTATGCCTGATGCGACTTTCCTTAAAATATCAGGTGCGAAACTTGAGAGATTAATTTTAACGATCATTTTAAATTAGAAAATTTGATTCAAAAAATATAAATCTACTGAAGGTGAAAGGACATGCCCAAAGTATTTCGAAAAGGGACACGCGAAGCAAGCATCCTGTCAAAAATTGAGCACTCACGAGAGTATGCCCGAAGGGCCGCCATCATAGGAATTCAAGACAATATCGACCCGCTTAGCAATTCAATTTCAATGAAGCTTGTTGAAAATAATCTTGTGGAGACAACCAACAAGAACGCACTTGAGGA
>DRHF01000344.1 GCA_011049715.1 Desulfobacterales bacterium
GCCCTGTAACGTCCCTGGAATAGGTGACCGGACCTCGCACGCTTTGCATTGAAATAGGTTGTATAGGCGCCATTGATGTGTCGCATAATCCGGGGTAGGTTTCCAGAAGGCGTTTCGAGTAACAGGTGATAATGGTTGTCCATCAGGCAGAATGCGTGAATGACCGCATCATATCTTGTGGTTGCGGACTCCAGATATTCAAGATATTTTTCCCGGTCCCTTTTGCTCTTAAACACGGCCTTTCTTTCGTTGCCACGAGAGGTGACGTGATAGAACGCCCCAGGGAAGGTAATTCGCAGCGGTCGGGCCATATGCATTCCTCTGAAATTGTTTGCTGAGGGTTTAAGATGTCTTCAATATAACACCTTTCATATCAATTTGTCAAGTTTCAAGACCTGACCCTGTTGTCTTCCCTTGTTATCGCTTAGCCCCCAAAAAAACCAGCGTCGATTGCCTTAACAACTATCGCTTCAAGGAAACCAAGAACCGTAATACCGGCAAAAGTTGAAGAATAGTACAAATAGGCACGATGAAAACGATGTCGAAATTTGTCCTTGATACCATCCTTAGCAAAACTGACTGTTGTAACAAAAAGAGACGTCCAAACCAGGATAAAAAAATTAAGCGCTGATCGTTCACCTGAAACTCTTCTTCCGGGAACTTGCCGTTCTTGGTCATATCCACTCAATTGGGTCGGAACTCCGACAGGGGCACCCGCATAAGCTTTACCAACAAAAAACGACAGAAATTGTTCGCCAATACCGCTGAACCGATGACCGGGAATGGATATACTACTATGGGATATATGTGACGCAAATGGTTCCGTTGCGTTGTCCGGTTGTATCGTTAGCCAGTAATTCGGTTTCTTACCTGCCCATGTCCATCCTTCCTTTCTTTTTCCATTATGCTGCCACTGAAACCTCACATACCTGTACCCGCGAGCACCCGTATCCCATTTTTCCAGTAAACGAATTCTTGCACCTTCTGGGAGTTTGTAGTTGGCATACACAACCTCAAGTTTATTTGTAAACAGTGATCCTAAACCGAACAATCCAATGTACTCTGGTTTTTTCAAGTATACGGAGACTTCGTTTAACACAGTTGCATTTGCTTCAGACCAGCCTTCAGATTCCTGCGCGCTTACCCCCTCGGACAAAAACAAGACTGAAATGAATAACAGTGAAACGACATATCGATGATTGAAATATCTCATTTGTCTCTCCTAGTGTGCGCTAACGCTCCGGTAACCGGCGGCGGTTTTTTGCCGTCCGGTGGACTGGCAGGTTATGTGTTTATTCTTTTTCAATCCTAAATAATTTATCATCCTCAGACAACTTTAGAATAAAATATTCTTCATTATTTAATTTGTCAGGGAGTTTATCTTTGAGTATCGATGCCACGAATTGAATATTATTTCGATTTACTAAGTCAGCAATTCTTACCAATTGGTTGTCATGCATAAGTTCTTTCTTGTCATTTAGTAGAAAATGCATATAAGGAATATTCTCTTCATCAGCAAAAAATGTGTATGCGATATCAAAACATGATATTTCTCCTTGCTTTTTTCCGGAGCTAAAGTTTAGGTTAAAAGCACTGAATTTATATAGTCTTTGCCCCTTTCTATTAGTTACCTTATCGTATTTTAATGCATATTGTTCACCATATAAAAAAAAACATAGAAGTCTGGTCTTCATTCTTCACACGTTCAATTTTTTTTCAATCTTTCTGATTTTTCTTCTAAGCTTTTTGTCACTTCTTATTTTATCATTAACCCGCCTGCTTACCTGGGACACGCCGGATTCTCCAATTCCGAAATGGGTGCCGATATCTTTCAG
This sequence comes from Desulfobacterales bacterium, assembly GCA_011049715.1. Classification (GTDB taxonomy): domain Bacteria; phylum Desulfobacterota; class Desulfobacteria; order Desulfobacterales; family UBA2156; genus UBA2156. The sequence goes on from DRHF01000344.1 coordinate 1,836, forward strand.
TTTTTCGCCTGTATATCTTTGAGAAAGAAACATTTTTACATTTCTGCCCAAAGCAGATTCTTTTCCGAAAACGGATTCTACTTTGTCGAATATATCTTGCATGGATACTTTCTCAACCAGGGCTTTTA
>DRHF01000345.1 GCA_011049715.1 Desulfobacterales bacterium
GCTTTTCCCTTGAAACGAAGTTCCAGGGCTGCATTGAGCATATCCATGCTCAGCATTCTTTTCGCGCGTGCAAGTTGAACGATGGCCGCAAGGGCCCAATCCTTGGGTTTTATCTTACCGGCTTTGAAATCGATCGTTTGAATCTCTGCGACGGTTGCCGGCAGGTCCACACCCGGCGCCTTGAGTACCAGGGTCTCTTTCGTGAGTTCGGCAAAGATTTTTTTTCGCCGAATGACACCCTCTTGTCCCAGCGCAATCACTGCCGATGGTTTTTCGATGCCGGTGTATCCGATCTTTTTCCTTGAAAGGATCAGTTCGCTGACTGAATGTCCCCGCATCACAGTTATTGGATAGTCGTTTTTCTGGGTTGCGTGCAACCCCGCCGTGGCCCCGGCCAAGCAAACCAATTCTCCGGCGGTAATGATCCGCTGACCCGCATTGCCCATGATCACGAGCTCTTGACGATTGGAATCAAGCGGGTCAAATTTTGCCTCTATGCGCAGTGGCGAGGGCGCTGCTTGCAGTTTTGATGCTTCCTCCCGATAGGCGCGTCCATATTCTTTACGCGCATTTCGGGTGGTAAAGTCATCGGGCGGTGGGACCTGTTTGAGCTGTTCGTCGATGGTTTTGGGGGTGAGTTTGTTGTGTCGTGTATACCGGCCGGGACAGATACCCCAGATGTCGACCATGCTAAAGCCTTCAAAACGGAGGGCACTCTCTATTTTTTTTGATAGATCCTTATCATAGGTCGAAGCGCGGGCAGCAAATGCGGCGCCGGCGGCTCCCGCCACCTGGCAAATATCGATCGGCCTTTCCAGCCGGTTTAGAAATCCCGAACTGACCTGAGCATCAGCTGGGGTTGTGGAAGAACACTGCCCACCGGTCATACCATAGTTGAAATTGTTCAACACCAATAGTGTTATGTCGATATTGCGGCGACAGGTACTGAGAAGATGGGCGCCGCCGATGCCCAGACCGCCGTCGCCCATGGTTACCACCACATGCAGATGGGGCCGGGCCATTTTGAGGCCGGTTGCATAGGTTAGGGCACGGCCATGGAGTCCGTGGAAGGCATGGGTATTGAAAAAAGTATCGAAAAGCCCGGAACAGCCTATATCAGTCACTATGGCAATCTGTTCTCCGGAAAGTCCTATTTCCCGGAAACTTTGATCAAGAACCTGGACGATTCGTTCGTGGGCGCAGCCCGGGCAAAAAACCGGTTGGCGATCGCGATTCAACAGACTATTCATTTTCGATTACCTCCTGAATCTTACCGGGTTTGATGAGCTCGCCATTCATCTGCCCCAGGAAAACGATATTCTTTCCGGATAACAGGCGCTCGATTTCGCGAACATATTGTCCAAGGTTCATTTCAATTACAATGATACGTCTGTATGGCGTTGCCAGCTCTCTAATAAGTCTTTCCGGTACAGGCCATAAGGTCTTTAATACCAGAAGGGATACAGGTTTACCCATGTTCGAAAGTTTTATAATGGCGCTGCGGGCAGCCCGGGCGGTCACACCGTATGTAATGACCAGAGTTTCTGTTGCTTCAGCCGGTTGCCAGTCATACAATAAAAAATCATCCACAGCCCCTAGCAGCTTCTGTTGCAGGCGTTCTTGATTGCGGGAAATCTGTTCAGGATCCGTTGTGATATACCCGTCGGGACCATGGGTGGAAGAGGTCTGTCTCACCAGGTGTTTGCCTCCAATGGGAAGAAATTTCGGTATAAGCTGACCCTCGGTTGTTTCAAATGGGAGAAATGATTTAGCAGAATCTGCTGTTTTTCGATCTTTAAGGTCAGGCACCCGTAAAGCATCCAGGTCGATTGTTTCCCGGGTCATTGAAATTTCCTTATTAGCGGCGATGAACACCGGGCATCGATATTCTTCAGCCAAATTGAACGCGTGCATGGTCAGGGCAAAACAATCCTCCACATCGACCGGGGCCAGGACGATGACCGGTAACCCACCGCTGTTCCCCCAGCGCAGAAACTGGATGTCGCCATCAGCCCCTTTGGTGGCAGAACCTGTTGACGGCCCAAGGCGCTGGACGTCCACAATAACGATCGGAATCTCACTGCCGATGGCAAAGGAAATCTGCTCGCTGTACAAACTGATGCCGGGACCGGAAGTAGCGGTCATAACTTTCAAACCGGCCATGGATGCGCCAAGGCAGAATCCAATGGAAGCAATTTCATCCTCCCCTTGCATGCACACCCCACCCATCGGGGGCAACAATTTAAGCATGGTGTTGTAGA
>DRHF01000346.1 GCA_011049715.1 Desulfobacterales bacterium
ACGGTTGAAATCGGTGAGGATGTTAATCTTGACCGGATTTCAGGAGATAATGTGTCCATCTATTCAGGATGCAAAATCTACGGGAATTCAACATTAATCTCTAGGGGTTCACGATTGGGATATGAAGGCCCTGCGACTGTTGAAAACTGTCAAATCGGACCCCAGGTTGAATTAAAAGGGGGATTTTACAAAGAATCGGTTTTTCTCAAAGGGGCATGTCTGGGATTTGGCTCCCATGTGCGCGAAGGGACCATACTCGAAGAGGAAGCACATACTGCCCATGCGGTCGCATTGAAGCAAACCATCCTCTTTCCTTATGTAACATTGGGGAGCCTGATTAATTTTTGCGATTGTTTTATGTCCGGTGGCACCGGCCGAAAAAATCACAGCGAAGTAGGTAGTTCTTACATTCATTTTAACTACACCCCAAATCAAGACAAGGCGACGTCGTCCCTCATCGGCGATGTGCCGAGGGGGGTTATGTTAAATCAAAGTCCGATATTTCTAGGAGGGCAGGGGGGTCTTATCGGTCCATGTCGTATTGAATTTGGTACAGTTACCGCTGCAGGGTCCATATGTCGAAAAGATGAGTTAAAACCTGGCCGCTTGGTCATTGCCCAGTGCGGAAAAGAAGAAAGGGTTGAATTTGTACCGGGAAAATACGGGAACCTCAAAAGGACGGTGATAAACAACATCATCTATATTTCGAATCTGATGGCGCTTATGAATTGGTACGTTAATGTCCGTTCACAATTTCTATCAGAGGAATTTTCGGAACCCCTGTTTTATGGCTTGATCGAGAAGTTGGACATGGCTATCGATGAACGGCTGAAACGATTTGGGGCCCTTTGCATGAAAAATATCAATCAGGAGTTGTCAACCAAATGGCCTGAGATGAAAGAACTTTTCAACGATCTAAGATATTATAAAGGAAACAAAAAAACAAAAGAGATCTGTTTGGAAAGCATCTCTCGTGGAATAAAAAGATCAGGTAAAAATTACCTGTCGGTGATTAAAAACCTTGAGCCCAACGGAGTAGAATCCGGTACCCAATGGTTGCAAGGCATTGTTGATCATCTCACATCCGAAATACTAACAATCATACCCTCATTTTCGTCTGGAAAAGACAGCGAGCAGGAATAATGAAAGCCCTATTCGGTACAGACGGCGTGCGCGGCGTTGCAAATGAATATCCCATGACATCTGAAATGGTTGTCAAAATTGGGCGGGCAGTTGCGTATTTTTTTCAAAAAAAGAATACCCGCTCTAAAATTATCGTCGGCAAAGATACCCGTATATCCGGTGATATGATCGAACAGTGGCTGGTTTCCGGAATATGCTCCATGGGGTCGGACGCATATCTATCCGGAATTCTGCCCACACCTGGCATTGCTTTCTTGACAGCTTCAATGAGTGGGGATGCCGGTGTTGTCATATCTGCTTCTCATAATCCCTTTTATGACAACGGAATTAAAATATTTCAAAGGGATGGTTTCAAATTGTCCGATGAAACAGAGACGAAGCTCGAACGGCTGTTACTGGATAAGCACTTTCCCATACGGGGACAAATCATCCAGGACACGGGAAGGGTAAAATATATAGAGAATGCTGAAAAACGATATGTCGATTTTTTGCTCCAAACCTTGCCCAAAGATTTTTGTATCAAAGATCTGAAAATAGTTATCGATTGTTCTAATGGCGCAACATACCGGGTTGCTCCTCAACTGTTTAGTCGTCTCGGTGCAGACGTTGAATCGCTTTTTGTTCAGCCGGATGGAAAGAACATTAACAACGGCTGCGGTTCTGAACATACACAGGTGTTGGCCAGAAAAGTGAGAGAAAAAAAGGCTGATATCGGTCTTGCATTCGATGGGGATGGTGACCGGATGGTGGCTGTGGATGAGTTGGGGAATCTATTGACCGGTGATCAGATCCTGTCCATCTGTTCCAGGCTCATGAAACAAAAAGGTACCCTCAAAAACAACCGGGTTGTTACAACGGTAATGAGTAATATCGGTCTTGAAATTGCTTTAAAAGAAATGGGGGTAAAACACGTCACCACACGAGTCGGCGATCGCTATGTTTTAGAAAAAATGATTTCCGACGGAGCCGTCCTTGGCGGTGAAGATTCCGGTCATATGATATTTCTAGACCATCACACGACAGGGGATGGTATCTTGACGGCGTTGAAACTCATAGAAGCCATGAAAAAAGAAGTCAGACCGTTATCCGTGCTCAATAGAAAAATGAATCTATTTCCCCAATCGCTTTTAAATGTCAGCGTCAAACGAAAACCCGACATTCAAAAAGTGCCAGGAATAGCGGATGCAATCAAATCGGTCGAAACAAGCTTAGGTAAGGAGGGGAGGGTACTTGTCCGTTATTCAGGTACCCAGCCCCTCTGCAGAATTATGGTCGAAGGGCCTACAATCGAAACAACCCGAAATTACTGTAAGATGATAGCAGACACGGTTCAACGTGAACTTGGAAAATAGAGGCTATCAAGTCAAAAAGAGAAAACATTCGCTGACTCGGATTGATGTTTTACTCCACTAATTCCTGTTTCCAAGAATTCTCAACAGCATCAGAAACAGATTGATAAAATCGAGATAAAGTGACAATGCGCCTAAAATAGCACCTTTCCGGACGACACCCGCGTCAAGACCTGCCGGTTGTGAAAGGGCCATGGTTTTGAGCTTTTGCGTGTCGTATGCGGTTAAGCCCACAAAAACAATTACACCGATATAGCTGATGATCATGTGCAGACCGTAGCTGCCGATAAATATATTGACCACAGATGCAATAATAATCCCGATAAGTCCCATTACCATGAAGCCGCCCAGGGATGTAAGGTCTCGCTTTGTAGTCATTCCGTATATGCTGCACGTGACAAACGTGGCGGCACATATAAAAAATGTTGATGTAATGGATGTTCGTGTATATATTAGAAAAATTACTGATAAGGTTACACCGTTTAAGGCTGCGTATAGAACAAAAAGGGCGGTTGCAGTCGAGGCTTTTATTTTTTGAACCCGCGCACTTATGGTAAAAACCAACGCAAGTTCACCGATAATCAGACCAAAAAAAATTATCTGATTACCGAAAATCAATCGCATCATGGATTCGTTATTTGACACATAAAATGCCACAAAACCGGTGAGTGCCAGCCCGATGGCCATCCAGTTGTATACGCTCCGGACAAATTCGTTGATTATCACCTGGGTTTGTGCTTTTCTAAGCGGTATGGTTTGCATTGTTTCCCCCTATTTGGGTTTCAAATAATCGCTCACAGATCCGACAGATCGTGCCAGTCTTATCTCTAAGGTTTAATATAAAACAATCGATCGGTTTTTCAAGAGAAAACAACAAACGGATAGGGATGTGAAGCCTGAAGAAATCTATCAAAATCTAAAAGACCTTGCAGACCGGCTTGGTGTCACCGTATCTGATCAAAATTTTCGAAAAACCGGTATAAAGGTAAAGAGCGGGCACTGCATTGTAATGAGCAAACAGTATTTCATTATGGATAAGCACAAGTCCCTGAAAAATAAAATCGATATTTTGGTATCATTTCTGGTTACGATGGACCATGAGGATCTTTATCTGCTCCCCAACATCCGTGAACTATTCAATAAACATGTGAAGCAGGAAAAGGGCGGTTTGGGCCATGCCTGATCTGCCCATCTATTGAAGTTTACATAATATACCTTATCAGACGTTATATAATTTAAAATGATAACCGATCTCCATAACCCTCGCCGTGTTTACACGGTTTCAGAACTGACATCTAAAGTTAAAGGGTTACTGGAGGAAAAGTTTCCATTTATTTGGATTACCGGCGAAATATCCAATTTCAGAGTACCGGCTTCCGGCCACTATTATTTTGCATTAAAGGATGAAAAGTCCAGGATTAATGCGCTGATGTTCCGGCCACAAACTCAAAATTTGACCTTTGAGCCTGAAGACGGAATGCAAATCATCGGGCTAGGCCGGTTGAGTGTGTATGCGCCGCGGGGTACCTATCAGATCATTTTAGAATACGTAGAACCCAAGGGTGTGGGGGCGTTGAGGATTGCCTTTGAACAGCTCAAAAAACGTCTTTTTGATGAAGGGATGTTTGATGAAAAATACAAAAAACCCCTCCCCTTTCTACCCAAAAAAATCAGCATTGTGACCTCACCGACCGGTGCGGTCGTGCATGATATCATCCATATCGTCGGCCGACGATTTCCAAATGTGCATATTGAAATTGTCCCTGCAAAAGTACAGGGTGAAGGCGCTGAAGACGAAATCATATCAGGAATCAACCTGGTAAATGTCCGGAGTGATGCGGATGTTGCAATCGTTGCCAGGGGTGGCGGATCTTTAGAGGATTTAAATGCGTTTAATTCAGAAGCAGTTGCCAGGGCGATTTTCGCCTCTGAAATTCCCGTTATCTCAGCGGTCGGTCACGAGACCGATTTTACCATCGCGGATTTTGTTTCGGATTTAAGGGCACCGACACCCTCTGCGGCCGCAGAACTGGTTGTTCCGTCCCGTGCAGAGCTCGTACGTCAAAACCTTGAACTTATTAAGGCCCTGATCGATACATTTACCCGATTTATCGATCACTTGAATACCCTGTTAAACGATTTTTCGAGCCGTTTGATAAATCCAAGGAAAAAAATAGAAGATTTGAAACTCAAACTCGATGATATCAACTCAAGGTTTATTCGAATATTTTTCAATAATCTATCTCAAACCCGGGAGCGCTTTACATGGCGGATCGATAAATTTAGAGCAAATGGCCCCTTACCACACATAAATAAACTTAAAGAATCAGTTGCGATAATAAACTATAATTCATTCAAATCAATTAGAATATATGTTAATAATAAATTTACACTTTTGCGGGAGTTCGCGATAAGCCTTGAGGCGTTTAGCCCACTAAAAATCCTCGATCGGGGCTATAGCATCACCCGAACGATTGAGGAAAGAAAAATCATAAAAGATCCGAAAATATTAAAAATCGGTCAGTATCTTGAAGTTATTGTTTCAAAAGGTCAATTCATAAGCAAAGTCGAAAGGAAGAACCAAAATGGCGAAACAGAATTTTGAAAATGCCATGCAAAAGCTTGAAGAAATCACCAAAGAGCTGGAAGTCGGCGAACTCTCCCTAGAAAAGGCACTCCAAAGATTTGAAGAAGGGGTTAAGCTTTCTAAATTTTGTTCAGAGAAGCTGGAGGAAACCGAAAAGAGAGTCACCATCTTACTTAAAGGTATGGACGGGGATATTCTTGAAAAGCCGTTTTTAACCGAAAATAATACCTGAGACATTAGGGCCTCTTTTTAAAAGGCGCCCTAACATCCATTGGCGGATAATCGATGTTTGACCTGGATTTATACCTCAATTCAAGGCGCAGACGAGTCAATAAAGCGTTAAAAGAAATCCTTGAGTCGAAGATTTCAAATAAAGGCCGGCTGAAGAGCGCCATGGGCTATTCCCTCATGGCCGGTGGAAAAAGAATAAGGCCGATTTTATGTATGGCAGCAGCCGAATCTGTCGGTGGAAACACTGATGATGCATTGTGCACTGCCTGTGCCATTGAAATGATTCACACCTACTCGCTCATTCACGACGATCTTCCTGCCATTGACAATGATAAATTGAGAAGAGGGAAGCCGACCTGTCACCTGGCGTTTGATGAGGCTACGGCGATTCTTGCCGGTGATGCCCTTTTGACACTATCTTTTCAAATCCTCTCAAGTATTGAGATTATAAATGAACACCAGGCCTCGAATTGTTTTGGCATTATTCGGGCGATCTCACAGGCAGTGGGATGTGAAGGAATGATCGAGGGGCAGATAAGAGACATCACCTTTGAAGGAACCCCGATAACTTTGGGTCAACTTCAAGATATGCACTATTTAAAAACCGGTGCGCTTATTGTTGCATCGATTTATGCCGGTGCCGTGCTGGGAGGCGGGGCCCAAAAGCAAATCGAACAACTTAAAATTTATGGTAAAAATATCGGCCTTGCTTTTCAGGTAACCGATGATCTCCTTAATGTTGAAGGTGATCCTGCGTTAACCGGCAAGGCCATCGGTACGGATGACCTCCTTCATAAGAACACCTACCCTTCCCTCATGGGAATCGATCAATCAAAGGTATTTGCAAAAAAACTTATAAATAACGCATTGCAAGCCATTGATAATTTTGATAACAAGTCTGATTCGCTCAGGGCCATTGCAAACTATATCATCAAAAGAAAAAAATAGTCGATTTGTTCCGGGTTCCAAATTGCGAAATTAAATAGTGTCCATCCATAAATGGCCCTTTTTGCCCTGTTCGGCGTTCTCTCTCCGATAAAATGAGAAAGAAGGTCTCCTTTGAGGTAACACCTCATTTGTGTTATTCATTTTTCAAGGAAGAAAAAAATATCACAAAGAAAGGAGACCAAAATGCAGGATATCATTTATGATCATTACATAGCAATAGATTGG
>DRHF01000347.1 GCA_011049715.1 Desulfobacterales bacterium
GTACCGCTCGCCCAGCCAATTATTTCTTAAGGGTGAACCGTTCGATCACCGTCAGTAATTCGTCCATGTATTCGTCACTGTGTTCATTGCGGGTCAAAGCGTCCCGGATACAGCCCTGGATATGATCCTGCAGGATGATGGCAGCAACTTTTCTACTGGCCGCGATAACGGAGGAGAGCTGATTGAGCACATCGACACAATACTTATCCACCTCGACCATCCGCTGGATACCTTTGAGCTGACCTTCCATTCGCCTGAGCCGCACCAGTATTTCTTTTTTATCTTTTACATAGGATGCCATTGAGCTTCCTCCATTTTATAATAAGGCCATGGGGGGCATAATTATTAATTTATATATTTTTTTAACAATTGTCAAGAATATAATGCAATTAATACTTGACATCTAAAATAAACAGACAAATATTGGTTGTAATATGCCCTATGGGGGCATTGGGTACTCTATTTATTTCAATAGCCATCAACAGCGAGGCAAATTAAAAAAATGTCTGATTGGATGAAACGTATAATAAATTTTTTGATACGCAGAAGGATGTTCGGGATCGGCATATTTCTAATTTTGACCCTTATACTGGGGTATCAGGTGATCAACGTCACTTTAAATGCCGATTTCAGCACATATCTGCAGCAGGATGATCCTGTAGTGCAAATGTTCAATTTGATTGGAGAGGAGTATGCGTCCAAATCGATGGCTTTGGTTTTGGTTGAAGCCGATGATGTGTTCACCGCACAGACATTAAAACTGGTACGTGATCTTACAGATGCTTATGAAGCGTTGGACGGAATTGCCTATGTCACCAGCCTCACCAATGTACTCGATTTTAAAAAGACTGAAATGGGATTGGAAGTCGGAAGGCTTATCCGAAAAAGAGTCGTCCCCGAGGACAGGGAGGTTTTGAGACGTCTCAGGGAATATGTCCTCTCCAAGGAAATGTACGTCAAGGACTTGGTCTCAAAAGACGGGAAGTCAACCGTGATCGTCACCCGCCTGGCGCATGGGGTGGACGAATATGAGGTGACGAATAAAATAAAAAAAGTCACAGAGACCGTTGCCCCCAATTTCGAGCAAATTTCTTACGGCGGCATGCCTTTTTTGATGCATTCAATGACCCTGATCATACTTGAAAACATAAAATACTTAAATCCGTTGATGCTCATATTAATGATCGGGGTCCTTTTTGTGGGTTTTCGCAAGGCCGCGGGGGTTTTTCTGCCGTTGCTGGTCGTGGGGTTCAGCATCATATGGACTGTGGGGTTGATGGCCCTGTTAAATGTTCCTTTCACCATGCTGACCGGGATAATGCCGGTTATTCTGATCGCCATGGGCAGTGCCGACGGGATCCATGTCATGAGAAGGTATTATGAAAAACGAAAGTGCGGTGAGGCGCCTAACAATGCAATTAAAGAGAGTTTTTCAGAGTTGGGTATGCCGATCTTTATCACCACCGTTAGCTCGATGGTCGGCTTTGTTTCCCTTCTTTTTACCGACTTTTCTGTCATCAAGCAGTTCGGCCTTATTACAGCGCTGGGCATATTTATCGCCATGGTTGTTACCTTTCTACTGATTCCGATCCTTCTTTCTTTTTCCGGATCAAAAGAATTAAAACCCCAAAAGTCTGAATCGATAAACGGACCACTGTTTATGGAACATCTGGCCAACCTGGTATTCAACCATAAACTAAAGGTTCTGTTTTTATCCGGTTTAATCGGTATCAGCGCAGGGGTGATTATCCCCAAAATTAAAAAGGATGTGGACTGGTCCCTTTGCCTCAAGAAAGGGAGCAAAGCCCATTATGCCGAAATGCACCTGCGGCGCGAATTCGGTGGCACCCTGCCGATACAAACGCTGGTAAAAGGGGATCTGAAAGACCCCTCTACTTTAAAGGCCATGCGATACCTGGAGCGCTATCTGGAAACAGTGGCTTCTGTCGGGCAAACCCAATCGATTGCCAGCGTGGTCAGCGAGATGAATGCGGTGATGAACGATCGCTATGTGGTGCCGGAGGCCAGAGACGCTGTGGCGAACCTGTGGTTTTTGATAGAAGGTGAAGAAATCGTCGAGCAACTGGTAAAAGCGGACAGTTCAGAGGGTCTGATCCAGGCCAAACTCAGCACATGGGACACAGGGATCATGACCGAGGCTGTGGATAAAATCGATCAATTTATCAACGCGCTTCCCGAAAAGATTATGGTTATAAATATAAACGATGCCTCCCCTGAGATCAGATCAGCCTTGCTCAACATTCGCAGTAAAAGGTTAACCGATAATCTCCTTCGCGATATCAGGGCAAAAAAGATCCGTGTTGACAGAGAGAAACTGAATGCCATCGTTGAGTCAGCTGTTTTTGATGGATCCTTGAAGGACGATGTTCACATAATTGTTCAGCGAAAAGTCCTCGATTACCTTTTGGGTGAGGATGTGGAAATTGAATTTATTCCACAAGCCAGCGCTACAACAATTGCAGATGCTGTCACAGAAGAAGTCAAGCGAAATCCCGATGTTCAGTTGTCGAAAATTCTGGCCATTGCCAAATCCAACATCCAACAGGCCCTGATGGAAGACCTGAACCAGCTCGCACAATCGCTTGCAGCGGGTGTAAAAGAAGTTATCGGGGAGAGCAGGGCTGCATTTGCATTTGAAAAAATAAAGGAGATACTCCCGCCGGGTTCAGCTCGGATTCAAGACCTTTTCAGAAATCTCAAAGGCGACCTTTGGGAGATCAACGAGGGGTTTATTGCATTGGGGGCGGATGAATACAAAGGGCTTCCGGCGATCCCGGACCGTTTGATAAGCAAGGAGATTCCCATCTCCTTTGAAAATACCGGTCTGGCGGCTGTTCTCAAGCAGATGGAGGAAAAGCTGATCCCCTCCCAAATCATGAGCCTCTTGATCGCCCTTGTTTTGATCGCCATTATCATCGGGTTCATATTTCGCTCCGCCACCATCGGCTGGATAAGCATCGTTCCCATCTCATTGACGATTCTGGTTAACTTTGCGGTGATGGGTTATTTTAAAATCGGGTTGGATTCTTTTACGACTATGGTGGCATCGGTGGCCATCGGATTGGGAATTGATACCGATATCCATTTCATATCCTGTTTTAAGCGGGAGTTTTCAAAGATAGGCGACGAACTGAAGGCACTGAAAAAAACGCTTTCTACAACAGGCGTGGCGATCCTTATAAACACCCTGACGGTCGGTATCGGTTTTGCAGTCCTTTTATTGTCCGGCGGACAGCATGTGAGGCGGTTTGGAGGACTGGTAGCCCTGACGGTATTCTTAAGCGCTATATTTTCCTTCACGGTTCTCCCGGCCACTCTGTTGCTGGTCAAACCAAAATTTTTAAAAAGGAGATGAGAATGAAAAGGTTATTAACCATCGCAATCATAGCGCTACTTACCTTAAATGCTGAAAACCTGCTGGCACAAAGTGGAAACGAGATATTAAAACGGACAGAGGAGGCCATCAATGCGCCCCGGGATCGCACGGTCAAAGAAAAGATGACCCTCATCAAGGCCGACGGGACCCGGAAGAAGCGCACCATTTTGTTTTACCAAAAGGGCAGCGATAAAAGACTGATTCTGTTTTTACTCCCGGCGGATGTGAAAGGGGTAGGGTTTCTGTCCCTTTCCGAAGATCGGATGTACCTTTACATGCCCGCTTTTCGGAAAATCAGGCGGATTGCTTCCCACATCAAGAACGAGAATTTTATGGGGACGGACTTTTCATATGAGGATATGGCGGAGACCGAATATACGGACGACTACAGCGCAAAGATAGATAAAGAATCGGCCGGCACCTACACGTTGGAACTGACTCCCCTCCCCAACGCCGATGTCAGCTATTCGAAACTAAAGATGGAGGTGGATAAAAAGACCTTTCTGCCGCTTAAGATCGAGTTTTATGCCAAAAGAGGCAGGTTGATTAAAAGGCAGACCTCCATGGATTTGAAAAAGGTCGATAATTATTGGATTGTAGGGCAGGTAACAATGGAGACGATCAAAACCGCCCATCGTACGGTCCTGGACCTGGTTGAAATCAAACATGACAGCGGCCTTTCCGATCGGTTCTTTACCACTAGAAACCTTAAAAAGCTGGCCCGGTGAGATAGATTTTGTGATGAGGAAACATATTGCTTTGATCCTTTGGTTGTTTTTTTCATTTGATTTTTCAATGGGTTTTGCCGGCGCCGAGGTTAAAGGTCCGGACATAAGCGGCTTTTTTGAAATCGAAAAACGCTTGAATATCAGTGATGGCATAACAAATGGCGATACATACGGGACGCTGTACACTGAAGCGAATTATTCCCCGTTGTCAGATCTGTTTGCTCAGATCAGCTTGAAGACCCGGTACTACGATCTTCCTGTTTTAGAAGATTTACCTTCGGTCAGTGAGATAGAAAGCGATTATCCGGTCGATCTTTTGCTTTGGGAGGCCTATGTGGAGCTCAGTCAATTCCTATGGGAGGATCTTGATCTGAAGATCGGAAAACAGCGGATCGCCTGGGGAAAAGCGGATAAATTCAATCCCACCGACAATTTGAACCCGAATGATCTTACCGATTTTCTTGACTTTGAAGCCAAGGTGCCGTCCCTGGCCTTAAAAGCAAGTTATTATGTAAATGACTATACCCTTACGGCCGTGTGGCTTCCTTTTTTTGAGCCGGCCCTGTTCCCCAGAGGCGGTACAACATTTTTGTTCGGTCAACCCCCTGATCGGGTGAAATTGCCTGCAAAAACTCTGGAAAATGGGATGTTTGCCCTGAAATTTGGGGGCAACGCTTTCAACATCGACTATTCCCTGAGTTATTTTAAGGGATTTGACGACATACCGGTTGTGACTTCCTTTTCAGACAGCCTTGAGATCGGCTTTCCCGAATTGCAGGCTGTGGGGTTTGATTTTTCAGGAGAGTTTCGTTCTATCGGATTTTGGGGTGAACTGGCCCTGCTTTTTCCAAAAGAGTTACGATCAGGCCCGGTTGAAATACAATCCGATGATCCCTATCTGAAATATACATTTGGCGTGGATTACACCTTCACAAACGGCATTTATTTAGAGGCTCAGTATGTTCGCGGTTTTTTTACCGAGAGAGGACAAGACAATCTGCATGATTATCTTATCGCCAAGATAGAAAAAAAAATTCTCAATGACGATCTTGTCCTGTCCCTCGGCGGTGGTCTGGAAGCAGGTGATACCGATCGAATCAATGAAAACTACGGCCCTATGCTTTTCCCGGAGATAAGATATCAGGGAATCGATAATGTGGAGATTACCGCAGGTATCTATCTATTTGACGGAAAAAAGGAAACCTTTTTGGGCGGATGGAAAGAGCTGGATCAAACGTATGTGAAGATAAAGTATGATTTTTAGATAAAGCAATGCTGACAGTCTCGTAAAAAGTAGAAATTAGACGGCAAAGTAATCCGCCGGAGGCGGGTCAAATTCAAGGCGCGCAAATCCTGAGGAATGAGGCGTACTTACAGTACGCTGCAATGACAAAGGATGCAGCGCAACACAGAAGTTGGACTTTTTACGAAGCCGTCAATGCTGGTTTTAAAAGCGAAGAGAGGGAATGCCAAAAAGGGGGTAATTACCATCGATATTCCCGATTCCTAAGCCCAAAATGCCTTTGCTTGAGAACAATTGAGGGGCATCGAAAAAATCGTTAAAACCGTATGGCGCGACATCGTAGTCCGCCAAGGCCATAAAAGGAATCTTCCTTTCGCTCATCATATCAGGAAAATGGGTATGGGTGATGGCCAAAAACTGAATCCCTTCCGGGCCACATCCGGTGTTTTCTTGAAGAATTTTACGAAATTGGGATACGTTCAATGTTTGGAATTTATCTCCCGGGCAAAACTTTACAAAATAAAAACCTTTTGGTCTGGGCGGCGCACCGGGACGCAATCGAATATAATCCTTTTTATCAAAATCGATATATTCACATTGCCATGCTCTTTTCTTTCTGCATTTGCAAGCATAGTCCCACACCAATTTGCCTGATCGTATTGAATCAGCGTGGCCGCTCCCATCATCCCCAAAACCATAGCAAAGGATCGCTCCGATAAATCCTTCATGCCGATCACTATCTGTTAACCAGGGAGAAGGTTCGATTTGATCGAATTCACTTTTTTGGATCCCCCAAGCCATTTTCCGATTGGCCCGGCGCCAGGCTTTGATCTGCAGCGGCAGCGGCAGGATTAGTTGGGGATCGTTTTCCGATTTATCTTTTAAAAACTTTATCATTCCGCAATTCCAGTAGAGCGTTCATCTCCTGGCTTCATCACTGTCCTTTTTCCCTATCGGAGCCTGCCTGGAATCGATATAATCGACTGACTTACCACCTCGGGTCCGGGACAGGTAAAATTTGTCAATAAATTTAGAAAAAGAATTTTTCCGTTGGAGCGAGATACGGAGATTACGTGCCAAATTTTCGATCGATCTCAGCCTGAATTTCCGCTGGGGTTGCTCCCTGATCGTGCATTCGAGACGCTAACAGCGCCTCATCCAGACAGATCCCTCATGTGGATGCGTGCGTTTCGACATAACAGCTCAACAAGTTTTTGTGACCGTGACCCTCCCGGCACCGGCAATAACAGTAGAGCTGATCAAGTACTTCCGGTATATCACGCGCGACCTGATAGGCCCTCCTAACCTTGCCTGTAAACCATTGAGGTGTTAGGGTAGATCCTTTCTCCCGGAGATTGACATTCGCTTTTTTCAAATTTGTACTCTCAGGGGAGGGCTTTTGTTTCTTTTCCTCCTGAGTCAGAAAATAGCCCCCGAAAATGATCAACGCAGCACCAACAGCCAAGGCAAAAAAGGTGTACTTGGATCTTTTTTTCGGTTTCGGCGCGGTCTTTATCGGTGAAGTGGTATGTTTTTTTGATCTCTGTTTTTTTTTCTTTCCCATAGTCATTTTCCTTTTTTGTTTTTATTTTAATAAGTTGCCATCTTTCAACCGTGCCGGGTGAAATATTACTCGCGTTTCATCAGACCTCAAATTCTTTTAATTCTCTCTCCACACGCTCTTTGTATTCAGCCAGATGGGTCTCATCGGAAAAGGAAACTGTTTCCATCTGAACCTTTGTAGACCATCGACGAATCAAAAAATAAATTCCAACTGCCACTAGGACGACGGATACGAACGGCAAAAACCACAGCATCAGGTTAAACCCCTTTTTATTGGGCTTGGCCATGATCCGTTCCCCGTATTTGCTTACAAAGTATTGTAATATCTCTTCTTTGGTTTCGCCCTGGCGCAGCTTTTTTAAGACCAAATTCCGCATCTGGGTGCTGGTGCCGCTATTGGATTGCGCGATGGTCTGACCGGCACAGATAGGGCACATAATGCGACTATAAATTTCTCTGGCCGTCTTTTCCAGCGCTCCTTCTGCCGGATATTGGGCGAAAACCGTCGGGTTTGAAAAAGGCAGCGTGAAAAGGAACAGCCCGATAAAGATGATTTTGTACTTCATAGCTTTGCGCCCATTTTATTTTAGCAAACCCCTTTTTGGTAACCTACGGTGACCCAGTAGGCTTCGAATACGAACAACGGGGAAAAGCCGCTCTAGTTAAATCCTTGAAACCATCCTGACCAAAAAAGAAAGAGGGAAATTGAAAAAATATTTGTCGGAATTTTTATTATGGCCGGGCTTCAACCCATCGAACGATATCCGAGGTCAAGTGCTCCTCTACCTGAATATGCCAGCCGGCTTTCTGAATGTTTTCCATGGTTCTTCTATTAATATTGGCCCCCATTATTCGGACGACAATCGGGTTGAGCAAATCGAAAAGAAGCCCCATAAACAGATTGCCCGGTCGCATGTGTTCAAGAAGGATAAGCCTTCCACCCGGTTTGCAAACCCGACGAAGTTCTTTGAGTCCATCCACAGGGTCTGGTACCGAACAAAATACGAATGTGGCAAAAACCGTATCAAATGAATGCTCAGGAAATTTCAAATCCTGAACATCCATCTCATGAAAACTTACCTTACTGCCCTCCGATAGACCTCTTTTTCGTGCTTTTGCCAGCATACGGTGACTAAAATCAATGGCCACTGCATCCACATCCTGGGGGTAATAAGGTAGATTTTTTCCGGTACCCACACCGACCTCTAAAACACGTGGTCCAACCATACGGTCACTCAATCGGGTTCGCCATTTAGCAAATCGCAGCCATTCCATCGGCGCTTCCAGCCAGTCATAGATCCAGGCAAGCCGATTATATCTCCTGATGATGTCAAGACGACGGTTTGATGTTTTTTTCATCGCAGCCCTTTTCTATGCGGAACATTACGGAGTTTACTTCGTCAATTTGACAATCAAAAACCCCGCATTTCGTCTCCATATGAACAGGCTTATCACATCGCCTTTATCGATTTTATTTACAGCGCTGTTGTATTCTTCTACTGTATTGACGGGCCGGTGATTGATCTCCTTTATTATATCGCCCACCAAAACGCCGGCCTCAGCGACTTTGCTTTCCTCTTCGACACCCAACACCAGAACGCCTTCAGCTTCTTTTATCCCGAACCTCTGTGCCATTTCCGGTGTTATTTTCGATACGCGAATGCCCAGTTCACTTTCCTGTTCTTTCCGGGGCCCTTCGGCAGAAATCTTTATATCGTCTCTTTTAGCAATCACAACTTCAAACGTCTTGGCTTTGCCTTCGCGCAGCACCTTTATCTCAGCGGTTGACCCGACGGGAATATCGGCTATTTTTCGAGTTAGATCGCGGGCGTCATTCACCTTTTTTCCGTTAATCTCGATTATAATGTCTTTTGATCTGATGCCGGCTTTATATGCGGGATCATCCGGAAAAGCGTCAACCACCAATACGCCTTTCCCATCCTCAATTCCATAGTATTCGGCCATCTCATCACTGAGCGGCTGAATCCCAACGCCGAGCCAGCCCCGGCTGACCTCTCCGCTTTCTTTGAGCTGTTCAATAATCCGTTTGGCCATGTTTATCGGAACGGCAAACCCAATTCCCTGGCCGCTGGCGATAATCGCCGTATTGATCCCCACCACCTTACCTGCCATGTTAATAAGCGGACCGCCGCTGTTTCCGGGGTTGATGGAAGCATCTGTCTGTATAAAATCGTCATAGGGACCGGAACCGATAACACGCCCTTTTGCGCTGACGATACCGGCCGTTACCGTATGCTCCAGCCCAAAAGGGCTACCGATAGCCACCACCCACTCACCGACTTTCAATGCATTTGAATCGCCTAACTCAATCACCGGAAGACTATTGGGTGATTCGATCTTGATTAAGGCAAGATCGGTGTTCGGGTCGCGTCCCACGACCTCTGCATCGAACTCTTTACCATCTTTCAATTTTACCTTAATTTTATCTGCATTTTCGATCACGTGATTGTTGGTTACGATAAAACCTTTCTTATCAATAACAAACCCGGAACCGAGGCTTCGCTGCTTGAACTCTCGCTGGTCTTGCTCACCAAAAAATTTATCGTAAAATTCGCGATACGGATCATCCTTTCTCTGGGGGCCAGGACGAAACTGACGGAAGACACGTCCGCCCCCTTTAATGGTTTTGACCGTCCGAATATTGACAACAGCGGGACTCACCCGGGCGGCAAGGTCACTGAAACTGCCCGGTGCAACAAGGCTGGCCTCTGTTTTTGCTTCAATATCCGGAAGTAACATATAATTTGTCACTACAAAAAAGCCGATGAATATCATTACTATCATACTGGCTTTTAACCCTTTGTTTTTTATCGAATTTTTATTTATATTCACTTTCATACCTCCTTTTTTTATTGCAATATATTAAACTGGTTTCTTTGTACCAGGTCGGAAAAATTAGCATTCGCCTATGCTCGGCAAAAAGAGCATTCTCGTTCTCGTATGTCAGATATGCAAAGAATATGCCAACTTTACTAAAATATGAGTTATCTATTTGATTTCAAAAAGTTTTATTAATTTGATAAGCAACAAAAAATTGAATATTTCTGCCGTGCTGGATATTTTTTATCCACTCTCGTGACAACCTAACGGAAAATGGGTATTTTATATCCACTATATTAAAATTCCCACGGTATTTCGGTTTAATTTAAGCCTGTTCAATGTTAAACCCTAATGAGGTCGCTCCATATCAGGCCTCGTAAATGGGGGACAAAACCGGAGACACTATCCACAAGCGGATTTGGCTTTTGGGGTAATCAGAATGTCGCGGCAGGTTAGTAAAAAGTTGACATATCTGATAGGTTATCTAATATAAGCGCATGGCCCGAAAAGCATGGGTACAAATGCACCTGGAGTACTTTAGCCCATTGTCAACGATCACTCCAGACCGTACTCAACTTGCTTTAAATATTGACATTCAGTCAAATATTATTCATACTATGTATCACCAAAAGGACGCTTTCAAACTGATGTTTAAATATAATAAAGCATTTTTAGGAATGCTCATCTTTTTATATCTCTTCTCCGTTTCGATTTGTTCCCCGGACTTAAACGGTGTCAACGAATCGGCTAAAAATGATCAGGCCCCGCATGTTCACTGCGGGGTTGATCTAAAAACCGATGCGCTCTTGGAGAATCAAATTTCCTCTTGCCTCGATCTGCCATCGCATTGGCGATTGTTTGCAGGTATCACGGAACCACACCTTCCCGTCCTTTCCTTTTCCATTTTTAAAATTCCTAAACCAGTCTGATTTGTTTTCCGTTGAAAATCCGGTTTGTTCCATTTACGTTGAGAAATAACTGGCCGCAGTTTCCGGTTTGGAGGGTCATATGACAAAAAAATTTAAGACAATTGTTAACACATTTTCATTGGTTCTGATTCTTTTCTTTTTGAACCCTGTTATTTTTGAGGACCGGGCCGTCGGAAATACCGATTACATGGAAGCCCTTTCCATGTTTGTGTTGGATGAACGGCCCAAAGCTAAAAACTTTATTCTTCGAGATCTAAATGGCAACCAGGTAAGCCTGGAAGATCATCTGGGAAAAATTGTTTTTTTAAATTTTTGGACAACCTGGTGTCCACCCTGCAGGGAGGAAATGCCGTCAATGGAAAAGCTCCACAACCGATTCAAAAAGGATGATTTCATCATACTGGCGATTGATCTTCAAGAATCCCGGCAACAGGTGAAGCGCTTTAAAAAACGATTTAAATTGAATTTCACCATCCTTTTGGATTATGAAGGCAAGGTTGGGTCGATGTATGCCATCAGATCGATTCCAAGCACCTATCTGGTTGACCGCAAGGGGTACTTGATTGGGGGCGCCCTGGGAGCCCGCGACTGGGCATCTGATGATGCCATTAAGTTGTTTGAGCACCTACTTAAATTAACACCGGCGCCTTGATAAAAAATAAACAGTAACCCCGCCAATACTCCCGAGAAGGTTCGCGAGTGCGTCCATCAGCTCGGCCTCTCTGTAGGGAACAAAATACTGGTGAAGTTCATCACTTATCCCATACAAGCCGGATGAAAGAATGCTGATAATTATCGTTAGGTTTACGTTGTTTTTGATGCGCAGTGTGCTGTAAGCCCTGAAAAATAAAATCCCTAAAATACCATAGACCACGAAATGGAGGAATTTGTCCATATGTGGAATGTCTGGAACAGTTTGAGGTGACGGATAGGAGGATTGCAAAAAAATTAACAAACAATAGATGAAAACAGGAAGCCAGTAGTATAAGAGGTATTTAAATACACGCGCCATGAACTGTTTTAGCCCAAAGGGTTTACAATCGCCGTCTTAATGAAAAAATGGCAACGGTTTTCAGACCGTTGTTGGGTCTGAAGAAGTTTTCCGGTTCACCACTTGGTTGCAGGTCGTCTTTTTCCAAACACTACCCCACACGGCGCATTTTTTGTAACGTGTTTTTTAAGTTTGCCGCACCACAAGGACTGAAAGGTACGGCAGCTTCCATCCAAGGCCTCAACCTTTGCAAAATCAGCATATTTGCATTTCAGGTCACACCACTTGATCCGATAGGTGGTGATTCCCGCGTTATCCTTCATCGGTTGACCTTAACAATTTTAAAAATCAATTCTTCAATTATAAATCCACCTGCCTTAAGACGCCGGAAATATATCTAGGTCTAGACTTCTCTCGTCAACGTGTTGCAGGACCCTTTGAAAAAAATTCTCAAAGGTGATACCGTATCGGACGTTGCCGTCCAGCGTTCTTACCGAAAGGGTTCCGTTTTCCTTTTCCTTTGAACCGACTGTAAGAATCAATGGAATGTTATTCAGCTGGGCCTCTCTAACTTTTTTGTTCAGGCTTTCGGTTCTGCTGTCCACTTCTGTCCGCAGCCCCGCGGTTTCAAGTTTCATTTTTACATCATTGGCATAGGGTACCAGATCATCGTTGATGGCCAGGATTTCAGCCTGAATCGGTGCCATCCATAAAGGAAACCTCCCTGCAAAGTGTTCGATTAGGATACCAAAAAACCGTTCAACAGAACCATAAATGACCCGGTGGATCATGAGCGGACGATGTTTTTTGTTATCCTTATCGATGTAAGACAGATTAAATCTTTCAGGCAGCGCCATATCGAGCTGGATTGTTCCGCATTGCCAGGTGCGGCCAAGTGCATCCCGAATATGAGCATCTATCTTGGGACCGTAAAATGCACCGTCACCTTCATTTATTCTATACGCCTTGCCGTAGATTTCGAGTGCTGCTCTTAAACCTTCTGTTGCGGTTTCCCATTGTTGATCCGTTCCAATGGACTTATCGGGTCGTGTGGACAGCTCCAGATGAAATCCGAGTCCGAAAGTGCTGTAAATCCGTTCCGACAATCTAAGAACGCCCAGGATTTCCGATTCAATCTGGTGGGGTGTCATAAAAATGTGGGCATCATCCTGATGAAATGCTCTGACCCTGAAAAGGCCGGAAAGTACACCGCTTAATTCATGTCGGTGAACAAGCCCGATCTCAGCTGCCCGAACAGGAAGGTCCCTGTATGAATGGGGCTTCATTCCGTAGATAAGCATACCGCCGGGGCAGTTCATCGGTTTTATTGCATACTCTATACTGTCAACCTCAGAGGTATACATGTTTTCTCGGTAGTTGTCCCAGTGACCGCTCTTCTCCCAAAGGCCGCGGTTCAACATGATCGGTGTTTTGGTTTCTACATACCCTGCCTTGCGGTGTTCTTCCCTCCAATAAAGAATCAGGGCGTTCCAGATGTCCATTCCTTTTGGGTGGAAAAAGGGCATTCCAGGCGCTTCATCGTGAAAACTAAATAAATCGAGTGCTGTCCCGATTTTCCGGTGATTTCTCCTTTTTGCCTCTTCTATGAAATGAAGATAGTCATCCAGTTCTTTCTTGGTAAAAAAGGCTGTACCATAAATTCTCTGGAGTTGGGCCCTGCTTTGATCCGCACGCCAATATGCACCTGAAACCTTTGTAAGTTTGACCGCCTTGATCAAGCCGGTGTGTGGCAGATGAGGTCCCCGGCAAAGATCGGTGAAATCTCCCTGTTGGTAGAACGAGATGGTCCCGTCGTCCAGTTCTGAAATCATTTCGAGTTTATACGGCTCGTCCTCATAAAACCGCATTGCTTCTGATTTTGAAACTTCTTTGCGGTGAATGGGTGTTTTTGATTTGATGATTTTTTTCATCTCTGCTTCGATCTTCGGAAAATCATCCTCCGACACCGCTTCCATGTCTATATCATAGTAGAATTCATCTCCAACCACCGGACCAATGGTCAGCTTTGCATCTTTATAAAGGTGAAGAATCGCTTGAGCCAAAACGTGCGCCGCACTGTGGCGGAGGATTTCAAGGGCTTTTGGGTCTTTGGTTGTAATCAGCCTGAGTCTGGCGTTGCGGCGGATAGTCGTATTCAGATCAACCATAAGGTTATCCACCTCCATGGCCACACAGTTCCGTGCGAAACCTTCTGAAACACTTTTGGCCACCTCAAGCCCGGTGGGGGTGTTCTCAAATTGTTTTATGCTCCCGTCAGGGAGGGTGATGTTTACCATTGCATACTCACAATAGAACAGGTTGCGGTTCAGATAAATAAAAACAGACTTATCTAAAAGATATGGCAGTCCAGGGTCAAGAAAAAACTGAGATCTTTGTCATGCTCGAAATAACAGTCGAAATAATCCCCATCCGGCCAATATGCACAACCACCACTGACAAACGGTTTTCCCGGCGGGGTTGATGGTTTTGGCGGAAACGCACAACCGGATAACACCACCAGCAAACCGATCGCTATTAAAACAGATTTCATCTCATTTTGTTTAAGAAATCGTTCACCCTAAAGCCGTCTTTACGACGGCTATAGTAGTCTATCGTAACATCCGCGTATCGAAGATACAATCGTTCCCTTTCAGAAAAAAGTCGCGGATAGCAACGAGCCAACGCCTTCTGGTTGGTTTCATTCGGCTTTTTGTGAAATACATCCCGCCACAACATGGGGTGGGGGTTGGTTATATATGCGTTTAACAATTGCTTTTGGACTTCAGGCGGGGTAGAGAGAAAAACAACGATTGTATTTTGGCAAAGTTTTTCCATTATCTCCCTCCCTGTATAAATGACGCTCCCGGTCGTATCGACAACGATGTGTTCATCCCGGTCGATTTTTGGATTCTGAAGATAGAATAGAATTTCAGAAAGGACCTGTTTTTCAAGGGCCAGGTATTTGGATTCGTGCTTCTTATACTGTCGCTCGTAAGGAAATCCCATCCATTCGCCCGTTTCAATGTGACGACCATCCGATACGAAGAGCTCATTGGCGAGTTTTTCCGCAATCAACTCATCACAACCAAAACGCCTGAACCCATGTTCAGCCAGTTTCATAGACCAGTACGATTTCCCCGATCCTGCCATGCCGATTAATGAAAGGCGCATTGGGGGAAACGGCTTTAATTTTTGCTCCATATTCATTTTGATGGCAATGTTTTTACAAACGCTCTGGCTTGGCTCAGCAAAGCCTCTAGTTCTTTGTCTGTCTTAAACCCTTTGTCTTCAACCATTATCCATCCCTTCATGGGTCTCCCGGTAATATCAAAGGGTCTCACAAATGGCAATGACAGGGTCGTGTTTGCTTTTTTCTCTCCCAGACGAAGGATGAGGAAATCTTTATGCACACCACAAAACATGTTGCCGTTTATTAAATGGCATATACCGCCGAACATTTTTTTTGCGTCCGTACTTTTCCAGTTTGATACGATTTTCAGAATACGGTTTTCTATTTTTTCATTGTATGGCATATCGTCAACCCCCATTTTTTCACTATCTCTTTAACGAGAATCGATTTCGGTTTATCCCTCTGAAAAGAGAATCGCCTATCTTCAGTACCGTAGAGATTATCTTTGTGCATTTTTTGGCAAAAAAATAAATTGAGATATTTTCAATGTCTTCAAATAATTGAATATTTTCTATTGAACTGAATATTGAAGGTCCGCCATCGGCGGATCATTTATATAAAAATGACCATCAACAAAGCGGAGAGAAGCGACCTCCACAAATCGTCAATATTCAATCGTCAATTTTCATTTTCTGGCTTGTTCGGGTTAGGGTGCTGAGAAATTTATAATTGATACCAGAACATGGGGATAAAACAAGGGTATAAAAAAGGGTTAAGGAAAGGATGGGGCGGGGGTATAAAAAGGTTTTGTGGATCAATTGAGAAACAGGACTTATTTCCCTAGCTCGGTTTTTACGGCTAAGCCTATTTTCTCCAAAGTATATGGTTTCTTCAGATATGGGCCTGCCCCAAGGGTTTGAGTTTCTCTGACACGGTCGGTCTCTGAAAATCCGCTTGCCACTATCGCCTTTTGTCCAGGATGCAGTTTATGAATTCTTTTGTAGGTCTCGAGGCCATCAATACCCGGGGCCATAATCATATCCAAAACCAACAGATCCGCCGAATGATCCTTCATAAATTCAACTGCTTCCTCACCGCTCGAAACGAGTGAAACAGAATAACCCAGTTTTTTGAGCATTCCAGAGGCGATTTCCCTCTGTTCCTCCACATCGTCGATGACTAAAATGTATTCTCCATTGCCCATATAGTCTTCCAAAGACGATATGGATTTATCTCTGCGCGCCTCTTCTTTGGTCATTGGAAAATAGAGTGTAAATGTGGTGCCTTCTCCCACGGTGCTTTTAACATCGATAAATCCGTTAAGGTCCTTTACTGTCCCCCAGACCACAGCCATTCCCAGACCTGTCCCGCTTCTTCCCATCGTCTTTCTGGTATAGAAGGGCTCGAATATCTTTTCCTGATCATCTGGTGAGATGCCGACCCCGGTATCGGAAATTTCAAGAACAATATACTCGCCTTTCTCTATCCGATCATATCCGATAATCGGTTTGTCGACAGACCGGTTTTCTGTTGAAATGGAGATTTTTCCGCCCAGAGGCATTGCCTCTGCAGCATTTGAAACCAGATTCATCACCGTCTTGGACAGATGTACCGGAGAACCCAGTGCATTATGCAAATCGGATGCCAAATCGAATTTAACCTCAACTTCAGGATGGAATGATTTTAATTTTAAATATTCGAGGCTCTTCAAATATTCAGTAACAATTTGATTTAAATTTATCACTTCTGTAACCGTAACGCCTCTTCTTGCAAGCGTCAGCAAATTCTGTACGATTGCAGCTGCCTTTTTTCCTGATCGTTGCATGGTTAAGATCGGCTTTCTCAAAGGGCTGTCTTTTGAAAGATCCATTAACAGCAAATCAGGATAGCTTACCAGTCCGGCCAGTATATTATTGAGATCGTGGGCGACGCCACCGGCAAGGGTTCCAATGGCCTCCATTTTTTTGGCTTGTTGCAGTCGGGTTAGCAGCATTTCTTTTTCTTTTTCTTCTCTCTTGCGATCGGTGATATCTCTGATGATACCTCGAAACCCGATTTTCCGCCCTTTGGAATCTTTTATCAGAGAGATGGAAGCCTCAACATCTCTTTTGCTCCCATCTTTTCGTACAATAACCCAATCGAACCTTTTAGAAGGCAGTCCGGTGGTATAAACCCTGTTGAAGGCCTGGAACTGTATTTTGGCATTTTTTTTATCCGTGTACTTTTGGTTATCCGTCCCCATCAGTTCATCGCGAAAATATCCGAGAATTTGACACAAAGAATCATTGAAAAAGGTAAATCTTCCGTTAATATCAAGTTCATAATAGCCCTCTTCCATGCTCTGGAGGATGGTTCGGTATCTCTCCTCACTTTCCTGAATCTTCTGAAAAGAGACGGCATTGGTAATGCTGATGGCTGTTTGTGAAACGATCCCCATCAACAAATTTTCGTCGCTTTTTGTCAGCGGTCGTTTGGAGTCAACATTGTCCACCGCCAATATACCTAGGGATTCTTTTTCATAAACAATCGGCACACAAATCAACGAATGAACTCCCATCTGTTTTGCCAATCGTCGGCTTCTTTCCGATATTTGTTTTTCAACCTCGGCAATATCATTTATGAAAACAGGTTTCTGCCCATGAAAAGCCATTGCGAAAAATCCTTCGGAATTCGGCTTGTCAAGGTGAAACTCGGTTCTTCTAAGAAGTTTTTCTTTTTCTTTGCTGTATCCATATCCAGCGGCATAAACGAGGTGGGTCTTGTTTTTATTGGGTAGCATAATCACCCCTCGATCAAAATTGAGGTGTTTCTCCATCGCACCCACTATGGTGTTAATCAGTTTCTTGACATTCAAAATGGAGATCGTTGCCTGTCCAATTTCCTGTACAAGCAGGGCATTGTTGTACCGGATATTCATCTCGTCTAAATATCTCTTGGCACCGTCCCCTTGGGTATGGATTGTTTTCCTCAGTTCTTTTTTCTCAAGAAAGTGTGAATAAAATGAGACGATTAAAGTAAGAGACACAAAGCCAAAAGTAAAAATAGACCAGGAAATGAGGGGTAGGAAAAAAAAGAGGGCCAGAGGACCCACGATATTGAGTAAAAAAGCATAATTGCGCAGTCGTTTCCAAATGAAAGAAGGGCTTTTTTCCCAAGTAATAATGTACCGGCAGGCATCATCTCCTTTGTGGAAACATGCGGGATGTTCAATCTGTGCGAACTGCTCAATAAACAGTTTGGGCAGGGATTCAAATATTCCCAAACGGTTTTCGCACTGGTAGGGTTTTTCATCAACGCCACGGTTTGGAGTGGAGACAATTTCAACTTTATTCGAGCTCAATTTTTTTGCTTTGATCATAGCGCCACGGCTGATGAGGGGATAGATTTTTCTCATCAGGAGATAAATAGATGTTAGACTCAAAAATCCCATGGTGTATTGTTTGGCAGGACCCAGCCCTTCCGCGGATGCCGTATATCGACCCGCATCTTTTGCGATATTCGGATTGCCTGATTTTAATACCAAAATCTCATAAAAGCGATCCACTTGAACCTGGTTGAACCAGTGCGCCGGGTCCTCCACTTCATATCGGGCCATCGTTGCATATGATAACAGTTCATCGATATCGATATCAGGGTAAACCTTCCTGAGGTACTCCAGATAGATCTTTATGATTCGGCTGTTGTAGATGGGGGAATCTTGAGTCATTTTTTAACACTCCTTAGCTGTGAAATAAAGCCGACCCATTTCATAATAGAATATAAGAAAAATATCACATTTCATACTCTTGCGGTGTTATGATATAAAGTTTGAAGCTTGAAAATCGCATCAGAATTAAACTGAAATTTTTGATGCATCCCCTCCATACAACTTTATTACTCAAAAAGCAAGTCTGCACACTCTCCATGCCAACACCGAAAGGGTATACCGGTTAATCAGGGCAATCTTATAATGATAAAAATATCGCAATCCCTTATATGCCGCACAGTTTTTTGGCTCGTTTTTTTATAGTACCCCCTCAAGTTTCGCACCCCCAATGGGGCACGGTGCCGCATCTGGCGTGGGGTAAATAAAATTTTTTGGAAAAACAATGAGGCAATCAGTTTGTACCTGTTTCAAAATGATCATGAATTCGATCTCTGCATCGTTACCAGGAAAGTGAAGGGGTCAATTGACAACTATACCGCCAACCTGCTATTTTTTCAGATAGTTAATCCAAATTCGTTAAAACAGCCGATCCCTAGCAGAACCGGAAATTGGTCATGGTTGAAACACAAACAACAATCCTTCGAGATTAATGATGGACAGCGACATCAGGATCGGCGTTATCGGGGGCAGCGGGCTATACGAGATGGAGGGGTTGATTGATGTTACACATGTATCCCTGGACACACCCTTTGGTTCCCCGTCGGACAATTATATTATTGGCCACTTGGAGGGGATCCCGGTTGCTTTTTTGCCCAGACACGGTCGCGATCATCGGATCAACCCCTCGAAGCTTAATTTCAGGGCAAATATATACGGGTTTAAAAAACTGGGCATCGAGCATCTTATCTCAGTTACCGCGGTTGGAAGCCTAAAAAAGCAGATCCGCCCTGGGGATATCGTTATCCCCGACCAATTTTACGATCGCACAAAAGGACGGATTGGCACCTTTTTTGACAACGGGCTGGTGGCCCATATTACATTTGCCAATCCCATATGTGCCGACCTCGGTAAACTGATTTATGAATGTGCGACCCTAGCTGCCCCGTCAGTGCACATGGGTGGAACCTTGATATGCATCGAAGGACCGGCATTTTCCACCCGGGCGGAATCGAATGTGTACCGTCAATGGGGAATGGACATCATCGGTATGACCAGCCTTCAAGAAGCCAAGCTGGCCCGTGAAGCCGAAATCTGTTATGCCGCCATGGCACTGGTTACCGACTTTGACTCATGGCACGAAGAAGAATCTGGAGTAACCGTTGAGACGGTGGTTCACAACCTGAAAAAAAATATATCCATTGCAAAAAAGATTATACAGATTGTGGTGCCGAAAATTTCAAAAAAGCGAGCGTGTATATGTGCCATGGCCCTTAAAAATGCCATTATGACAGATGCAGCTGCCATACCCCAGGAAACCCGAAAAAAGTTAGGGCTGCTGGTGGGTAAATATCTAAAGTAATGCTGTCGGGCCCATTACGGGTGAAAGTCCCAGCGTTTGAGGTGGTCTTTTCTCATCTTGTTTTTTTCTGCTGCACTGGCGCCCCAGTTGCCTTTATATATGGCACCCTCCCAATCGCCATAGGTCGGGTTTGGCAGCACAATAAATTTTTTGCCCCATATCTCTTTGATTTTATCGACTTCCGTAAATCGATCGGCGATTGATTTTGTGCTAAAAACGCTCAGAAAATCATTCAGGTTATCCCCTATCAGAAAGGCAATCTCGTAGTCCTTTGCCACCATACCCCGGCGCGGTTGCTTGTCGCTGGACTTGGTTCTCAGCAGCAGGTGTTTTTTGTCCACATAGGGAAAACCCAGCGCCCTTAGGTTCTTTTCAGTGCCCTCATACCCGACCATCTTCCGATTGGTAACATAAAAAATCTCGACGTTTTTTGATTTGGCATAATTTAAG
Organism: Desulfobacterales bacterium; assembly: GCA_011049715.1. Classification (GTDB taxonomy): domain Bacteria; phylum Desulfobacterota; class Desulfobacteria; order Desulfobacterales; family UBA2156; genus UBA2156. The sequence goes on from DRHF01000347.1 coordinate 20,438, forward strand.
AACGCCAGTGCACCCGGGATAGGCGTTGCCCGGGCAGCCGCCATCCAGGACGTCCATGTTTTGGAAGAGTATCCAAAATCATTGCCGATGAGAAACGCCTCATAGGCTGAGTTGTCGATCAACGTTTCATCTGCATCCACAATAACGGCAACCGGCTTGGTCCCTGCATAGGAACCCAGGAAAAGGTCGAGATTCATTCTGGCCAGGTTAAAGGACTGATAACATAATGCACGGAATTCAGCCGAGGTTTGAATCCACAAAGTGGCCATCACGAGCTGTTCATTCAGGTCCCGGGTGGTATATGAACCGGTAGCCTGGGCCTGTCCTGCTACACCTATAAGACTTGCCAAGACAATAACCATCACCGTTAAAATGAGTTTATTTTTTATTTTTTTCATCAAATTTCCTCCTTTCATGTTTATGAACGCTAAAACGGATTAAAAAAATATTAAGATCTAGTGCAAACCGGAAACCCGGATGATCAAAGCGGAGATAACGGTCATTCAAATGGTATATTTATGGTGATGCAGACAATTGAAACAGAAACAAAGATCAATAAAATTTTACTTATTATAAATGCAAATTTACAATAATTCAACCGACTTTCGACAGTTTTTGTCCTGAACAAGGCCGCACAAAGAAAAAAGGTTTGATCTTTATTTACCTGGAAGATTTTGATATGGGTTACAGGTTCCCACGAGGCCCAAGCGATAAAACGCACATAGAAAATTATTAAGTATATAGTTGTCGAGGTTATCGGCGGTGAAAAATGAACTTATGAAAAACGTTTCAAAAGAAATACCATCTGTAAATGAAAAGCTCAATGAAACCGTAGCTGCATTAAAGCACTGCATCCACCATCAGTCAAAAATCGGAATCATACTGGGTAGTGGGCTTGCCGGACTGGCTGAAGAGATTGAGAATCCAGTCAGAGTCAGGTTTGAGGACTTACCCAATTTTCCGGTATCCTCGGTTGATGGTCATCGAGGAGAAGTCGTATCCGGAAACCTTTTCGACGTAAGTCTTTTTGTGCTTTCCGGAAGAGTTCACTATTATGAGGGGTACTCTATGCAGCAGGTCGTGTTTCCGATACAGGTCATGGAGGCATTGGGTACAAAAACCGTCATTATTACCAATGCCGCTGGGGCGGTAAATGAATCCTACAAACCGGGAAATATTGTCGCCATCAGAGATCACATTAATTTCATGGTGAACAATCCTTTAAGGGGCCTAAACCGTTTTGTGGACCTGACAGAAGCGTACAGTGGTCATTTGAGAAGTCTGACCAAAAGAACAGCGGACAGCCTGGGCATAAAACTCCGGTCAGGAGTATATGCTGCTTTCAGCGGATCATCTTATGAAACCCCTGCTGAAATTAAGGCGGTGCGGTGTATGGGGGCTGATATGGTGGGCATGTCTACCGTACCGGAGGTGATCATGGCGAACAGCTTGGGGATGAAAGTATTGGGGCTCTCAATGATCACCAATATGGCGGCAGGGATGGGCGACAAGCCGCTTTCCCATAAAGAAGTAATTGAGACCTCCCGGAATGCCTCACCCAAATTAAAAGCGCTGTTGAAGGGCCTTATCAAACGAATTTAGATATAAAAACAAAAAGTCGATGAATCCATATGAACTGATTAAGAAAAAAAGAGACGGGCGTGAATTGTCCAAGAGGGAGATCAGCTTTCTTATCGGCGGATTTTTAAACAGCCGGATTCCAGATTACCAAATGGCAGCCTTCTTGATGGCCATATATTTCAGCGGAATGAGTAGGCAGGAATCTGTCGATCTGACCATGGCCATGGTGGAATCCGGAGAAATCGTCGATTTATCCAAAATTAAAGGATTTAAGCTCGATAAGCACTCAACAGGCGGTGTGGGAGATAAGACAACCCTCGTACTTGCTCCTCTGGTGGCGGCAAGCGGCGGTGTTGTGGCCAAGATGACCGGCAGGGAACTCGGTCATACCGGTGGCACTGTGGATAAGCTGGAATCCATCCCCGGTATGAAATTGGGGCTGCCCAAAGAAAAATTCATCGAAGTTGCCAATCGGGTTGGTGTCAGCCTTATTACCCAAACCGCTCGGTTGGCACCTGCAGACAAACAAATATATGCCTTGCGAAACGCGACGGCAACGGTGGACTCTATACCGTTGATTGCAGGCTCCATCATGAGCAAGAAGATAGCGGCCGGTACAGATGGAATTGTTCTGGATGTCAAAACCGGTGCCGGTGCCTTTACACAAAAATATGAAGATGCCGTTGAGCTGGCTAAAACCATGATACATATCGGTGAAGGCGCCGGCAAAAAAGTGATTGCTCTAATTACCGGCATGGAGCAGCCATTGGGAAATGCAATTGGGAACGCTGTTGAGGTAAAGGAGGCCATCGACGCCCTTGCAGGATCCGGCCCCAAGGATCTGGTGGAACTGGTGCTGGAGCTAGGGAGCAATATGCTCATGATATCCAAGCTTGCGTCATCCAGGTCCGCAGCCCGAAAAATACTAGAAGCAAATATTGCAGGAAAAAAGGGCTTGAAAAAACTGGGGGAACTCATCGAAGCCCAAGGCGGAAACCCCGAAGTGATCGAAAACCCCGATTTACTGCCGCAGCCCAAGATCAAAATAGAGGTCAAATCCGAAGCTTCTGGTTTTATTGAGAAAATTAATGCCCTGAACGTCGGGATGGCCGCAAAAATACTGGGTGCCGGTCGAAAGAAACCAGATGAGTTCATCGATCTTTCCGTTGGAATCGTTTTGAAAAAGAAAGTCGGTGACCGAGTGGAAAAGGGCGAACCGCTGGCTGTTTTTTACTCGGATGGTGACAAACAAAAGATCGATTCGGCAAAGGTCAAGTTTCTGAGCGCATATGCCATCGGAGACCTACCGTGTGAACTGCCGAAGCTTTTCTATGCAAGGGTCTTTGGAAATAAGGTCAAAGAATTCAGTCCATTATGACAGATCGACAAAAGCAATTCATGAAGCACCTGAACCTGTTCCCAAAACAGGTACGGGATATCCTGCGGACCGTTCCCATGCAGGCCGGCTGGCTTAACGCCCAACAATGTGCCGAGCTGATCAAGAACTTGGGAATCGACCTGGAAGAACTCATGGTGCGCTTGCTTCCGCTGGCAAAGATATATGCCGTGGCACCGGTTTCACGGTTTCAAGTGGGTGCAGTTGCCATGGCAGGTGCAGAGGGTAACGCTGATCAAATTGAACTTTACCTGGGGGCCAACATGGAATTTATGCACCAGACCCTGAATCAGACGATTCATGCCGAGCAGTCGGCAACCATGCATGCCTGGCATCGAGGAGCACAACTTCTGCATGCGGTCGCCGTCTCCGAATCGCCGTGCGGATATTGCAGACAGTTTCTCAATGAGTTCGAGAAAAATGATAAAATGGTTGTTATCACCCCTGCCAGAAAAAATTTCACCTATCGCAAGACACCGCTTTCAGACCTTCTACCTGAAGCTTTTGGCCCGTTTGATCTCAATAACCAAAGCGGCCTGATGCCGAACACCTCGCCGGATCGTAGGCTCAGGTTGAAAGTTGCTGCCGAGGACCGGATCGTTTCTGAGGCCCTTTTGGCGGCAGAACGATCATACGCTCCATATACAAAGAATTTTGCCGGCTGCGCCATGCAGTCCGTGACCGGAGAGATTTACAGCGGCCGGTATGTGGAATCCGCTGCATACAATCCTAGCCTGACACCCCTTCAATCAGCCATCTTATGTATGAACATGGATACGGTTGAGGAAGATCGATCAATTTATCGTGTGGTTTTGGTCGAAAAGCCCACCGCAGTCACTCAGCGTAAATCCGTCGAACTGCTACTCGGATCGTGGGCCCCTGGGATTAATCTAGAGTATTTTGAAGCAGAGGAATGATAGCGAACAGGAGGGGTGATGAATAGTGCTTACACAAATTTTCCAATAACTGCCGCAGAGATGGCCAAATACATCGATCACACATTGCTAAAGCCTGACGCCACATTTGATGGGATGGATAAACTCTGTGAGGAGGCAATAAAATACCGATTTAAAGCCGTATGTGTCAATTCCGGTTCGGTTGCCTATGTCTCAGGCAAGCTCCAGGGTAGCGGCGTTGATGTCTGTTCTGTGGTAGGATTTCCGCTTGGAGCCATGCACACATCGGCCAAAGCTTTTGAAGCCAAGAGGGCAATTGAAGACGGTGCCCAGGAGTTGGATATGGTGCTGAACATCGGTGCGCTAAAGAGCGGTGATCTAAAAACGGTTGATATGGACATCCGTACCGTACGGCGGGTTTCCGAAAGCCCGGTTGTGCTGAAAGTCATCATCGAAACTAGCCTGCTAACGGAAGAGGAAAAAATCCGGGCCTGTGAAATCGCGAAAAAAGCAGGTGTGAATTTTGTCAAAACCAGTACGGGGTTCTCCGGCGGTGGGGCGACTATAGAGGATGTGGTATTAATGCGAAGCGTTGTCGGCCCTACCATGGGGGTGAAGGCGAGCGGCGGCATTAAAGACTTTGCCATGGCGTCGGCGATGATAGCTGCAGGAGCCAATAGGATCGGAACTGGAGCGGGGGTGACCATCATCACAACTGCGCCGAATCAGGCCAATCGCTGAAGGCGTCATCCATAAAAAAATATCATGCTATGACTTTGAAGCACCGGTCGCAATCATGAGCCCAATCTCCTCCCTTTTTGCTTCACTACCTTCAAACATGCCGGCGATTTTACCTTTATACATTATCGCAATCCGGTCACTCAGCGCCATTATCTCGTTTAAATCTTCAGATACAAGAAAAATGGCGGAACCTGCTTCTCGTAACTTCATGAATAATTCCCATGTCTGATCGATTGCTTTTGCATCAAGCCCCTGAGTAGGATAAACCGCCACAATACATTTCGGGATTCTCCACGTCTCTCGACCCAATATGAGTCGCTGGATGTTTCCTCCGGAAAGTATCCGCACCTGGGTCTTCCAAAGGTCTGAAACAAGCACCCCGAACCTGGACACAATCTTTTTTGTGTGCCCTGTGATTTGTGACACCCTTATAAAGGAGGCATTTGAAAATGGGGGAACTCTAATGTCCTTCAAAACGACGTTTTCTGCAACTGTCATCGACTCAACCACACCCATTTCGCGTCTTTTCGCTGGAATGTGGGCAACGCCTGCCTTTATTATTTCCCCCGGGTGATGATTTGTATAATTCTTTTCGTTGATGAACACCTGGCCTTTCGTTACCCTCCTCAATCCTGTGATGACCTCGGCCAGTTCGCTCTGGCCGTTTCCAGAGACCCCTGCAAAACCCAATATTTCACCTTCCCTGATGGAAAAGTCAACATCCTGCAGTGCTGGTTCTTCATCTTCTGAAAGGGCTTCAAGGTTCTTTACCTCTAAAACAACCCTATTGGATTTGACCGGCTTTCTTTCAAGATGGACGGGGGTATGCTCACCGAACATGAGCTTGACCAATTCTGTTTTATCCGTTTTGGCCGTCTCTCTGGTTCCCATGCTTTTCCCGAGACGGAGAACTGTAACACGGTCGCCTACTTCCATAGCCTCTTCGATCTTATGTGTAATGAAAAGGATCCCATACCCCACTTCTGCCATACTGTTCAGGGCGTCGAACAGATGGTTTGCATCCGCAGAGATAAGTGAAGTTGGTTCGTCAAGAATCAGGATTTCCGGGTCATGGTAAAGCACCTTTATAATCTCGGCTCTCTGTTGCTCTCCTACAGAAAGGTCTTCTACACGGGCTGACGGATCAACGAACAATTTATACTTCTGTGACAGTTCCCTTATCCTTTCTTCCACTTCCGGGATCGGAAAGGAGAAGTCGGATGATGGGATCCCCAACGCAATATTTTGTGCAATGGTAAAGGGTTTCACCAGCGCTAGCTCCTGGTGAACCATACCGATGCCATGTCTGATCGCATCTTTTGGTGATTTCAGGGTTACCGGTCTCCCCTTCACATAGATCTGGCCTTCAGATAGCATATAAAATCCTGAGAGACAGTTTGCGATTACGGTCTTTCCGGCTCCATTTTCGCCCAGCAGTGTGTGGATTTCACCGGCCCTGATATCGATATCGATGTGATCGAGTATGAGATGCTTCCATACGCCGGGAAACCCTTTACAGAGGCCTTTTCCTTCGAGGATTATGTCACTCCCGCTTTCCACCGGATCGCCTTTCCCTCCAATAACAATAACTCAATTGAGTTTATTCACGTTCATAGGGGACACCCATGGCTGCGGGGAAACGAACCCGGCCAATGACCCCCGCTGCGACCATCAAAGTAACAACATAGGGCGCCATAGACACGAACTGCCAGGGGATGATCTGTTGAACAGCCGGCATTGTGGCGACCCAAACGGCAAGGTTATCGAAAAAGCCGAATATGAAGCCGCCTAGCAAAACCAACAGCGGATTTAATCCGCTGAATACGACGGTGGCCAAAGCAATAAACCCTCGACCGGCCGAAAGCTCCTTGGTTACCGATCCTATCCAGTCTATGCTCAGATACGCTCCCGCCAGTCCGGCAAGTGATGCCCCCGTAGCGGTTGAAAACAAACGGAGCAGATGTATTTTAATTCCTGCCACATCTGCAGCCTGAGGATTTTCGCCAACCGCCCGTATCTTCAGACCGAGCTTTGTCCTAAAAAGTAATAAATATATGACAACAGGAAACACAATTGCCACGAGGATCATTGGACTGAAATCTCCGAAGGGGGTAGAAATATCAACCATTCTGCCCTCTTCGGCTATGGTATGGTGTCCGGGTACGCCCAGATGGATCAGCCAGAACGTCACCAATCCGGCGGCAAAAAGATTGATCCCCACTCCGGCGATGAGTTGTACCCCTTTTAAATAGGTGCACACCAGTCCAAATATTAATCCAACGACAAATCCGGTCCCCATTCCTACAACAAGACCGACAATCGGCCCTCCTGCTTCTGCTCCGAGAGCGCCGGTCATAGCGCTCAAGAGGATTATCCCTTCGAGTCCTATATTGAACAATCCCGATGATTCTCCTATTACTTCACCTGTACCGGCAAGGGTTATAGGCACCATGGCATGGAGAGATCCCAATAAGATTCCCCATAGATACGAAAGATTCATTATCGTCTCCCATGTTTGTTTTGTGACCGCAAAAATCGAAAAATGAAGGGAACCCTTATCTCCCGCAAAAAAGAAAACACCCGTATCAACTCGGGGATAGCCAGAAAAAGAACGACAATTCCTTCAACGACACGGACCATCTCCAAAGGAACCTGTGAAGAGAGCTGCATCATCCTCCCGCCTGCCAAAAGCCCCCCAAAGAAAATAGCGGCGAATATAATCCCAATGGGATGGTTTCGTCCTATCATCGCTACGGCCAAACCTTCAAAGCCCAGTCCTTGGATCGCAGGCATGCCGCTGTAAATCGCATAGGTAGGGGGACGGCCCATCACATGAACCGCACCTGCCAGCCCGGCTGTGAGTCCCCCGGTGATGAAAACTATTAGAGTAATCTTCCATTTATCAATACCGGCATAGGTGGCTGCCACAGGGTTGAATCCCATTGCACGGATGTCAAAACCCGTTACCGTCCGCCACAAAAAAAGGTAGGTGATAATGGCTGCAAAAAAAGAAACAAAGATCCCGTAGCTCAGGCTTGTGCCCGGCACCAGTAAAGGAAAACGAACCGACTCGGCAATGCTTATTGTTTTTTCGGCTCTCAGTGGATCAACTAGGATTTTGGCAATGAGATAAAAGGAAAGAAACCGGGATATCCAGTTCAACATGATGGTTGAGATGACTTCGTGAACACCTCTCGCGGCCTTCAAAACGGCCACCGGCAGGCTCCAGGCTGCCCCGGCAATGACTGCAAAAATGATACTCAAGGCAAAGCTGATCCCGGAAGGAAAGCGAAAGAGGCTGACAGTAACCGCAGCCAACGCCCCTAGATAGAGTTGTCCTTCAGCGCCAATATTGAACATCCCGCCCCGAAATCCTATGGCAAAAGTGAGGGCAGTTAAAATAAAAGGCGTCGCATTGGCGAGGGATTCTGAAAATCCATATGGATCACCGAAGGCACCGTTGAACAGTGCGATATACGCAGAAATCGGATCATAACCATATACCATCATAGTGAGTGCGCCGACAGCGAATCCGAATACTGCAGCGATCACTGTTTTTTTCAACTCGTCGGTTCTACCTGAAAATCTCATCTTTCTATTGTGTACCCGGTACTCCCCTTAAAAGCTCCGGAAACAAATAGAGGGAGAAAACAGTTTTACTGTCATCTCCCTCCTATTTCTTCTACACTATTTTGTCAGGGGATATTTTGTCCTCACTGCTTTCATCTCCTCAAGGGTGTTGGCATTTGGCACAGAGATCTTTCCGGAAATAATCTGTTTTTCCAGGTCGGCAACCGCGTTCCAGATCCAAGAGGGCACCTGTTCTCGCATATGTTTCCAGTTGGAAACGATATTCGCTTTGTCCTGTTTAGTAATTTTTCCGGCACCGATGCCAAACTCCATGAAAGTAAGAAGCTCATGGTAATTGCTCATGGCAACTCCCTGGACATCAAGACCCATAACAATGAGACCCCCTTTAAAGGTGCCTTTTACCACCGCCTCTGTGGCGTTGTAACAGGCATTGTCTACCCGTTTCAGCATACTAGCAAGGACCCGGTGACCATCGCCCATCCAGTCTTGATTTGCGTCCACTCCGATCATGAAAGGTGGGCCGGCTTCCTTGCCTTTGGCTTTTATTGCTTCGGTGATGGCCTGAAGATCTCCGATTCCTAAAGGACCGGCGACATTATAAACCAGACCCGCTCTTTGAGCCAACATTGCCTGGGTCGCTCCCTTACCCTTGGCGATGTCACTGAACGTCCCCGTATAGGTATAGAGTAAGCCAGTGCTCGGGTTTGTGCCTTTTTTCCGTGCATAGGCCTTGTTCCCCCAGTCAATTCCAAAGCGGTAGCCCGCTTCGAAGTGGAACAACACAGGAATCTCAATCCCCAGGACGGCGCCCACATACGGGTAGCCATAGTGCGCTGCAACCATTGCGGCAAGCGCCCCCAGAAGGGCCGATCCTTCGTTTTCTTTGAAAACGATCGGCATCACATTCGGGGCGTCAACCACAGAATCGATAATCATGAACTTCTGGTCAGGAAACTCTTTTGCAACTGTAGCGACCGCATCGGTAAGCAAAAATCCGACCGCGATTATGAGATCGAAGGATTGAGATCTGGCTGCATTCCGAACATTGGGAAGATAGTCAGCTGCACTGACACTTTGAATGTCCACCATCTTCAGACCAAAGTCCGCAGCTGCTTTATCCGTGCCTTTGTAGCCCATGTCATTAAAGGAGAGATCCCCCCTTCCACCGACATCAACGACCAAGGCCACCTTGCCCTTGAGTGCCGCCTGGGCTATCCCCGGTGTCATCACCAGTCCGACCACCAGGAGCGCCACCGTAAAGATGGCAACCATCACGCTTGCGATCTGTTTCATTTTTTTGTTCCTCCTTTCACGTATTGGATTTTAAGAGAGGATTTACAGACGAAAACCGCCGGCCAAATGCCGGGCGATCACCTCGGATTCACTTCTCTTTGTTTCTATGGCTTGATCATAAAAAGTATCTTCGTTTATTTTGTTGATTTGGCAATGATGGCTTTTGCAGGTATCAGGCCTGTGGCGCCGGCCGAAACGATATTACCGGCTACTCCCGGTCCATCACCGGCCACGTAAACACCCTTTATCTTTGTCTCCAAATCAGTCGCGGTGTCGATCTGCGTCGCAAAGAACTTGATTTCAGGTGCGTAGAGCAGTGTTTCGTCGTTGGACACCCCCGGGACCACATAGTTGAGCTTATCCAATCCTTCGATTATGTTTGTCAGTATCCTTTCAGGTAGGGCCATGGCGATATCGCCACAAATCACATTTTTTAGTGTCGGCTCAATATAACTCTTTTTGATCCTATGCCAGGTACTGCGCCTGCCGCGCTTGAGATCCCCACAACGCTGGAGGATCGGTTTACCGTCGCCGATCAGAGAAGCCAGGCTGCCGATAGATTCGCCATATGCCTGGTTGTCCGTAACCGGTTCAGTCAATACCACCTTAGATAAGAAAGCAAAGTTGGTGTTATTGGATTTTTTATGTCGAAAGGCGTGACCATTGACACAAACAAAGTTAGTGTAGTTCTCCAAGGAAACAAACCCCCCCTTGTTCGTGCAAAAGGTCCGGGTCTGATCGTCGTACTTTAAGGTCTGAATGAAAAAAGTGGGGTCATAAATTACTTCGCACAGATCCTGCATTATATCATTATGAACTTCTACACGAACACCTACTTCGATGCCTCGCTGCTTTCTTCCGATACCGTATTTTATTGCGATCTTTCCAATCCAGTCTGCTCCCACACGACCTGGCGCTAAAATGATATTGTCTGCTAAATATTCTCTCCTGTTAGTAAGAACGCCTACCGCTCGGTTATTTTCGACAATGACGTCCTTGGCTTCCTCAGAGGTGTGAATGGTTACCCCTTTTAAATTGATGTGATCAGCTATGTTTGTAATGTATTTCGGCAGGTATTCACTTCCCAGGTGCTTCTGTTTGATGAGGAGTAGGTCGATACCGTATTGCTTGGCTTTTTTTTGGAAATTTTTAGCTTTCTCTATATCGGTGGGATAAATCCGGCTATCCATACCGAACCTGTTGAATATCTGTTCGGTCTCATCGATGAGCGCTTTGGACTGCTCGAGCGAGATGAACTGCGTTAGGTCGGTCTTACCCAGTTTATGGATAAAATTTAATTTTCCGTCGGAAAAGAGCCCTGCGCCGCCGATGCCACACAAAATATTGCATGGCTTGCATTTATGACACTTTTGTCCATCGTTAATCGGGCATTTGCGGTTCGGCAGGCTTTTACCTTTTTCAATCACAAGCACGGCAAGGCCCGAGTGCTCGACCAAATAATAGGCTGCAAAGAGGCCGGCCGGTCCTGCACCGACAATAATAACATCATATTCCTGATTTTTCACGTTGCTTTTGTAAGCAGACATTTTTTAATTAAGCTCACCGGATTTCGGTTGGATCATTGGCCACAAGGAAACTTCCAAATATTAAAAAAAAGCCCATACATTTTAACCCAGAAAAACGGTATGCATGGGCCGTAATTCTCCATCTAATTTCATCTTTAAAGGTTTTTTCTGGTGGAACCAATGTCTATCGTTAAAAACGATTTTGAAATGGTTTCTTACCACATCTTTCTTGCGGAATGCAACCCATTGTCCTCAATCCGACAAATTATGAGCTCAAGTTTCGCTATTAATAAGCTAACCCCTTGCCGCAAAAAAATCAGATTTGATACTTCCCATTCCTTCGAGCTTGAAACGTTTGATCCGACCGTACCTTTCTACAATTTCACTTGCACGCTTATTTAAATCGATTTGGTTCGGGTTTATTTCCGTGCGAAAGCCGATATAAAAAGGTCCTAATTTTATTTCTTCACCCTGATAACTATCGTGAATTTCAGTGTACGGATGGCCAAAAAGCCATCGGACCTGCATATTTAAAATCGAACCTTCAGGGATTTGGGCCAGGAAGTCTTCTAACTCGCGAAGATCATCTTCTATTAAATTATTCCAACCGAGCATGAAATTACCATTCACTCGAATGCCATACTGGTTGCAAATACGGAGCGAAGTTAACATCTCTTCCTTTTCGAATCCCTTCCCCACATATTTCAGCATACGGTTGGAGGGAAACTCGATCCCCAAACCCAGCATCAGATTCGGGAACTCACCCTGCCATTTTTCCAATACTTCTTTTAAAGCCTCGTTTTCCGGTGTAGCCGGACGCATAAACAGCCGGTACTCCAGATCATCGCCCCGGGGCAGCTCTGGCAGCAGTTTCCTTATATAGGCCGGGGTCATGGAACCGGTGTTTAAACGGACAAATATAGTTCCTTTGTGATCGATATCCTTAAATTCGAATCCGATATTCTTTCTTTTTCTGAACAGCTCGCCTGCGTGAAGGGCAATATTGCAATAGATGCATTTACGCCAATAGCATCCATTATCCAATGTATATGAAAAATAAATGGGGTTGTTATCGGGGACCGCTCTGGGAATGTCCAGTTTCCATCGGCCCGAAAAATTTGAAACTCCAAACCAATCTTCTACGCTCTTTCCTGTTATTTTCAAATTTGGAGGTAACATCACATCAGAGGCAAGCTTGAAATATACCGGATTCCAACCGTTATTATCGACACATTGCTCAGCTGCCACCGGTCCGCCGACAACGAATTGAATATCCGGATAATCCTTGGCCCAGATGTACGATTGGTACAAGTGATTTAGATAAACTGCCGAAATATAAACGGTTCCCTGATCGATTGGCAATTCTCTCCCGGCATAGGTCTTTTCTGAATACCATTTGGAACTATCGACCTCGTGTTCAATCCAGAAAAAGTCTCCTTTACCTTGGCAGAGATCATAGGTATCCGAAAAACCGTTGCATAAATCATAATATGAATCTTTAATCTGATTATAAAATTGTAAAAATATCGTATCGCCCATTGAATTTATCCCCTTTTGAGAGTATGATATATCTCAATTTTCACACTCCCAATCCACAGTATCATAATTATATCTATTTTCCGACCATTGTAAAGCAACCCGTCCCCATTCAGAAAACCCCGGCCGGCTGGCAAAGTCGGATCAGGGAGAACCCGTGTGTTTCATCATCAGAACAAAACAGCAAGTAATAAAAATAAAATTATTTGCCCGACCCGTTCAGGACAGGCACGTACCCTGTCTGTTTGTGTTCAATCTTGACTTGAATTTGAAAAGCCTCTAAACATGATTACTCAAGTTTCGCACCACCAATGGGGCACGGTTCCACATCTGGTGTTGGGTAAATAAAATTTTTTGAAAAAACAATGAGGCAATCAATTTGAACCGGTATCCATAAAGTAATCACCGTGCACAGGCACGCGATGGTCTGGTTTCTTTTTACCCTATGCCTGATGCGACTTTCCTTAAAATATCAGGTGCGAAACTTGAGATGATTACTTTTTCATAACAATTTTGATTTGAAAAAAACAGTTTGGTCAGCTTCTGTATGACATATGAAACAAACGATTAATAACCTCATTTTAAAAGCAGCAACACGCGCGTATCAAAAGGGAGATTTGCCCTCTGGAGAATTTTCTGAAATTGAAATAGAGGAGCCGAAATACGATGCACACGGTGATTTTTCAACAAACATAGCAATGAAAATGGCATCGGTTCAAAAGATATCCCCCAGAAAGATCGCAGAAGTGATCATCGATCAAATGGACGATCCTGATCGAATAATTAAGAAAACAGAGATTGCAGGACCGGGGTTTATCAATTTTTTTCTAAAGGCATCCTTTTGGTATCCGGTCCTCCGGAAAATCCATGATAAGGGTTCAAAATATGGTTCTTCAAACATAGGTAATAGAGAAAAAATTCAAGTGGAGTTTGTCAGTTCCAACCCGACAGGACCACTTCATATCGGACACGGCAGAGGAGCTGCAGTTGGGGACAGCATCGGGAATATCCTTTCATTTTGCGGATATGAGATTCAAAAAGAATATTATATAAACGATTCCGGCAGGCAAATATATACCTTGGGCCGATCTGTGTACCTCCGCTACAAGGAACTGATAGGTCAACCTATCTCCTTTCCCCCGGAATGTTATCAGGGAGATTATATCCGCGAGTTCGCTGCTTTTGTAAAAGCGGATAAAGGGAGTAAGCTTCTGGATATGGATGAGGAGAATGCCATTTCCTATTGTGCAAAACTGATGGCAAAAAAAATCCTTTCGGGAATCCATCAAGATTTAAATGCGTTCGGAGTGAAGTTCGATAATTGGTTCAGTGAACAAAGCCTTTATGATGCCGGCATGGTGGATGAAATCATAAACAACTTTCAACAACGGGAGATAATCTATCAAAAAGATGGCGCTCTATGGTTTAACACCCATAAGTTCGGAGATGAAAAAGACCGAGTGGTGGTCAAAAAAAATGGACAGACAACCTATTTTGCTTCGGACATCGCCTACCACATGGATAAGTATCATCGAGGATTCGATCGCGTAATCGACGTGTGGGGGGCAGATCATCACGGATATATCCCCCGTGTTGCGGCAGCAATAGAGGCATCCGGGAAACATCGCAACCAATTTCAGGTCATTCTAGTTCATCTGGTCAATCTCTTAAGGGGCGGAGAGCCTGTCGCCATGTCCACCCGTATGGGTCAATTCATCACCCTGAGGAATATCATCGATGAAGTCGGCCGCGATGCTGCCCGGTTTATTTTCCTGACCCGGCATCATGAAAGTCCCCTCGATTTCGATTTAGAAGTTGCCAAAAAAAAGACAAATGAAAATCCCGTATATTATGTTCAGTACGTCCATGCCAGAATTGCAAGCATTGCCCGCAAAGGAAAGGATTGGGGAAAAATAGATGTGACATGGGATGAACAAGCGGTCAACAGGTTGAGAACGCCGGAGGAAATTCAACTGATGAAGGCAATGGCCCGTTATCCGGATGTGGTTCAACACAGCGCGAATTCATTGGAACCCCATCACATTACCTATTATCTCACACATCTCGCTGCATTGTTTCATGCATATTACAATAAACACAGGGTGCTCACCGATGACCCCATTTTATCCCACGGACGGCTCTATCTGGTATTTGCCGTGAAAAAGGTAATAAAAAGCGGCCTCACCCTTCTGGGGGTGTCAGCTCCAGAGAAGATGTAATTATTTCGGAAATGGGAAATAATGAAAAAAATAAGAAATCTTTGCCAAAAGGACAGAAGCCGCAAATTAATGGCAGGCACAAAACATATCTGATATGGTTTTCGGTGATCTTTTTTGTTGCAGCTTGGATGTTTTTCCTCGGTATTCTGGTGGGAAGGGGAACGGCTCCTGTAAAATTTGATATCGGAAAGCTTCAAAAAAAATTGACCGCCTTAAAGGCGGCGGATATTAATAAAAAACTTACCCGATTCAAAATAGACTCCGATTTTGATAAGCATAAGGCGGATCTCGATTTTTACGAAGATCTTCAAAAGGGTAGGGATGACATCAGGCCGCCTGAACCGGTTTTAAAGTCAAAAAAAAAATTCTTGGGTGAGAAACAAAAGAAAATTTCGAAAAAAACCGTCTCTGACAAAAATAAAAATTCTGATGAATCGATCCGAAAAGACAATACCCTTTATCAAAAAAAAATACCGGACCCAACCTTCAACCTTACGATCCAGGTTGCTTCGTTTAAGAATCAAAAAGACGCGGACAGGATGGTAGCAAAATTAAAAAAAAGGAAATATCCCGCATACAGCGCGATCGGCGTAATACCGGGTAAGGGTATATGGTACAGAGTGCGAATCGGTTATTTTAAAACCCGGGCAGGCGCCACTCACATGCTGGACCGGTTAAAACAAGAGAACCGCAAGGCGTTTTTAATTCACCGCTAACTCAATTGGGCTTATCATGAAAATTACCAAAGATGAAGTGATTCATGTCGCCAATCTAGCTCGCCTCGAACTGGATAAAGCATCAATGGAAACATTTGCCAACCAGATTGGGAGGGTTATAGACTACATTGGCCTGCTGAACACGGTTAAAACAGAAGGTGTGAAACCAACAACCCACGCGATTTCCTTGACCAATGCGTTCCGGGAAGATGAAAAGAAAAACCATCTTGACTTGATGAAGACGCTTTCCAATGCGCCTGAAAAAGAGGAGGAACATTTTATCGTTCCAAAGATAATTGGAGGATAAAAACCGATTGATATGAACCTTTATGAACTCACCATACAACAAGCTCACAGACTTTTATCGGAAAAGGAGATATCTTCCCAGGAACTGACAGCTGCTGTTATTGACCGCATCAAAACGGTTGATGAAAAAACAAAAGCATACATTACAGTGGCAGAAAAAACAGCGATGGAAGAGGCTCGGTTGGCTGATAAAATTATTTCCGAGGGAAATACTTTACCGCTGACCGGAATTCCTATTGCGATTAAGGATCTTATTTGTACGGAGGGAATCCGCACCACATGTGCGTCTAAAATTCTCGAAAACTTTATTCCACCATACGATGCCACCGTTATAAAAAAGCTGAAAAATGAAGGCGCGGTGATCGTTGGAAAAGTGAACATGGATGAATTTGCCATGGGTTCTTCAACTGAGCATTCAAGTATGAAATTAACCCACAATCCCTGGGATCTGGAGAGAATTCCCGGAGGGTCAAGCGGTGGTGCTGCCGTAGCGGTGGCAGCTGATATGTGTTTAGGGGCCCTCGGCTCAGACACCGGGGGATCTATCCGTCAGCCCGCATCCCACTGCGGTGTTGTGGGGATGAAACCCACCTATGGCAGGGTTTCTCGGTTCGGATTGGTGGCCTTCGCATCCTCCCTTGACCAGATCGGCCCATTGACAAAAAATGTCCGGGATTGTGCAATGCTGCTGAAAGTCATCTCAGGTGATGATCCCTCTGATTCAACGTCGGTACCCAAAGATGTTCCGGATTATACATTATTATTTCAAGATGGTCTCAAGGGAATTACCGTCGGCATACCAAAGGAGTATCAATCGACAAAAGGGCTTAATCCTGAAGTTTCCGCTGCAATAAAAAGTGCTGTAAAGACCATTGAAGCCCTAGGCGCCAACTGCATCGAGGTTTCCCTGCCGCATGTGGAATATGCGGTCGCGGCCTATTATGTGATCGCCTCCTCCGAGGCCAGTTCAAACCTTGCCAGATATGACGGGGTTAAATATGGTTTTAGGGATAAAGGCAACGGCAAATTGATGGGAATGTACAGAAGTACCCGGTCAAAAGGATTCGGGACAGAAGTCCAAAGAAGGATCATCATCGGAACCTACTGTCTTTCTGCGGGGTATTATGATGCATATTACAAGAAAGCATCACAGGTGAGGACGCTAATCATGGAAGATTTTTGCCGGGCCTTTAAAATTTGTCAGGTGATTTTGTCGCCCGTGGCTCCGACCCCGGCCTTTAAAATAGGGGAAAAGTACGATGATCCACTTACTATGTACCTATCTGATATATTTACACTTTCAGCCAATCTTGCCGGGATACCGGGTATGTCGATCCCCTGCGGATTCTCTTCCGAGGGGCTCCCGATCGGATTGCAGATAATGGGAAACCATTTTAACGAAGAAGTGATGTTCAAGGTGGCGCACAATTTTGAGAAGGCCACCGATTTCCATACCCAAAAACCGGTATTGTAAGGAAGCTCGTAATGAATATACAGCCGGAAGGTGAAGATTTGAGAAAAGCAGTCACATGGGTTTTGGAAGAAAAGAAATTTAATTCGGGAAAAACGTTGAAAGAACTCATCGAGGAAGCCTGTCTACAATTCGATCTTTCGCCGATGGACGCGGAATTCTTATACCGATCCACTTCCCTTAAGGACAAAGCGGTTTAGATGTCAAATATAAAAATCCTACCTGAAATCCTGTCAAACAAAATTGCTGCCGGTGAAGTGGTTGAGCGACCATCTTCAGTTGTCAAAGAGTTGGTGGAAAATGCATTGGACGCAGCAAGTACCCGTA
>DRHF01000348.1 GCA_011049715.1 Desulfobacterales bacterium
GCCCTATGTTGAAACCCGGGTGACTAATGCCATCGCCGAGGGGTTAAATCGAATTATTAAAATTGTTAAAAATAGAGCAAGTGGATTCCGAACCTTAGAAGCATTTACAGACCTGATTTTCTTAACCATCGCTGTTTGTCAAGATAGTTGACGCATGAAAGTCATTTTTATTTCTATAACCATCGATTACATTCACGCAGCATTTAACTGCAGGGCGTTGTCTTTGTTAAGTTTTGGAGGGTTTAGCCAGACATGATCGATGTAAGACCAGTTTCTGGTTGCTCCGCTCCAGCGGTTTCCATTTCTGCGTTTGGCTTTTTCATAAATTATTTGCCGGTGTTGAAGAATTTGACGATCTTCTCCCCGATGACGTTGATTCGGGGTGACAAACCGAATCGCACTATGCAGATGAATATTGTTATACCACAGAACAAATTGATTCACCCAACGGCGAGAATCCTCGATTGTTTCAAATCCAGATCTTGGATAGCCCGGCCTGTATTTGCACGTTCGAAAAAGCGCTTCCGAATAGGGGTTGTCGTTGCTGACTCTCGGCCGGCTGAACGAAGCCATGATCCCCAGCGATTCAAGTTTGGCATTGAGCGTGGATCCTTTTTGGGGAGAACCATTGTCAGAATGCAGTACAAGCGGTTTGAGGATGCATCCTTCGGCCAAAACGGCCTTATGGACAAAGGTGGCAGCATTGCTGGAACACTCCCGATTGTACACCTCCCAACCGACGATTTTTCGGCTGAACACATCCACGATCATGTAAAGGTAAAAAAACATGCCGCGAATGGAAGTGGGCAGCCACGTAATATCCCACGTCCAAACCTGGTTGGGACCAGTTGCACAAAATCCCTTAGGAGGAGTGCTTTTTCGCGGTTTCTGACTACGGCCCCGATGGTTCTGCTCGTTGACCTCGTGAAGGATTCGATAAAAACTCGACTCAGAAGCGATATATTGACCCTGATCAGCCAATTTGGGCACCATCTGCGACGGAGGCTGGCTGGCATTTTCCTTCTGATGGCACATATCCAGTACACGTTGTCTTTCATCCGGCGTAAGCTTGTTGGCTGGAATAGGCCGTATGGCCTCCGGGCGTCGATCCTTCAAAACGCTACCTGCTTTTGTCCAGCGCTGATAAGTCCTGGCGCTAATTTCCAAAACCTGGCAAGCTGGTATCAACCGCGCTCCGGTCTCGCGGACCGTTTCGATCAGCTCAATAGTTTTACGGCGATCCGGTTCGCTGATCATTCGTCCTCTGGGTCCCCCCAGATCGCCTGTGCTTTTTTTTGCAGCACCAGCAAAACTGCCGTTTCCGCCAACGCTTTTTCCTTTCGTCTCAATTCCCGTTCCAATTGGCGAATACGCTGGCGATCTGCCTTCTTTTCAGTTTTCAAACGACGAGAGTTTTCCCGGTCCCAGTCATTGGCTCTTTCACAAGCTTTACGCCATTGCGAAAGCTGTTCTGGGTATATGCCCTTTTTCCGGCAATATTCGGCCAGATCAGTTTCGTTGAAAGCCGCAGCTTCCAAAACGGCCACAAACTTGTCCCGGGCTGACCAGCCCTCCGGGCCGCTGTCACCGTCTGGCAGCAGCAAGCCTTTCTCTCGAGCCTGCTTACGCCAATTGAAAAGAGTGGCTTCAGAGATGCCTTCTTCCTGGGCTAACTGTTTGATGGATCGATTGTGCGGCGGCATCATTTTCCGCAGCACGGATTCTTTACGCTCGGGTGAATATCGCATGAGTGTTCCTCCTGCCCCCTCTTATAGCGGGTTTTATCTCATGCGACAACTATCCTAACACAGGGGGTTAATCTCAACCTTTTGATTTGAAAAAGAAGCGATCTGTTTCTTTAGATTATCTGTATCAGATGTAAAGCCATTTATCTTCCTCGTAAGTTCATCAATCGGGGCTTTCATCTTTGCAAGTTTTGTCTTATATGTCCTTTTTTTGGATTCGAGCTGTGTTATCCTTTTATCAAATAGAGCAATCTCTTTATTAAGTTCATCCAGTGTCAGTTTGTCTTTTGCATTACTGTACTTAATATAATCATATTCTGCCTTGAGATAGCTTGATCGAAGCTTTTGAAAATTATGGCGAACCGTTTTGAGTTCCGCAGAAACA
>DRHF01000349.1 GCA_011049715.1 Desulfobacterales bacterium
CTTGCATACACCGGGGCACACCCCGGGCAGTTTGAGTTTTTTTACAGATAACTATCTGATTTCAGGTGATACGATATTTCCGGGGGGCCCCGGGAAAACATGGTCGCCCGCTGATTTTAAAAAAATCATCGAATCCATTACCAATAAAATCTTTAACCTTCCCGACAACACCCAAGTTTATCCCGGTCATGGGGGATCGACAATATTGAGAAAAGAGAAACAAGCATTTGAGGAATTTTCCTCCAAACCACATGACCCTGATCTGTGCGGCGATGTGCTTTGGTCTTCATCATAACTATCGGAGATATTCCATATACAATTACCAAATTATCTCTGCGCGATGAAAACCTTCCGCCAGTTGAAAATTTTCTCCTTCGGCCATCTCCTCGCTTCGTTGCTTCAACCATTTTTTCGCGCGGGAGATATCCAGTTCTTTCATCTGGCTTTTATGACATAGAAGGGCCGCCGTCTTGAGGTCGTAGGTGGCGGTGATGTCGAAGCGGCAGTTTATATCCTCCGAGGCCCAGAACAGCATCTCTTTTACCTTGTGAGGTTTTAAACCTTCTTCGAGTAAATCAGGATACGAGAGATGATCCCGGGCGTAAGGAAAAACAGCATCTATACAGACCTGCCCAGTAATTCGATGATCCCGATGCCAAATATAGCGCCGGTATGGATCCGCTGTCACAATGATTTCAGGTCGGTACATCCGAATCAGCCGGACAATCTGCTTTCGGAATTCCGGCGTGTCCTCCAGTTCTTGATCCGGAAGTCGCAAAAAAACAACCTTACAGACGCCGAGGATTTTGGCGGCAGCCAATTGTTCCTTCTCCCGGATTTCAGCCAATTTCTCCGGTTTCATTTTGACGTCGCTGGTACCTTTGTCGCCTTTGGTACATACCACATACATTACCTGTTTTCCTTCTCGCGTCCAGCGAGCAACCGTTCCGGAGACTCCATATTCTGCGTCATCAGGATGTGGTGTTACAACCATTACGTGAACGGGTATCGTCACATCAAACCTCCTTACCAAATACAAAAATTATCGACTTCCACGAAAAATTAATGAAAAATGTCATTTACAGAAACTATCGTACGAGCGACTTCAACAATTACGCCGAGTTACGTATCGAGGCTGAAAAAATCGATCGATCGGGCCGTTACTTT
Organism: Desulfobacterales bacterium; assembly: GCA_011049715.1. Classification (GTDB taxonomy): domain Bacteria; phylum Desulfobacterota; class Desulfobacteria; order Desulfobacterales; family UBA2156; genus UBA2156. The sequence continues at coordinate 1,168 of DRHF01000349.1, forward strand.
TCAACTCGAGGTCTGGCCGAAGAGTTGGATCGACCTAACTATTTCCCGGAAAAAAACGTATTTGTCGCTGAAGCCGAGAAGAAAATTATCGGCTATATCAGCGTCACCGTGGAACTGGGTATCAAGCGAGCTCTACTGGAATGCCTGGTCCACCCCTGGTACAGAAGAAAGGGGACGGCAAACAAACTGTCCGCTTTGGCCTTACAACGCGCCAAGGATTCGGGAATGGGCGTAGCACAAATCAGCATATCCGAAACCAATGATGCAGCCAGGAGTTTGTCGATCCGTTTGGGTTTCAGATATATCCACCGTTTCCTCGAGTTGAAGCTCGACCTTTATAATACCTCCCTGCGCGATGTCAAGTATGGTCTATTTATAAGCCGCGGTCTTCATCAAGGCGAAGAAGAGATGCTGAAAAAAATCCAAAACCGCTCTTTTGAAGGCACATGGGGTTTTAATCCCAATACAAATGAGGAAATCGTTTACCAGCTAAACCTGGGCAGCGGATCCTCGGAAGATGTCGTGATAACCTTTTTAGAAGATAGACCGGTCGGTTATTGTTGGGCCAGGATAAACGCAGAAGAAAATGCAGCCCGTGGGAGAAAAAAAGGTCAGATATATATGCTTGGTGTGGATCCGGACCATCGAAAAAAAGGGATCGGAAAACATGTATTGGTAACCGGATTATCCTATCTCAAAGACAAAGGTATCGATGTGGTCGAATTGACCACAGACAGTGAAAACGAAGCAGCTCGACGTCTTTACTACTCAATGGGGTTTAAAGAGCAATCGGTCACAAAATGGTATGAGAAGGGATTGGGTTGAAACCGTCACTATGATCCTTTAATACGGTCCAGTATTCACTGATGATTGCATCTGCAATATTGGACCAGCCAAATCTAAGGACTGACGCACGTGTTGATTCAGCAGATGCCGCTTTGTCGCAGGACATCGAAAGAAACCGACTTATCTTCCTTGCGAAGGGATAGGGGTCATTATTTTTTATCACAACCCCGGTCTTGCCCTCATCAATAATGCGCTTCATGCCTCCCACATCCGTTGCAACCACGGGTGTACCGCAGGCAAGGGCCTCAAGCGCAACCAGCCCAAAACTTTCGTGGTAAGATGATACCACCAAAACATCGGCTGCACTGTAATAAAACGGCAAGTCTTTTTGTTCGACCCTTCCTGCAAAGTGAATCATGTCGTTTATCCCGAAATCCCATGTCATCTTTTGCAATTTTTTAAACTCAGGTGTGTCGTGCCCATCACCACCGATGATCACCAGCCTGGGTCTCCCATTGTTTCGCAGAAATGTCATGGTTTTCAACAATCTGTCGATTCCCTTCAAAGGGGTGAACCTGCCCACATATAACATAATTTTTTCATCGCGGCCGAGGCCAAGCTTTTGTCGTGCCTTTACCCTGTCCACAGGTCGAAAAAGTGCCAGGTTTACGCCGCAGGGGACCACCCCGATTCTCTCCGGTAATGCCTCGTAATATCGGATGAGTTCGGCTTTTTCCTGCTCGGTGGCGGCGATGAGACGTCCAGTTGTTTTGGCCAATTGCTTTTCAAAGGTTATACGGATCCCGGGTTCTTTCTCGCCCACACCGGTCGCATTTTTCACCGCTCCAAGGGTGTGGAACATCAAAATGTGAGGAACATTCCAACTATCCTGAGCCCATCTTCCTATCTGACCTGACAGCCAGTAATGGCTGTGCACCAGATCGTAATGAAGACTTTCCTTTTTTCTAAAATTTTCCAGCGTGCTGGTAAAATCCGGAAGGTAGGGATATATGGCCAGTTTGGACATATATCCGTTATATCCGGCCCGAAGATGAATCAGCCGAACATTTTCCCCCAATACGATAATCTGGCTGTCATTTGGGTCGTGAAGACGCGTAAAAATATCGATGCGATGTCCCCGCTTTCCCAACTCGCAGGCGAGTTCCCGGATATAGACATTCATCCCGCCGGTGTCTTTTGTTCCCAATTCTCCCACCGGACAGGAATGGACACTGAACATCGCCAGGCGTAAGGCTTTTGCTTCCAAAGCTGAATTTTTTGATGCATTCATCTTATTTTTTATTTCGGACCACAGGGTTCTTCAAAAACTCTCCGGCTCCTTATAGGGTTGGAATTTTTAAATTTGTATCCGGCACCGATACAAAGGGACCTCTTGGCCCCCCAGTCGATGTTTGTATGCCTCGACACCTTTCAGGAAATCGTATTTTTTCTTTTGGTTTTGGATACTATCTTTGATACTGATCACCTTGCATAATAAACCGACGCTCAAAGAGCTGAATCGGCGGTCATAACTGTTGTTATATAAATAGATTGTAGAATTATAATCAAAACACATCGTCGCAGCGGAAGTTGTGGCATCTAAATCGAGAAAATATAATTTTAATATTTTTGCCTCTGCCATGGCCTCTGCCAGCGACCTGAAATATGAAACCATTTGATCGGTCATAAAGGCCGCTTTATCCTCTCTGTTCGACCTGAACAGCTTAAAGAAGGTATCCATTTCATTTCTAACTTCCCCAGGGGACTCAACCACCCGGAAGTCGACATGGGCTGTTTCATGTAATCTCCTGAGTTTACGCCTGATTTCGTGTCGTTGCTTTCCGTTCAACATAAAAAGATATTGATCCCAGGTAGCAGGCAATTCCATTTCGAATGAAGTATCCAACGGGTCGCAGGAGACCTCGCCCCCCCGCTTCCTGGCCACGGCCACGAGGTCTGTCAGTGCCGATGAGTCAGGACGAAGAGGCTTTAAATCCAAAAAAATGATACCTTCCTGACTTAAATGTTCAAGCAACAGACTAAAAAACGTCGGCCCCTTTCCTGGAGCTACAATAAAATCAAGATAATCACAAACATCGGTGTCGCCAATAAGCAGGGCTTTTTTTCCTTTGACCAAAAGGGGGGCGATACCGATCACATCTTCCCTTTGTCTTATAGAACAAAGATAGAGGTCGGATGTGGCGCCGAATTCGTTCCACCAAACTTCCAGCCATTGAGGAAGAACAAAGAGGCAGTCCCATCTTAAAGAAAACTTTTCATTCTGCCAGTAAGAATAAAGACTGTCAAAGCTTTCTAAGGTGACACCATAATCTTTTTTTAAAATCGTCAATTGACCATTCCCTAAAAGATTCTTTTTTTTTGCGAGCGAAAATATCGCAAAGACCATGTGGTATGTCAAGCATGCCCTGGGCCTTCCGTTTGCATCCCGATCATATGAGCTTGATCGGTCCTCTTTTCAAGGCGGCTAATCATAATAAACGATAAACCAGCCATGATTGCATTAATCCAAAAAGAATAGGTATAAACGCCGGTCACATCCCGTAAGATGCCGGTAACCCAATGGCTGGTGATGGCCCCGAGGCCGTAAAATGGCGTCCATGCTCCAATCACTGTCCCCAGGGCTTCCTTTGGAAAATAATCGCCGGCAGCAGCGCCGTATATGGGGAAAGTTACACCATAAAATATGGCCAGCCAGGCGATAAATACGGATAGCATCTGAAATGAATTGCCGGTAAACAAAATCCCGGTAAGCGCAACGGTGATTGCGCCATTGGAAATCATGATGGTTTTTTTCCGACCTAAGAAATCCGATAGGGGGAGAATCGTCAGGACCCCTGCCACTTGGGCAATCCCATGAATGGTGGCCAAAAGACTAGATTTTTCAAGCGGCAATCCGAGTTGATATTTGGCATAGTCCGCCATGAAGGTTGTGATTCCGAAAAGGCTGTATGATATCATGAAATATGAGCAACCGATTACCCAGAATCTGTTGGTCTTAAAAAGGATCTTTAAAGAAATGGTCTGGTTTGATTTTTTCTTTCCATTGTTCAAAGACTGCAGCGTCTCTCCTTGACCCCAAGGGCAATACCCGGAAATTTCAGGGCTGCTCCTTAAAAATATACCATTGACGACAAACATGACCAAAGCAGCAGCCCCTAAAAAATACCAGGCGTACCGCCAGCTAAAATTATGGACGATCCAGGGGAATACGATTCCTAGGGTTGCGAAGCCCAAGCCATAGCCGGTGGAAAGTATTCCGAGCGCCATTCCTCTCCGGTCGAAGGCAAACCACCGCTGGACCAAAGTGATTACCGGAGTCCACATGCCGGTTGCGCCCAGCCCGGCAACAGCATAGAAAAGGCATGCCATCCAAAGATGTTGAATCGTTCCCATCATGAAAACCCCGATTCCAAGAATCAGACTACAAATGGTTATCACCCACCGTGCGCCAAACCGGTCGGTAAGAAAGCCTGCAATCGGGGCAATAGAAATATAGGTGAAAAGGAAAAAATTATAGATGGATCCACCGGCAGTCCTGCTAAAACCCAAGGTTCGGATCATTTCGGGCAATAACAAAGTATACCCAAGGCGGATTGAATAATTGACAAAAAGATCAAAAAAACAGACAGCGAGGATGACCCATGCCCAGTGCAAAGCGTGATTTCTATTTAAAATAGTTGCTCCTCGATTGGTGTTTTCTCCTTTACACCAGCGCATCCGTCAGTTTTTTCAGATCCGATGAAATGTCTATTCCCAAATGGAAGCGAATGACGCGACGCCCTGCATCCAACAATGCCTGCCGGTCCCCAAGGGCTTGGGCACTTTTCAAAACGCCAAAGGTGATTAATGAAGCATTTTCACCCGGTCGATCCGGGATCGGTAAATCTTTGTCGATCTCTGATGTGAATTGAATAAACAATCCATGCCCGGCATCTCCCTTGTGAAGCTGGCCGGTTGAATGGAGAAAACGCGGTCCAAATCCCACCGTAACTGCCAGACGATAGGTCTGTTGAATTTTATTCCGCAATCTCTGAAGCGTGGCATTGTTTTTCGGTGTCGGGTTCACAAATGCTTGCAGCGCGACATAGCTTCGGCTTGATGCTCTCTCCTTCCCGGGTCCCGCCAGGGAAAGAAATTTTTTGAGTGCCTCGCCGACGCTGTCTGATACATGATCGGTATAGACAGCAATCCCTTCTGATACAAATGTAGGCATCAATTCCGGAAGCACACCTTTTGTCTGATATGTCGTGACCATTTCACTTGCCAAGATTTTAGCCGATTCCACGTTTGGTTGGTCAAAAGGATTAATCCCGATAAGCATCCCCGCAATCGCAGTGGCCATTTCCCAGCGGAAAAACTCCCCGCACAAATCATATGGATCACATAGATCCAGCTGAATAATCGGCTTTCCGTCATCTTTTAATGCTTGTACTTTTTTGTCGAAAGTCCGGTCGTTTTTAAGGCGCAAATAGACAAATAATCGATCGTTTCCATATTGGCCGGATGGTAAAACCGCTTCATCAACCACAGGCAGTATGCCCTTACCATCTTTACCGGTACTCTCGGCAATCAACTGTTCCACCCAGATGCCGAAATGAGAAAGGGGCGGTGAAATAATTGTTGTTACTTTATTTCTCCCTGCCATGGCCAGTACTCCCATGGCTGCACCCAGACGGGCAGCGGTATTGTCACCGAGAACAGGATAATTACAGGTTTCAGCCATTTTTGATGCCCTGCGCAGAATCGAGTTTAGATCCATACCGATCAATGCTGCAGGGACGAGTCCGAAATAGGACAGGGCAGAATATCGACCTCCAATGTTGGGATCATTTAAAAAAACCTTTCGAAACTGTAGCTGAGCTGCCATAGTCTCCAAACTGCTGCCGGGATCGGTGATGGCAACGAAGTGGTCTCCCACGGTTTCTTCGCCAACGGCTTTGAGAGTTTTATTGTAAAAGTATTTCATCAATGAAATGGTTTCTATCGTGCCGCCGGATTTTGTGGAGATCAGAAATAAGGTCTTTGATGGATCGAGCCTTTCTGCTTTTTCCAGAATTGCTTCGGGGTCGGTACTGTCCAACACCGCCAGATCCAGGTACCCATCCTTTACGTCGAAGGTTTTTCGAAAGACTTCCGCCGCCAAACAGGAACCACCCATGCCCAGCAGCAATGCACGCGTGTACCCGGCCGTTCGGAGTTCATCAACAAAAGCTGTGATCTGATCAATCGCCCCTACCATTACTTCAGGACTGTGCAGCCAACCCAGACGATTTCCGATTTCCGATGAATCATCTTTCCAAACCGTGTGATCATGTGCCCAGATTCGATTGAAGATTTTTTTTTCTTTGATTTGCAACAGTGCATGATCAATCGTTTTCCGGAATTTTTCAAAAACCATGAAATACCCTAATACCTTCTGCATGCCAAATAACCGCGCGTCATGCATTAAAAAAGTGGATCTCACATCACTTTCCCGTCCGTCTTTAATAGATCATAGGCGGCTTCGATCACGTGATCGGCGGTTACCCCAAATTTTTCAAAAAGAATTTTAGAAGGCGCCGAAGCACCAAAATGGTCAAGGGTAATCACCCTCCCCCTGCTTCCAACATAGCGGTGCCAGCCTTGGGAACTCCCCGCCTCAATCGCGACTCGGGCTTTTATCTCTTCAGGCAGAATTTGCTTGCGATATGCCTCA
>DRHF01000350.1 GCA_011049715.1 Desulfobacterales bacterium
CACTGTTTGAAGGTCTTAGCGGGCGTTTAGCCGGAACCTTCCGAGGCCTTGTTTTCAAGCGTCTTAAGACGAATGACCCGGTTATTATATTTACAGACCGGCCGAGTTCCGGTTTTACACCCGCTTTGACCTGAGTTTGAGCCGCAGACCGATTCAATATCCTGCTCGGCGCTCGGGTCTAAATATATATGGCCTCATTAGTATGTATCCATTTTTTATGTGTTACAACTGCTATCTTGCTAAAATGTAAAATTCCAATAATGGTTTTTATTTTGTCAAGAAATATTTTTCATTTTCCTTTATCCGTAGCAAAAATATATTGACAATATATTTTGAATATTTTATTAACTTAAAAAAATAATCAAAAGAATTCTCTCATGCCGAAAAAAAAGAATCATATCAAGTCCCTGCCACTCAGTGAAGTTGCCTATCAAAAAATAAAAGAGCTTATTGTCACTTTAAGAGTGGGACCCAGAGATCAGGTTGATGAGGAGTGGGTGTCCGAAGAGCTTTCTATAGGTCGCACTCCCATCCGGGAGGCGCTTTTTCGTTTGAATGCTGAAAACCTCGTTGAGGTGGTGCGCGGACGGGGTTTTTTTGTACGGGATATCACTTTGAGTAACCTCAGAGATCTGTTCGAAACCATGCTGATCCTGGAACGGTCGGCAGTAGCTTTGGCAGCCAACCGAATTAAAAAAGACCAGATTGAGGATCTCCTGCGGATAAACAGCGACTTACGCCAAGTCTGGCTCGAAAAGAACTTTTTACACGTGACGTTGTTGAACAGCCGGTTTCACCGCATCATCTACAAAGCCACGGATAATTCATTTTTATTTTCCTACCTGGACAATCTGCAAAATCAATCCCAGCGTCTGGCCTATATGTGTTTCATCAAAGATTTGTCGTCATATGATATGCAGTCTCACGCCGAGCTGTCTATCAAAGATCATCAGTCGTTAATCGAGCTGTTCAGGCAAGGCAATGACATCGAAGCGGTAAAAGTAATCTCTGAACACGTAAAGCTCTTTCAACGTCGTGTTAATCATTTTATGTTACCTTCACTTGATATTTTGGATGCCGTAACTCCATTACAGGGAATTAAAGTTTGACATACGCCATCGAGCATAGACTCCTTTGAAACAAATTTGGAAGATGTAGATTATCAACTTTTAGAGAGGGGTAAGCGGAGAAGATGGTAACGAGCTATCGCGAGCTGCACAGCAAGCCCACTTTGAATGTGCTCAGTAAGGACCAGATTGAGCAAATACATTTGGCTACGATGGAGGTTCTAGAGCGTACGGGCGTCCAGATTACACATCTCAAGGCACTGGAATTGCTCGACGGTGCTGGTGCGAGTGTGAACGGGAACCGGGTACGCATCCCCGCACAGATGGTCGAGGAAGCGACACACACATCGCCATCCCACTTTGCATTGGGCAAGCGAAATGGCGAGCCGGCAATCTTCCTGGAGGACAACAAAAGCTGGTTCGGGGCTGGTCTGGATTGTGTTGACTATTTGAACCCCATCACAGACGACCGCCGCCGATTCACCAGCGAGGATTGCCGTGTCACCGCTACGATCTCAAACGCTTTGCCCAACTACTCCTGGTCGATGACCCTTGGTCTTGCCGCTGATGTACCGGCCGACATTGCCGACCGTGCAAATTATGACGCGTGGCTCAAACAGGGAGCAAAGCATTTTACAGAACGATTGCGAGAAAAAACCCTGAAAACGATGGATCTCAATACCGAGCCATTGCCAACAGAAATTATCATAGAAATGGATCGCATGGCGAAGCACTGGAATTAGTAAAGCGCTAAAATTACCCTATCCCCTTTAAAGAGTTGAAGATCTGTGGAATTACGAGCAATACACGAAAACTGTTCCGGCTGCAGCACATGCCGGTTGGCATGTGCCATTGAAAATTTCCAAGAAATCAATCCATCCAAATCATTGCTGCGTATTGAAGCACGCTTTCCTGCGCCGGGCGATTACCGTATCCACCTCTGTGGCCAGTGCGGCGAGTGTGCCGACAACTGCCCGGAGGATGCTATTCATCTTAAAGATGGAGCCTTTATCGTGGATCCGGATGCGTGTACGGGGTGTTTGATATGTGTCGAGGTATGTCCGCATAATGTGATGTTTGAGCAAAAAAATTCTGATATTCCTGTAAAATGTAATCTCTGCGGGGAATGCGTTCAAACATGCCCGCGAAATGCGATTGTATTGGTCGGAGACATTTAATCATGTATGGCTATGCAGGCACTATTTTACGCGTCGATCTGATTAATGCTATCGTCCGCAAGGAGCCGCTGTCCGAGTCGCTGGCGGAAAATTTCATCGGTGGCAGAGGCTTTGTGGCTAAAATGCTGTACGATGAGATCTCCTCGGGTATTGGGCCCTATGACCCGGAGAACATGCTGATTGTAGCTGCCGGCCCCCTCACCGGCCAATTTCTTCCGGCCGGCGGGAAAACCCATTTCGGTACCAAATCCCCGGCCACCGGCGGCTATGCCGACAGCAACATGGGCGGGCATTTCGGACCGCAATTGAAATATGCCGGCTATGATGTACTGGTGATCACCGGCAAGGCGGAGCGCCCCAGCTATTTGTTCGTCAGCGACAATTCGGTTGAGATTCGGCCGGCCGCAGAATACTGGGGGCAGGGGGCGATTACATCGGAGAAAAATCTTAAAAATCGTCTGGGTGATGATTATCAAATCATTACCATCGGACCGGCCGGCGAAAACCGGGTCCGGTACGCCTGCATTTCCCATGATTTCGGGCGACAGGCCGGAAGGACCGGTGTGGGGGCCGTGATGGGAAGCAAAAATCTAAAGGCCATCGCGGTGAAAGGTACCGGGAGCATACCGGTTGCCGATCTAAAAGAGGCGTATGCGAAAGGCAAAGAAGCCTACCGCAAGGTCAAGGCAAAACCCGGTTTTAAGGGATGGACGCCGGAGGGCACGGCCGGTATAACCAACTGGGCCAACGAGGTCGGGGTATTTCCCACCCGTAATTTTCAAACCTCCTATGCCGAGCATTATAAAAATATCAACGGCAAAGCGATCCTTGACCGGCTGAAAATTACCGACAAAGGGTGCTTCGGCTGTCCCACGCCCTGCGGAAAGTATGGTCACACCCGGACGAAGCTGGGATCGGCATATGTGGAGGGACCAGAATATGAGACCATTGCCATGTTCGGTGGAAATTGCGCTTTAAAGACCATTGAGGAAGTGGCTTATGCGAATTATTTATGCGATGAGCTGGGCATCGATACCATCTCCGCCGGTGTCGTGATTGGATGGGCCATCGAAAGTTTTCAGAAAGAAATTTTGACCCAGGAAGATATCGGCAGGAAAATTGATTTTTCGGACCTGGATACCGTCGTTTACCTTCTGAACAAGATCGCTCACCGGGAAGGAATCGGCGACCTTTTGGCGGAAGGCGTCAAGACGGCAGCGGAAAATACGGGTAAGGGTTCAGAGCGATTTGCCATCCATGTGAAGGGGCTGGAGTGGACAGGCTATGAATGCCGCAATGCCCCCTCGATGATGCTGGCTTACCTGACAGCCGATGTGGGGGCTCATCACAACCGGGCATGGGTTCTGGGTCATGATATCGCCGGCGCCCGGACCAGTGTCTATGACCTGATTGCTTCCGAAGCCAGGGACGAAGCACAACCCAAAGCGGTTGTCAGCAAGCGCTGCGTGGATTATGTCATCGAATCCCAGCACACGCGTTCTCTTTTTGACGCCCTTGGAAACTGCCGGCTTCAAATGATGGAGCTGGGCTTTGAGGAAGAACATTACGCCGAACTGTATTCGCTGATCACCGGAGTAGCGAAAAGCTGGGAAGATCTGCTGAAGATTTCCGAGCGCATCTGGCATCTTACCCGGGCGTTTTCGGTGCGGGAAATAAACGGCTTCGGCCGGCATTTCGATTTTCCCCCTGCACGATTATACGAAGAACCCATTGCAGATGGGCCGAACAAGGGACATGTTTTATCCAAAGGAGATATCCATGACCTGCTGACCTGGTACTATACCGCAAGAGGGTGGAATGAAAACGGTATTCCAACGAAGAAAACCCTGTTATGTGCCGGTCTGTCCGAGGTGGCCGAAGATTTCACATCTCGCGGCCTTTTTCCGAAGGATTGAGAAAAAAAGGAACGAATAAATGGGAAAAATTTTTACGCCGAGCGCGAACAATTTCGGCAAAACCGATGCGGTGGTTATCGGAGGCGGTATTGTGGGTACGGCGACGGCTTTCTGGCTTTCCGGGGCAGGATTGGGCGTTGTTGTCGTTGAGATGCGCGACGGCCTGTCGACTTTAACGACACCCGCATCGGCGGAATGTTTTCGGGCACAATTCGCGGAACCGGCCATGGCGGCACTGGCCATACCGAGTTTAGAAATATTCGAGCACTTTGATGAAGTCATCGGCATACCGGATTACAGCATTTCTATCAAACAGCAAGGGTATCTCTTTCTAACAGATAAACCGGAGACGGTCGGCGACCTTAAGCAAAATTTGGAACAGCAACATGCATTGGGTGTTACGGACTCGGAATTTTTAGAACACGATGAGATCCTTGCCCGATTTCCATTTATATCTGATTCCGTACTGGCTGCGACGTTCCGACAGCGAGATGGGTGGCTGTCCTGCCATGAGGCTACCCAGGGGTTTGCCAAAGGCTGTGAGGCCAGGTTCTTTATCAACACCAAAACCACCGGGATTCAAATGGATGAGAAAGGGGTCTGTGGGGTAGAGACCGATCGGGGAATTCTTCAGAGCCGTATCGTGGTCAATGCGGCCGGTCCCTTCGCGGCTGAGATAGGGCGTATGGTAAACCTGAATCTGCCGCTGGAGTCGGTTCGCCGGCAAAAGGCTTATCTAAAAACTTCTGTGGCCATTCCCCAGGATGCCCCGTTTACGGTTGATGTCAATAACAATTCTTACTGGCGCCCTGAGCCCGGGGGTGTGATTATCGGTTGGGTGGATTCGGAGGAGCCGGTCAGTCAGCCAACCGAGAAAGTGCATACGGACTGGGAGTTTCCGGCTATAACTTTGGACAAGGTGAAGCGCATGACACCGTTCTTTGAAGAAGTCGAAAAAACCGTAAGACAACCCGATATGCATACGTCAGCCGGATACTATGTCTACACGCCCGATGACCAGCCGCTGATAGGACCTGTCCCGGAAGTTCCCGGTTTTTATGTCAACTGCGGCTATTGGGCCGGCGTGATGCTCTCTCCGCAGGCAGGTAAGCGAATCGGCGAACTCGTCACCGGAAAGTTGGATCCCAAAGACAACCCGTTGCGGCCGACACGTTTCAAAGAAGGGCTTGGGAAAAAGGGTAAAACCCTTATGAGCCATTAGGCTCTCAAAACTTATTTTTGTGCTTTTTGTGGCAATGCGCGGAGTATTGAGATTTTTTCACTCCCTTCAGATGATTGAATATTTTCGATTGAACATTGAATACTTAAGTTTCGCACCCCCAATGGGGCACGGTGCCGCATCTGGTTACCCTATGCCTGATGCGATTTTCCTCAAAATATTAGGTGCAAAACTTGAGTTATAAATACATTGTAACCCTGAACCTTTGAACCCCTTTTATCTATGCGCGGGGAAATTTTCTCCATACGAACTCTTGACCCTATAAGACTATCTAGTGCTCATCCACGACGTTAAAATAAATAATAGAGGTGTCCAATTCAGAAATGAGCAATTTTTGTCCTGGACAAGTTGAGCACATCTTATAAAAATCAGAGGCGAAATCCCGCAAATTTTTGCGGGGGCCGCACAAGGGTTTACGGTGAGGCGTACGTGCTGTACGCCGCAACCGAAAACCCGCGGAGAACGCCGAACAGGGCAAAAAGGGCCATTTATGGATGGACACTATCTAACAAACCCCAAAAAAAGGAGGCATGCATGACGAATAAAGCAGTCCTTTATGAAAAGAACCAAAACGTAGCGATTATTACCCTTAACCGACCGGAGCGGCTTAATGCCATAACCAGGGATCTTCTCAACGGACTCATAGCGCAACTTGAGACGGCGAGGCAGGATGAGGACGTCTTCTCGGTCATTCTAACAGGTGCAGGCAGGGCTTTTTGTGCGGGGGAGGACCTTAAAGAGACATCCGCCGGAAAAAGTTTTGAAGACTGGATTGAAGAAATAGAAAGGCTTCAGGAAGTGCAGCGTGTGATAATGAATTTGGGAAAACCTTTAATAGCAGCAGTCCGGGGTTATGCACTGGGAGGTGGGTGTGAATTCGCCATGAGCTGTGACATAAGGATAGCTGCTGAAGATGCCAAATTTGGATTTCCGGAGACTGAAGTGGGACTTACCATCACAACCGCTGGAACGAAGCTGCTTGCGCAAATTGTAGGGCTTGGCAAACAATGTCGTTTCGGATGAGAACCTCTTGGATGAAGCATTGTCCATGGCTCAGAGAATCGGAGAAAAATCCCCTCTATCCCTCAAACTTTCCCGAATTGCCATTGACCAGGGACTGCACTCAAGTTTCGAGCAGATACTAGAACTTGAAGCCAGCCATCTTTTGATTTGTGTGGGAGCTCAAAACCAGAAAAAGTTTGTGGAGAAAAAACTGGAGAAGATGAGGGGAAAGTGATGAATAAAACGCCAAAACAGATAGATCATGAAGTAAAGATCATCTAATAGATTCAAATTTTCACAAAAGCATAAAGTGGTTTTCGATCAATGATTATCCTCTGCTTCCCCTTGATTAGCGAGCTATAATCACGTGTTGTTCTTTCGATCCTTAACATACGGTATGTAAAATTTCGCCATCAAGGTTCATGATCGTTCGGTTCACAAGCAAGGCCGAAGAAGTCCGGCAGACCTGCACGCGCTCTTGAAAAACCGGCACCACAAAAGAATACTATCCGCCCTTCAGCACGGGCGATTAACAACGCATCTGGTATTGACGGGCTATATTTGAGAAATCGCGTTTTGACTCTCGTAATGGCAACAGATTCCAAATTGCCCAGGTTTTTGGCATCTGCTCAATCATTTTGTTAGGTCATTTTTAAAATCCTATCAATACCCATCCCCTATTTACACCCATAATCTGTCAAGAATAAAGACCCCGTTGTTTCTTTTCCTTTTTTAATAAGGTAAATTGCAAGACAAACTACCCAGATAAGCACAGTAGCAAAAACAAGCCATTCCAAAATACTGTTCACAAAGAATTCTGGGCGCACGGCTTTGGGTTTAAGAAGATTAGCGGCAGCTCCTGGCTCAACCATTTTTGGAATAAATAAAAAAGAAGCAAAAGCAAGTACAGTAATAATTCCTGGAATAATGAGCTTTTTGGACATTTTTTGCTTTTTATCTAAAATGATGACTACACTAAAAAGTAAAATAGCTATTAACCCGCTGCGGAAAAATGATAAAGCCACTGCAATATGAGTTGTTAGATTATTCATAGGGAAGATACCAACTAAACTGCATGATATACCAGAAAATATACCCACTAAGCCGCCAATGTATGCCAGCCAATTTCGAAAATATAGGCCAAGCCCGAACATAAATAGCGCAAAGAATAAACCGCCAACGATCAAACCAGAGTTAAAAACCGGCGCTAACTGAGAAACACCCACCTGGCCTAGTTCAGAGATGAAATGATTGAGAGGGGAATATAATTCATCATTTTTACCTCGATAAAATATCGCAGTAATTAAAGAGCCCGCGGTAATAAAACATATACCAGTTAAACCAGTAGTGTAGGTAAATTTCTTAATATTTATTTGCATAATTCTATTTTTATTTCTCAAGTTTCGCACCCGAATGGGGCACGGTTCCGCATCAGGCATAGGGTAAATAAAATATCTTTTTACCGTATGGCTGATGCGACTTTCACTCCCTGCTTTTTTCGGCTTTTACCGGCGCTTTCGACCTGACTCCGATGTTTTCACTGTTTTAGCCGAATAGATCTTTTCCTAATTCTTCAGCCCTCGCTAAGAGGTCTGGTCTGTTCTCAGCAGCATCCCTGGGGCCCAATTTGCCTTCAGAAACTATTTCAACCTTACTAAAATCACCCATCCAGCCAAGGTAATTTGCCAGTTTTTCGGCTTCATGGTAATAATCTTTTCTTGGTTTATCCTCGTATGTAACAATCACGACCCCTTTTCTTTTTCCCTTAAGTTGGGGCTTCAGTTTTTGTGTTTCGGGATCTATTGTAAAGGTACGACAACGGTCAAAGAAGGTTTTCATTTGCCCAGTAACACTGTCATAATAAATGGGTGATGCAAGTACCCAACCCTCTGCCTTGTGAAGTTCATTCAATATAGATGTCAGGTCGTCATTCAAAATGCACTTACCTTTAGATGTACACTTTTCACAGCCCTGGCATCCCTTAAAAACAAGTCCGTTCAGATATACTTCCTTTGTATGCGCTCCAGCCCGCACAGCCCCTTTGAGTATTGCCCGCATCAATGTTGCGGAATTACCTTTTTTCCTGGCACTGCCGGCTATTCCTATGACCGTATTCATCAATTTTCTCCTTATAGCATCTTTATCATTTCATTTCTCAGGCATAACGCCGGCATAAGGGGCAGGCGGCACAAGGCAAGATGGTGGAAAAGGCTAAAGCCGTGGCAAAGTAAAGAGCCTGAAAAAACCGCACGCAATAGCCTGTCCCGCTTCATGCACTTGTTGGCCCAACCTTTGTTTTGGGAAAAAACTTAACGCCTGGTAAATTCTCAAAGTCTGAATCTTGTGTCCAGATTAAACAGTCATACGCTTGTGCCGTAGATAAAATAATACTGTCAGCCATGGGAAGGCTATACTGCAAGCTCAGCTTCGAGGCATTCATTGCGATACTTGTTGTAAGATCAATAATCGTACCTTTTTGCATCGCAGCTACGGCTTGAAAGGCTTCATTCTCGCCAGATTCGCGCAACACCACTTTGAATACTTCATATATTGTGACCACAGGTACAATTAAAGATGATGAATCTTGAAGAGGGGATGCAAATTGTTCCGAATTTGGTCCTCCTGAAAAATATTCAAGCCATCCCGAGGAGTCAACAATATTCATACTCTGTCATCCTCGCGTACAAACTCCGTATTAATTCCTTTGAGGAACCCTTTTAGTTCAGATATGTCTCGATCAGGTATTAGCTCTATTCGCCCATCATACTCAATAACCATCATTTTTTGGCCGGGGCGAAGGCGCAGTGCATCCCTTATGATTTTTGGGATAACAACTTGATATTTAGGTGAAACTGTAACGGTATGCATGATATCCTCCCTATCGATAGCGTTTGGGTATTACAATAGCACGATCGATATCGTTTTGTCAATCATTGGGGCCAACTCAATGGTCGTTATACCCAGTTCTCTATTCGCCCAATAGCACAATAGACTGCGCCCTTTTACGGTTTTCGACGATTTGCCCAAAGACAATATGTCATCAACCTGCGTTCAGGATCCGGTGTTACTTAGTGGATAATGATTCGCGGGCCGAAGATATGACAATGCTTTTTGTCAATAGGCTAACTGTGCTTGTAACCGCCGGCTTCTTTCTCGGTGAGCGAGGTGGTAACCGGGTTTTTCTTGAAAAAATCCAGGCAACGCCGGATATCGCCAAGCAACAGATCACCCAAGTCACGACTGACACCATGGCGCACTAAAATCCGCTGAATCACAAGATCCTGCCGGTTTTCGGGCATCGAGTAGGCGGGCACCTGCCAACCGCGGCTGCGCAGTCTGTCTGCAAGATCGAACAGGGTGAATCCGGGATTCACACCCTCCTTCAACGTCCAGCACAGGGCCGGAATTCCGCCACGGCCGTCATAGATAATCCTGAATGGTCCCATCTTGCCGATCTCATCGGCCAGATATGCGGCCGTGTCGTAGCAGGCCTGCTGGATCTTTCGGTAACCCTCTTTACCCAGTCTCAGAAAGTTATAATACTGAGCGATAATCTGCCCGCCTGGACGTGAGAAATTGAGTGCAAAAGTGGGCATATTACCGCCCAGATAATTAACCCAGAAAATCAGATCGTCGGGCAGATCCTCCTTGTCACGCCAAATAACCCAGCCGACTCCAAGCGGAGATAAACCGAATTTATGGCCGGAAGCGTTAATCGATTTTACTCTGGGAAGGCGGAAATCCCACTCGAGATCGGGGTCTGCGAAAGGCGCCAGGAACCCTCCGCTCGCGGCGTCCACATGCATTGGAATATCCAGGCCGGTATTCTTCTGAAGCTGATCCAAACTGTCGGCGATTGCCATGACTGGCTCATATTGACATGTGAAAGTGACCCCCAGTGTGGGGACCACGCCGATGGTGTTTTCATCGCAACGTTTAATCACTTCTTCCGGGTTCAAAATCAAACGGTCACCCTCCATAGGAACCTCCCGCAGTTCCACATCCCAGTAACGGGCGAACTTATGCCAGCAAATCTGCACCGGACCGCATATCATATTGGGCTTGTCCGTGGGCTTGCCCTGAGCCCGCATCTTCTCCCGCCATCGCCATTTCATGGCCATCCCCCCCAACATGGCGGCCTCGCTGGAACCGGTTGTGGAACACCCCATGGTGTTGGCCGCATCGGGCGCATTCCACAAATCCGCCAGCATATGCACGCAACGGCCCTCGATCTCGGCCGTCTGCGGATACTCATCCTTGTCGATCATGTTTTTATCGATACACTCGTCCATCAGCCGGTGTACTTCGGGCTCTACCCAGGTGGAGCAGAATGTGGCCAGGTTCTGGCGCGAGTTACCGTCCAGCAACAGTTCGTCATGCACTACCTGGTAGACATGGCGCGGGTCATGTTCATCTTTGGGAAATTTGTATTTGGGCATGCTTACGGAAAGATCTGTTGACGCAAATATATCGTCTAAGAGATTGTTCCTGACGGTGTCTTTTTCATGTAATGCCATAACTCTTTCTCCTTTTGTTTTGCTAGCGCGAAACTCGAAACCGTTTTCACTCTACTTCTTCCACTCCGGTTTTTTTATTTTATTTATCAAGAGCGGCAGGCCTATGAATATAATCAGGCCTGCTGAGACCAGGCCGACATAGAGTGTGGGATTTCCTACCGACAGGTTTGTCGGCGGGAAAAAGCCGACTACCAGCGCGAAACAAACCCCCAACAGTCCAATGCCGGCAACAAACCACATACCGAATATGCCACCCGGCACCTTGTAGGAGCGGGGCAGGTCCGGCCGGCTGTAACGCAGCTTGATGGCTGCCGCAAACATCAGGATATACATAGCTAAATAGAGGGTGATTGTCATGGCCGAAAGAACAAAAAATGCCACACTCACGTTGTCCATAACGAAATACAACAAGGCCAATAAACTGACAATAATGGCCTGAATTATCAGGATATTGATCTGCACGCCTTTCTTATTGGTTTTGGCCATAAAAGGCGGGAGTTCTCCATTCTTGGCCGTTTCCAGCAATCCACGGCTGGGTCCGCCGATCCAGGACATCACACTACCGATCGCACCGAACGCGGCCAGAAATCCTATAACAGGAACTAGAAATCCAAGATGAAATTTGTCCAGTAACTGTTTAAATGCCTGCATCAGACCGGCGGTAAGGCTGATATCGTCCGCGGGTATTACCGCCGCCACAGCCAGTGATCCCAGGGTAAAAAGCAGAAAGATAATAATCATGGACAGAAATATGCTCTGCGGGAATTGTTTAGCCGGGTTTTCCAGTTCGTTCGCGTGGACGGCATGCACCTCAACCCCGGCAAACAGCAGGATGATTCCAGCCAGGAAAGCTATGCTGCCTAGGCCGGTAATATGCGGGAATAAACGCGCGTGGGGCGCCTGCGCGGCAACCTTTTCAGCGCTGGCAGCAACAGCGGAAGGTACCATGAATTGCAGTGGATTCCCCTGGTAGACCCACAGAAGACCAAGAACAACAATCAGAATTCCGGGCAGCACCGTTCCCAGCAAAACTCCATATTTGGTCACGGCGCTGGCCACATCCAATCCGGCCATGGTCAGAAACGTCGCTGCCCAGTAGCAGACAAGAATAATGATTCCGGTATAGATGCCTTTATCAGCCAGAGCCGGATCCATAAAAAGATATGCCAGGGCTCCGGCCGCAAATGCCAGAATGGTCGGATACCAGACCACGTTCTGAATCCACTGAAGCCAGATGGCCGTGAAACCCCAATGCGAGCCAAAAGCCTCCTTTACCCAGGTATAAACACCCCCACCCTGTTTGCTGAACGCGCCACCCAGTTCGGCCGCAACCAGAGAAGCCGGCAGCAGGAACATTATGGCGGCAAAGAGGATATAAAAGATCATGGAAAGCCCCTCTTTAGCCATCATGGGCAATCCCCGCAAGCTGCACACCGCGGCCACAATCATCATGCTGAGCGTAAACACCGTCATCTTTGGCGAAACTGGTTTGTTCATCGTCTTTTCATCCTCCCCTTAAGGTCTGCCATGACATTTTCGAAACACATAAGCCCTCCTTACGTGGCTCGCCGTAGTGCTGAGCCTGTCGAACAGGTGCAGTCGGTTCCAGGTAAGAATATCTTAGCCGTGTTTATGCCGCCTTGTATTTTGCTATTAACTCACGGACTGTAGGGACTAGCTCTTTAGGCACATCCATAACGGTTTGATCGTCCATTTAGAATGCTGCTTCATCTTCTGCTACAGCTTCTTCCTCAGATTGTGATTCATAAAGATCCAAAACGTTTTTTACACGTTCTAGGTCCCATCCAGGGGGGTTCTCCATTGAATCTTTGCCTTATTATTAGGTTAAAGTTTATGGGAAACTATAATATATTCCGGTGTGGTAGAAATTCAGAAGCGAGGGCAGCTCAGTTAGAAGATCAGAAAAGGAATCCAAGTTTCACTTGAGAATAAAATGGGATTGAGAGGAATATGTATTTTTTCTAAATAATAGAATTATTTATACGTGATGTCAATAGTTAGTTATATATATTTCAAATGTCTTGTTAGACAATTTATCCATTCCTTTTGTAAAATGTCCAATGTCAAGCTCCGACCCTTTTTATCTTTTCTGGTGACTTCAATCTGCTTTTCACTAATTACTTCTCCGCCTTCTTACAGCTAATCGAAATGCCCTGTTGGCTAGACCTGTCTATTTTGGTCTCGAAATTAGGTAAGCTTAGCACATAATCTAGAAACTCTTTAATGCCTCTACTGGATTTCCAAGTGACATTATGCGCAGTAAAACAGCCGCCCACTTCGAGTTTGGGCTCCAAGGCCACGAAGTAATTTTTATACCACTCTTTATCCGCATCAGAAAAAATAAAATCGAATGGGCCTTCCAGTTCCTTTACGAGTTCATGGGCATCGGCGAGTCGTGCATCAATATACTCTGAAAGTCCGGCTTCCTTAAAATTCACAAGAGCCTTTTTATACCGGCCTTCATGTATCTCGATAGTAATGAGCTTTCCACCGGTTTTGCTCAGTGCCCAGGCAATCCAGATTGCCGAGTGCCCTGTGGATGTGCCGATATCAAGAGCTTTTGTATAATTGTTCCTGATGATGAGATCATATAAAACCTTCCCATCAACTTCGGAGACATTCCAGTCCACCCATTGATCTCTATGGCTTTCCAGGAACTTTCCCACTTTCTCATCAAGATTCTTATTTTTTCCCGGCTCTTTTGAAATCGCAGGATTAATTGAAATACTTAAGAAGAGTATGAAAGAGATAAAAATAAATGCGATATTAAATTTTTTTTTCATTTTACCCTCTTGTTAAAAGATTATCAAATCTGCTCATGGCTCACATTTGCAACATTTTTTCCTAACTCGCTGAAATTTTTCATACTGGCGCCTCTGCATTTTGCACTCTTCCCCCTTTATATTATATATCTACTATCGGAACCTTGTGGTATTTGTACTTTGTGTGATAAATGTCTTTTTCCTCTGTTACACATAATAATGCAATTATATCAGAGGTTGGTTCAAGCGCGTCTTCATAATTTTCGATGGCAAGATTTTCCAAGATAAAATCCATTTTTTATCTTCTGAAAGGGTTACCTGCCAGAGTTTAACATCTCAAGTTTCGCACCCCCAATGGGGCACGGTGCCGCATCTGGTGTGGGGTAAATAAAATTTTTTGGAAAAACAATGAGGCAGCCGTGGTAAACCGGTATGCATAAAGTAATCACCGTGCACAGGCACGCGATGGTCTGGTTTCTTTCGTAATATCAGTTGCTTCTGAAATGATAACTCTTAAAAGGTTATGTGCCGTTGTCAAAGCGCTCATCATCAATTTTTTCCAGAAAAATTTCTTTTTACCCTATGCCTGATGCGACTTTCCTTAAAATATCAGGTGCGAAACTTGAGTAACATGTATTAGACATACTAAATTCCGTTAATAATACTGAAAGATTAATTATTGAAATATATTTTAAATTCAGTATGTTTGTCAATAATTAGAGAAATATTGAAAAAAAACGGAATATGTTTTAAGTCTATGAAATTACTCGATCCGGTCCGACAAAGAAATTTCATGCAATATGCGGGTTAGGAGAAGAACGTGAACGATAGAGTCATCATCATCGGTGCAGGATTGGCAGGCATCGTGGCCGCTTTCACCGCCCAGCGGAAAGGGGTGGAAGTCTTGGTACTGGACCGCACCGGAGCTGGCCTGGGAACAAACTCGGCCATGGCCAACGCAATGTTCAATGGACCGAGACCCGATTACCCTCCCCAGGAATACATGGCTGACACCATAAAAACCGGGAAAAACCTCAACGTTCCATGGATGGTGGAATTTACATCAACCCATGCCGAAGATTCGTTTGAATTCGTCCGTCCCTTGGGCCTAGATCTCAAACAACTGCCGACAATCCGCGCCTTTCGGGGAGAACGGCAGGATATCATCCTGGGCGCTCAGATGATGCGTGCACTGGCTAAAAATCTGGCACGACAGGCAAATGTGCGCATAGCGCCGGGGTTTCAGGTCACCGAAATTCTTCAACAGGAAGGACGGACCGTTGGGGTTTCCGGCTGGGATCGTAAAGGCAGGGCGATCCGCTTCGGAGCGGGGGCCGTCATTCTGGCCACCGGCGGCGCAGGGGCTCTTTATCTACACAACGATAATCAAAAAAGCACTTTGGGTCAGGGCTATATCCTAGCCGCACGGGCCGGATTGGCGCTATGGGATCTCGAGTTCGTGCAGTTTTACCCTTTGGTTTTGGCAGGTGAACACATGCCGAAACTGATGCTCTACCCCAGTTACCCTCCTGAATGCCGTGTAATTAATAACCACGGCGAAGACGTGGCGGAAAAGTTCGGAATCGGAGACCTCAACCAAGCCATCCGGGACAAACGGGATGAATTCTCTGCTTGTTTATTCGCAGAAAACCAGTCCGGCCAGGTTTTTATGGACTTTACCAATGTGCCTGATCCTGCCTGGATCCGCTATCCGCTAGCGATGTTAGACAAATACAACTTCGACTTTCGCAATAAACCCGTCCCCATTACGCCCGGATGCCACTTTTTTATGGGTGGTGTCCAAATCGATCGCCAGGGGCAGACCTCTTTGCCCGGACTGTTCGCCTGCGGTGAGGTGGTTTGGGGAATGCATGGCGCCAACCGCAAAGGCGGCAATGCGCTGACCGAATGCGTGGTTTTTGGTCGCCTTGCCGGCAACCATGCCGCTAGCCAAGCCCAAATAACAGACATTCCCATATCGCCCCACCAGGAAATGGCCGCCTCCCTTCCCGTATCAACTGATGTCCCCCTTCCGCCTTACAGAGAGTTGCTCCAAAGGCTCAGGGAAATTGCCTGGTATCGGGCCGGCATCAAGCGTTCTCACGCCGGGCTGGAAAAAGGCCGCCAGGAGCTGGTTGCATGGGAGGCGGAACTTGGGAATCTTAAACCTCAGAGCCTGCCCGCTGTGAGACTGCATGAAGATCTGCGCAGTGGAGCCATACTTCTCAAGGGAATCATCACCGCCAGTCTGGGAAGACAGGAGAGCCGCGGAGCCTTCCTGCGAGAGGAGTATCCGCATGCAGACGAAAACAATTGGCTAAAAAACTCCAGGCTCACCTATGATGCAAACAGCGGGGAGTTCAGCCTTAGTTTTCACCCCGTGACCTGATTAAGTGGGAAGTTATAGGTTAAATGTTAATGGTTATTGGCTGTAATCCCGTTCACCATTTTAAATTCCTTGTTTAGATGAGATACAATTTTGATTTAATTTTACCAAAACCAATAACTGATAACTGATAACGAATAACAGCTAATCGAGTTTTGGCTCGATTAGGGTAAGGTGGCCGGAGAAATGATTATTCGCGAAGAAAAAGATACTGATCGAGATCAGATATGGCAACTGAATGCCGAAGCCTTTGAGACAGAGGCAGAATCAAATCAGAATTCGATGTACCGGCCGAAGTGTTCATGCTAAAGGTGCTTTTGCGACGGCATCCTAAACGGCCGTAGCGGCATTGTTAGATACCACCAAGCATTTCTGAACCCATCGGGATCAGGTCTTCATTCTTCATTAAATTCTGTCAAGAATGAACGGGCTGTTGCCCAAATCAAGCATTAAGGTCAATGCATTGCATGTAAAAATGTTGAAATATGATTTTACGATGAAGAATTTGTTATATATTATGCTATAAACCCTTAAATATCGTTTGTTTAACGTGAATAAATCTGCTAAAGTGCTTGTAATTATAACTTCAGCGGAGCATTACCATCATGATGGGCTATCAAACAAG
>DRHF01000351.1 GCA_011049715.1 Desulfobacterales bacterium
AATATGAGCTCCAGTTGCATCGGGTGTAACGGTTTGATCGATAATTTTTACTCGACGAAAAGGAAAATAAGGTGCTATACCGAGTACGGACATCGCAGGTCTCCTTTGGATAATGTTTTTCTTTGCAGATCAAACTAATATCCTTTAGAGATACCGGATGTCCATTTTGTTTTAAAGCATTATCCATTTTATCCTATTTAACTACAACTAAATTGGAGATGATCCTAATTTCATGGGCCCTTTAACTTCCAAAGAAAAGTTCTGAAAATCTCAACAGGTCTGATTTTTGCAAAATTTGTTAAGGCTCTATAAAATTAAGACCGTTTTTGGAAGGAGCAAAGGTTGTGCGAGAACACCTCATACTTAACTTTAATATGGCCGCGCTTGTGATCATGGTCAGAAATCCCACGCAATGAAAATCTCTGAAAGTTTTCACTAAAATTTTTGACGGAGGCCCTTTCGGATGGGAACTGTTAAAATTGCCTTTTGGGCTCTTCTGTGTTATGCTTTTTCGGTGAGGAATATCATTAGCAATGTGCATTGAAATCCGATCTGTCTGAGCGAGCACTTGGGCAAGCATTGTGCACTTGAGGATATGAGGATATCACAAATTCCGCTTACTTTTGGGATGTCTAAATCACATCTGCTATAATTTCTTTAAAAACAATAGGTTGTATTCTCTCAATACATTTTAGAATTTATCAAAGTGAACTTTGAGGTCAATCGCAGAGGTTTTTATATAGATCCCTATTAAACGCCATGATAAAACACCACAAGAGAGGTAAAGAGCTGATTCTGAGAGATATGTCGCCTCCGTCATCGCCACAAGAGCGGCTTGTTATGCGGATCGATCTAATCATTGTTGTACAAAAAAAGGGAAATACTAGAAATATCACGTGAAGTATAAGGCTGTCATTTTCGACTTGGACGGGACGTTGCTTGATACCTTGGAGGATCTTGCAGACTCGTTGAATCGTGTTTTGCAGGATAAGGGGTTCCCCACACACCCGACGGAGGCATTTCGCTATTTCGTCGGCAACGGGGCGGCTATGCTTGTGTCACGCGCGCTGCCATCGTAGAGGCGGAATGATGAGCTGGCAGCAGAATGTTTGGAGGCTTTTCGCAGGGAGTACAACTGTAATTGGAATGTGAAGACCAAGCCATACAATGGAGTATCGGAACTGCTGGATGCCCTCACTGCAAAACGAATTGAGATAGCTGTGCTTACAAACAAACCTCAGCATTTCGCTGAACTCTGCATTCAGGAGTTTTTTTCGACCTGGAAATTTGCAGTGATACTGGGCCAGAGGGATGGAGTCCCCATGAAACCCGACCCTGCAGGTCCCCAGAGATAGTCCGGTGTTTGGATATTCCACCACAGGAGTTTATCTATCTCGGCGACAGTGACGTCGATATGAGAACTGCTGTTCAAGCCAACATGTTCCCAGTCGGCGCGATGTGGGGCTTTCGCTCGGAGAGGGAGTTAAGAGAATCTGGTGCTGTTGAGATAATCGGTCGGCCAACAGAACTTTTGAAATTTGTCCCATAGTTGCCCAACAACGTCCTGCAAGCGATTTGCAGTTCCGCACCAAAGCGCGTCACTGAAAACGCCTGAGGCCAGACGTTCTGTAAAAGAGAATATGGACAAAGGAACAAGCAATGACAGATTCTAAGGAAAATAAACTGGAGCTCGAATTCCAGGCAATATACGAGACGTATCAATCCAAAATTCACTACTACCTTTCCAAAATGGTTGGAGAAGTAGAGGCGAAGGATTTGACTCAGGAAGTCTTTATAAAAGTCCTTCAATCACTGGATGGTTTCAAAGGAAAGTCTCAATTATCCACATGGATCTTTCGAATCGCGACTAACATTGCATTGGATAAATTCCGTAACCTGTCTTCCCACCGAAAATCTCAGGAATTTTCATATGAAGAAATGCTTGAGGGAGGCGATTCTCTGCTGGAAGATGAAAATGGCTGGATCAGAGAAAAACCGATTTCTACTGACCAACAATTGATCAAAAAGGAAATGAACGCATGTGTCCGGGATTTTATTGACAATCTTCCAGAGGATTATCGTGCTGTTGTGATTCTCAGTGAGATTGAAGAACTAAAGAATCAGGAAGTTGCTGAAATTCTTGGAATTACGTTAGACAACGTAAAAATTAGATTGTATCGTGCCCGAGCAAAATTAAATAAAGTATTGGAAACACATTGCAGGTTCTATCGTAATGAACAAAACGTGCTGGCATGTGATCTAAAAAACGCTTACAAACATTTTCGAGAGGCAGAATAAATAATTTTTCTACTTCCTCCTCCTTACAAGCCCTAAACCACCCATCGATAAACCAAATCGCTTCCAACAGTATTGGTTTTTTATATTCCCTTCAAAAAAGTGTATCCTTTTTGCTCCTTCTTCGTCTGAAGTAAGGTAAGTGTGGAAATCAATAGTATTTGCAGCATTTTGCCCATTACACGTTTACCTCAAATGTTAGGAACACTATGGAAAATCAAGAAAACACTTCGACGGATCAACAATCTCAAAAAAAAGAATATTGTGGCTCTTTAGGAGATATTCGAGAGAAGTTTCAAATGATGAGAAGCTGTTTTGATCAAAAAAACATAATGAGTTGCTGTGCCGTAATGTTTGAAAATCAAACATTTAATTCTGAGAACGAGTCTGTAAAAGGAGAAAATTAAACAGGAGCCATACATAAGGAGAAAACCATGTCTAAAACTCAATTGACCCAAAAAGAAAAAGAATTGATCGCTGTCGGAGCTGCCATATCCGCAGGATGTCAAAAATGTTCTGACTTTCATTTTAAAAAAGTTATCGAAGAAGGAGCCTCCCCTGAAGAAGTAAAAAAAACTGTAACCGGTGCAACCTCTGTTATCAATAGTTCCAAGGAAATCATGCAACGCAAGGCCTATTCTTTGATGAATATCAAAAGGGAAGACGTAGCGGAATGTTGTTCTGACCGCTCAGATCGAATGGCCGAATTAGTCAAAATTGGTGCGGCGGTAGCTACAAATTGTACAACAAACACAAAGAAACATATCGAGTTGGCCATATCTCTGGGAGTTAGTTCAAAAGAAATTGAAATTGCCGTTGGTATGGCAAAAGTCATACGTAAAAAAGCAGGTGAATTTGCTGACCAGGCAGTTTCTGAAGGGTTACATACGGAAGTTATCGTAGAAGAAAACGCTACAGCCTCTTCAGGGTGTGGTTGTTGAAATTCTGTGTAAATCAATTACAAAGTAAAGTTGAAAATCATTCTTGATTAATGTTCCCAATGTCGTTAGCAATTTGGATGATAAACGAACAGCAAACAGAACAACAGGATGAAGATTGACAAAACATATCCCTATCATCTGCTCTCCTGCAAAACCTGGGATAATCGTGCCCGTTTGGATAAACAAATTAAGAACATTTAAACTCAATACCAACGACAGGAATATGTCTATCAATGTGCACTATTCCTGATTATCAAACACGAGCAATGCCAGAATCATTCCTCGAAAATCAAAGAAAAGTCTTTCCAAGCTTGA
Source organism: Desulfobacterales bacterium (assembly GCA_011049715.1). Taxonomy (GTDB): domain Bacteria; phylum Desulfobacterota; class Desulfobacteria; order Desulfobacterales; family UBA2156; genus UBA2156. Next base: position 3,552 of record DRHF01000351.1, read on the forward strand.
TTTCAAATTTATGGATCTTTGATTTTGGGATTATTTTGACATTTGAATATAAATTCGATAGAATGCACATTGCCATTACAATGTTGCAGCTTTCTTGATGTGCCGCACTTGTGCCGGTTTGGGGAAGCAGTCTTTACCTTTGGACCACAAAATCAAAGCGTAAAATTCCGATAGAATCATTTATACCCCTCCTTCGCACATCCCCTCCCGGGAGGCGGATCTTACTATTCTATTGTGTATTGCCATACCGTTAATTGCAGTTTCTTCAAATAATGTAGCCATGCCTGTCTCCTCTCAGTGGGTTTTGACTTGCTGAAATTGACAGATACAGAAGATCTAAAATTTATACACTAATCGTCTTTTGAAGCAGCTTTGAGAAATCATGAGTTCCGAGTCCCCACTTTTTTGCCAATCTGATGTATCCGATGTCTTGCGGTCTCTTGCCAAACAACAAGGACGCTTTGGCATCTGCAGCGACCGGGTCATCACTTAAAATAAGCGTATTTTTTTTGACAATATCAGAAGTGCTTCCACCTGAAGGACCATTTCTTGTCATGATCCGGATGGCATCTATTAGCGTTATGGAGGGTTTGAAAAACTGGGCCAAATCAACAATATTCGGATGTATATCTCTGTGGAGCGACCCTCGCCTTCCACCAATAGCGCCGAACCAATTCTTCATACCGAGGGTCAGGGAACTCAATATATGATCCTTTGCAACCGGCAAGTTGATTACTTTGTCAGCCTCTACCAAAGGCAGGAAAACCGGCCAGACATCCAGACGATGCCCCTGCAACTTCATCTCACGAAATAAAGATGAACTGGGATAGATGAGGTCCGCTCCAGTTTTTTTTGATACAGCTGCTGCACCTGACACAGAGAAGCAGAATTCAGCATTGTCAATGGTATTATCAGCAATCCTGACCTTTTTTGCGCCTGCCTCTTGGCAAAGCTCGACAACCCCCTGCAACACTTCCGGATTTGTAGTGGCTGCCAGGTGAGGCGGTTTGGCCCAAGAAATATTTGGTTTGATTACGACCACATCTCCATTTGATACAAATCGCCTCGTTCCTCCGGCGGCTTCGAACACCTTCTTTACCAAGTCTTTGATGGTAAAGGCATCTGTTTGACCGATACCCTCAATAATAAACTTTTTGTTTGCCGCCGTGGCCCTTGCCTCGGGCAATTCGAATAAAGACAATCGGGCAGCACCGGCAAGCGTAACGTACCCTGACCATTGCAAAAGCTTACGTATGAATTCTCGGCGTATGATAGCTTGGCCAAATTTCATGGAATTCACCTCACACCTTAATATAGTCCAATCTGAATCAGAGTCACTGGTTGAAAGAAATCAAAATACCACCCCCAGAGGAGGTGGCTTGTTATTTTGGTCCTGGAAGATAACCTCCTATACACTTTGATACAGGCTCACAAGCGATCTACATTCTGAATAAGTCTTGGCTTCAGTTTGTAACCTATACAGGAAAGAATATCAAAACAGAAAATGAATTATTTTCAGTTCACTGTTCACCCAACACGATTTTACAATCTTTCCATATTGACTCGCAATGCCGACCATGGTACTGAATTTCCTGTTGTTTCTCTATTTCGATGTGTCTATAATATCTTGGGGATTAGCTGGAACCCGGACAAAATTGAGCCCTTTCTCTTTATCAGCACTTTAAAAGGGACTCCCGATCAAATGGGTTCCTGTTACCCCAATCACCTTTGGGTAAGTATCGATCCTCCACCATGTTAACCGGGAGCGCATATGAGAAGAGCCCCTCTGTCCAGGGTACAATACTCCTGCCTTGTTTCATTAATAATAGTCATTTTTGTGCTTTTCATGACAAAAATCTCCCATGCAGACACTCTTGAAGGTTTACGCGCTCGTCTGCCCA
>DRHF01000352.1 GCA_011049715.1 Desulfobacterales bacterium
AATGACTTCCGGTAGTGTTTCCATATTACCTCCTTTGTTGTGTTAAGCCTCTTGGTTTGGTGTCAATCGCTTTTCTTCCCGCTCCCACGTTAACAGGGATCTATACGAATCAATAGCGGATCGAATATCCTTAATAGATTCCCGGCAGGCATCCATCACGCCCTTAGCAACATCCCTTTTGTATCTCAAATCAGCTACAACAGGATCACCCTTGGCAAGTTGAAGAATAAGGGTTGCCGGCTGCTTTTCAAATTTCAGGTCAAGAGTTTTCCGAGCCAGTGAAATATTGTAATCCCGTTTTGCCGATGCGTATTTTTCTGTTAGCTCGATATATTCAGTATTCTTGCTTGTAAGTTGCTGATTCTTTTGCTGCATCCCTCTCATCATGTCGTGTGGTGTCAATTTATTCCCCCTGTTTTTTATCTGGATTATAAACACCGGATTTTATAAAATTATCTAGGTAGCTCTCAAAATGAGAAATCAAATCGCCTATTGATTCATGAGACTCAACCCCGTCGTGATTAGACAGTGCAAACTGCTTAAATGCCGCCTTTTCAGGATCGGATAACCCCTTTGCCTTGCAGGATTGATCAAATGCCTTGTCTTGCTGTGTGGTGGCTGGCATTGGCCCTTTATTCTTGCCGGATAGCGCGGATAGCGTTTTCCCACTCGATGGCCGGGCACCTCCTGTACGATGGCCGGTATATTTGCCTTTAGAATAATCTTTTTCCATACTGCCAGGTTGTGATTTTTCTTTTCCGCTGGCCCCTGCATAGTCTCGTTTTTTAGGCTCAGGCTTTAATTTAGCCTCTTGGCAGGACTTTTCCGGGTCGGGCTTACCGCTACCATCAGGTAGCGCCCATGAAGGTAATTCGGGCGGGTCCCACTTAAGCCATCGATTTTCAACCTTTGCTTTTAATCTCCCTCCTTCTGAAAAATTTGCCCATGTCGCATCAAGATTGTAGAGATACCGTCCAATACCCCACTGAACAGCAGCTCTTTTCATTGCGCTGGACAACCCGCCTTTTACTGGTTCAAATTGGGTATTTTCCGCGCCGTCCCATTTTGTTATCCAATCAGATACAGCAGACTCGGAAAAGATGCTTATTCCGCACAATACCCCCCCATCCGGCCCCTTTGTGAATTCGTTCTTCCAATTCTCAGGGCCGCATATCTCATCAAGCCGTTCCATGATTGCCCGATTTGTAACATAGGCAAGGCACATTCCCCAGGGGCGGTTATCTTTCATTCCACTGCTTTGAATTCGCCATTCGATATCATTTTCTTTAAAGGGTCTCAATAGTTGTTTTAAATCCATTTTCAAGTTTCCTTTCTAAATATACGATACGCCTTAGAATCGAATCGTTTGAGGGGCATTTTTCATCTTCTGAATCAAATCCATTAACTGCGCCCGCTTTTTATTACTTAACCAGCGTGGTATATAATTTTGTTCCATCAATTTAGTTAGAATCTCAACCAATTCATCCGCTTTGTCTTTTTCTATTTTGATTGTAATCTCGTTTATCATATTCATTTGTCAGAACCCCGCCATCCTTGCAACCCATTCCATTAAAGGGAAAGGGCCGTCTGCTATTATTTGATCTTCTTCCGGCTTTTGATCGTTTAGCGACCCTGCGATAACATACGGCCGCCCTGTTTGGGCTGTGTGTATTTTCTGATAAGC
>DRHF01000353.1 GCA_011049715.1 Desulfobacterales bacterium
AACCGGTATCCATAAAGTAATCACCGTGCACAGGCACGCGATGGTCTGGTTTCTTTTGCAATATCAGTTGCTTCTGAAATGATAACTCTTAAAAGGTTTTGTGCCGTTGTCAAAGCGCTCATCATCAATTTTTTCCAGAAAAATTACTTTTTACCCTATGCCTGATGCGACTTTCCTTAAAATATCAGGTGCGAAACTTGAGAATGTTCGTCCTAATTTAAAGTGCGTATGCTATATTTCCGACAACAAATCTAATTCCTTTTGCCTACCGCATGGCCCGTGCCAGTGTAAGCACATCCACACGTTTGGCTCCGCTTTGAAGTAATGTTTTCGTGCATTCGTCAGCGGTTGCACCGGTTGTATAAACATCATCCACTAAAAGGACGCTCTTTTCGATGACTTTTGATGAATCATTGATGTTAAAAGCATTTTTAATATTTGACATCCGACGATTGCGACTGAGGCCTGTCTGCGGTTCTGTCCATCGATTTCTGCTAAGAATATCTTTGCGTATATTTAGATGGTCTAACTCGATGTCGGCCATCTCGGCATAAAGGGCCCAATTCCTGATAAGAAGAAAAGCCTGATTAAAACCCCTTTTTCTCAATCTTTTCGTATGTAGTGGAACAGGGACGATCAGCTCTATTTCCTTCTCATTCCAGTTTTGCGTAAAGGCCCAGAACAGGAGTTGTCCAAGGGGTCGTGCCAGTTGAATTTTTCCTTTATATTTAAAATAATGAAGCACTGCCATAAGCGTTCGATCGTAAACGCCAACCGCACGGGCAATCCTGAATCTTTTTGGAGAAAGTATACATTCACCACAGATATGATCCTCTCCTTCCCGACTTTCAAACACAATGCCGCAAACAGGACAAATGGGCGATTCGATATTTGCAAAACCAGCCGTACACGCCGAGCACAGGAACGTATTCATCAGTTTTTGAAAGATATCATTTGGGCTATACATCAAAACCGTCGCATCCATAAACTTACCTTCGCAATGATTCTTGTCATGGTGTTCTTCCAAATCATAAAAAGTCCCACAGACCAAACACTTGGTCGGGAAAAGCGCTTCTTTTAAAGAAGTAAATATGTTGCCCCAGATATTCATCTAAACGCCCAGAGACGATTGACCCATAAAATGAAAAAACGAAACTTATAACTCAAGTCTCACGCCCCCAATCAATCGAAACGTCGCCTGCGGCGTTTATGTTTCGCTGTCTGAACACTTCATACATGGTGACGCCGCCGGCCACTGAAGCGTTCAACGAATCTACCTTACCGAATAAAGGGATAGAAATTAAATAATCACACTGTCTCTTCACCAGGGATCGAATCCCTTTTTCTTCCCCACCAATAACGATCGCAACGGGACAGCTTAAATCTGTTTCAAAGACAGATCGCTTTGCATTCTGATCCATTCCGATGACCCATAGACCGTTTTGTTTTAAAAATCGTATGGTATTTACCATGTTGGTCACAAGTGCCAAATAAACATGTTCCAGTGCCCCTGCCGAGCTCTTGGAAACTGCTGGGGTTGGAGGTGCAGAGCGGTCCCTGGTGATGATCACTGCATCGATTCCAGCACAAGTTCCGGTTCGAATCAGCGCACCCAAATTGTGAGGATCCACCACATTGTCGAGCAAAAGCAAAAAAGGATTCCCAACAGTGTTTTTGATTTTGTTTACAATTTCAATAATTCCGGACAAAGGATATCTGCTGACTTTCGCCCCAACCCTTTGGGTTGTATCGGTTCCTGACAACATCTTGAGTTTGGAGGGTGTAATTTTCTTTATCGGTATTTTTTTCATCTCCGCGAGAGTAATCGTCTTTTTTAATCGCCTTGGGGTTGAATCTTTTGTAATGTACAGGTCGTAGAAAATTCTTCTACCTGCCTTAAGCGCCTCATATACCGGATGAATTCCAAAGAGTATTTCTGTTTTCACAGCAAAATTTATTTCGTCCCCGGAGATGGAAAACGATGGGGGTTGCTGGGAACTTCAACCACAGATCATCGTATTGTTTAAATCTATTCTAACATGATATGCTGCGACTATGGGACAAATGGACAACCGAGGAGGCGTTGATGATCACGGTATTGTTCGATAACCGAAACGAGCTCTCTGATTGCTTTTGGCAGTTGATCATTGATAATAATATGACGGTAAATATTTTTTTGGGCAATCTCTTTTTCTGCATTTAAAAGTCGATTCTCAATGACTTCCTTGGAATCCGCCCCCCTTTCTTCCAAGCGTTTCATCAGTATCTTCAATGAAGGTGGCATAATAAAAATCGTGATGCTTTCAGGATATCGCTCAAGGATCAAGATAGCACCCTGAACATCTATCTCAAGGAGAATGTCAAAGCCCAAGGCCAATCCCTTGTCTAAAAATTCGGCTGGAGTACCATAATAATTACCGTGTACCTTTGCCCATTCCGCCCATTGATCTTTTTCAATCTTTTTTTTAAACTCCTCGTTTTTAATAAAATAGTAATCCTTGCCGTTTTTTTCTCCTGGACGGGGCTTTCGAGTGGTATATGAAACCGAATAAATCATTTCCGGAAATCGATCCAGAATTGCATGGCGAAGTGTGGTCTTGCCTGCCCCTGAGGGTGCTGAAAGGATAAAAAGACGTCCCGTCACTCTGTTGAATTTTGAATCTTTATTTTTCGCTTTTGACTTTTTTGGGTTCACTGTCTGGTACCAGGAATCATCGGAATATCGATTCGCATTCCACAAAAAACTATGACGGCTCCCTCAGGGTCGCATAACGCTGGGATATGGTCTCTGCTTGAATGGCAGAAAGTATGATATGATTGCTGTCCATGATAATAATGGAACGGGTTCTCCGACCATGGGTCGCATTCACCAGGCGTCTTTCCTTCCTGGCTTCATCTTTAAGGCGTTTCATCGGAGCAGAATTGGGCGATACGATGGCGACAATCCGCTCGGCAACCACTGTGCTTCCAAAACCGATATTTAATAAACTTTGTTCCATAACACGTTCTCCTTCGACTATTTACTCCACGTTCATAACCTGTTCTCTCATCTTTTCAAGTTCAGATTTGACTTCAACAACCTTATGAACGGAATTCGCACTTTCTGTCTTGGATCCAATTGTGTTGAATTCACGGTTAAGTTCCTGTAATAAAAAATTGAGTTTTCGACCTTCCGGTTCCTCTGAATCCATAAACAAACGAAATTGCCGAAGATGGCTTTTGGCCCTCACAATTTCTTCAGTAATATCGCTTCGTTCAGCAAGAAATGCCGCTTCCTGCATAATCCTTTCAGGTTCCAAATTCACCATACCTTTCGTTAACGCGGACAGACGCTCCCTCAACCGGGTCTGATAATGCTGCAGTAGGTCGAGCGAGTCTTTTTCGATATGATCAATATATTTTTCGATACGCGCAAGCCTTTTGTCAAAATCCTTTGCTAACGCTTCCCCCTCCTGTCTTCTCATGCCTTCAAGATCGTTTAGAGTCTCACACAGACAACCCTTTACCGCCGTCCAAGCGGCCGACAAGTCTTTGTTCATCCAGATCGGTTTTATAATGTCCTCTTGTTTAACCAAAAGATCCAAGGGGATCTCACCATGTAATTTCAACATTTCTTTTAACCGGACAAGTACATCATAGTACTTTGCAGCCTTCGGCTCGTTAATCTCGAAAGCAAGTGCGTCTTGGATATCCTCTTTAATTGTTACTAAAATTTCAACTCGGCCCCGAGTTACGCTATCAGTGACAAGACTTTTTATCTTATCTTCTAAAGCACGATACCCACTGGGAACACGCAAAGAGATATCAAGATATCGATGGTTGTACGATCTTATTTCAATTACGATTGAAAATTTCTCTTCTATTTTTTCGGAGCTTGCAAATGCGGTCATGCTTCTGATCATTTTTTCATTCCTTACCTATTCTTTTTTACTTACCTCACTTTGTGATATCCGCTTTAAATCCATGAGATATTTCTTACGCACCTGATCGAGGTAAGAAAGCATTCGACTTTCAACATAATCCGGATAGGTCCACGAGAGGGGTTGAAAAGATCCCTTTGTGTAAATCAATGTTAAATCTGCATAAATACCATGGCTGATAAAAATCCTGTGGGTATAATTTTTACCGGTGGCGAGGACAAAACGTTCGTGAAGCAAATACCCCGGATCTATGTTGATGTTCCGCCTGCGGTTCACCGAGTATTTTTTCTCAAGCATATTTGTTTGAAGCTTTATCTTTGCCAAAGCATCCTGCAATATGAGTCTTTTGAATGTCAGCATCCGCCGAAAAAGAGGTGCCCCCATTTCAGGTTCATAATATGTGGTTTTCGTAAAAGGAAACCATGCGCTTACCAAATCAACAGATCCAAATTTTTCCACCAGTTCATTCGCGACGGGTACAAGAAAGGATTTTTTCTTGAGGATGATACCAATTACTAATTTCCCTGGTTTCGGGGGTTGAGGCTTACTCATGATGCATATTGAAATGCCCTGAAGTAACTGGCAGGGGCTCTTTTATTGTTGTGGATTGCGGTCGTTTTTTCAGTTGGCCCGAAACAGCGAGCGCATTCTCTGCAGCTTGCTGCGAAGTTGCCGAGCGAATCTTAAAATAAGACAATTTCCTTAACGGTGGCTGCGAAGCACTGCCGGTAGGCAGAACTTCCCTGTAGCTTGCTACAGGGTTCTTCAATCTCCGATCTTCAATCTATCGGTTTTGCTTCATCAATAAGCATTATTGGAATGTCATCCTTAATCTCATATAGAAGTTTGCAATTTTTACAGATAAGTCCATCTTCAGCATCATTGAGATAAATGTCCCCTTTGCATTTTGGACAAGCGAGGATCTCCAGAAGCTCTTGATTGATTCCCATTTTTCCCTCCTTTCATCCTTGACGCATGGGTGCGTTTATAATCCGGCATCCGTGCGATTATGTTCAGCAACAGGTGAACGGTTCGGGTTCCACCTTCCAGCGCCGATGAACCCAGAACCATTGATCCGGATAACGGCGAATGAATGTTTCGATAACACGGTTATATTGTAAGGTATTTGCTTCTACATCCTTCGTGATATCTCCGGTTTTAATCAGCGGGACCTCGGGGAGAATATTCGTTCGAAAACCTGATTTTTCACGAACTTGAAAAACGGGGACAACAGGCGTCCCAGTCTTTAATGCCAGAAGTGCCAACCCTTTGTTCGTACAGGTCCTTCGCCCAAAAAAATCGACAAAAACGCCTTTGTTGCGATGGGTGCTCTGATCCAACAAAATCGCAACACTTTCCTCCTGTTTCAAGCTTTTTAGGATTTTCCGTGTCGAATGCCGCTTTGGGATCATCTTTCCGCCAAAGCGGGTCCGAATATATTTGACGAATTGCTCCAAAGGTAAAAAATCAAGGGGGCGATAAAGGGTGCCGACTTGAATACCTATCATAGCTGCGGTGATCGGTAAAAGTTCCCAGTTTCCCATATGGGCGGTTAGAAGCAACACACCTTTTTGTTGTTTTTGTGCGGCGTGTAAATTGGACAGACCGTCGACCGAAAAAAAGGTGTCGAAATCTTCATCTGACAGCTGCATCGACCACCCAATCTCAAAAATGATCTGCGCGACATTTCTGAAAACCTGCCGAGCCAGTCGCTTAATTTCAGCCGGTGTCATTTTATCCCCGAAGGCGTGGTTCAAATTGTCCAGTGCCACATGCCGGTGCCGTTTGTCGAAACAAAACCAAAGCTGCCCCAGAAAATTTCCGATAAAAAAAGACAATTTTCTCGGAATCAGGCCGATGGCACGGATAGATTTATCTATCACACCGTAGGCGATTTTGTTAAAATCGAGCATGGCAACACGTTTAGGGTATAAAACTCAAATCCGACATAAATTCAACACAATCAAAGCCGGGTTATCTGACCGGCTCAGCATTCAGGATTTCATGTCGTTGAGAAAGTAGAGCAGCCAGCATGATAAGATAAAACGACACAAAAACACTGCGGCCAAACACGGTTTCAGTCAAGCCAAAAATCATGAAACCGGATACGAGAATGAATATCGAATAAGCCGCCTCAGGATTTTTTTCTTTTTTCCTGATCTGTGATCGGGCAATATTTAATGGTAGAAGAAAGATGGAAAGTAGAATCACCAATCCAACCCACCCACTGTCGACCATAACAGAAAGATATATATTATGGGGTTGGCTAAAATAAACTTCTCGATCATGTATCAATGTCCCTTCAGAAATCATATCCCGAACAGCGTAGCGATAACCACCCGGGCCGATGCCGAGAAACGGATGTTTTTTGTATATGAGCCATGCTGCTCGCCAAGATTCCAAACGGTTTCCCACCCCGCCTCCCCATGTTACGTTGCCCTTTGAATAAGCTCGAAAGTCCTCAATGGTTCCCTTAATCCGGTCAGCAACACCGGTACCGGGAATCTGATATGTAACAAAAGACGCCAGGAAAATAACGCCAATCATCGCTCCAAGGACTCTCGGTTTGAAATAACGTTTCAGCTGAAAAAACAAAATAGCCAGCAAAACTGGTATGGCAACCCAGGCTCCCCGGCTGCCGGTTAAAAAAGAAGCAGTTGTGCCCAGAATAAAACCGAGTAAGGGCAGGACCACCAAAGCAACATGTTTTTGTCGAAAAAAACGGAAGGCCTGAAAATTCATAAAGGCCATCAGTAGTGAAAGATCTCCGAAAAGAATCGGATTGTACGCCCCTCTTACCCGATTTCCCATTTTAAGCCAACCCGTATCAACCATCGAATAGATACCGGCAACAGCAGCCCCGGCCAAAACCCCATACCATACGACCCAAAGGGGCAATTTAATGTGCTTGAACAATAAATAGACCGGTAGGAAAAATAACAAAAAAAATTCCTTTTCCAAATGTTTTGTATGCAGTTGTTCAAGATTGCCGATCAGGGCGTTTACAATAAAAGAGATTAGATATACCACAAAATACGCGACAAATGAACATATTAACCCTTTTTCCTGCCAAGTCAAATCGGGCCGTCTACCCTTCGAAAAACATACGGGGAGTCCAAGTACGGCCAATAAAATCAGTATTGAACTCCCTGCGTGTTCGATAAGGTTCGAAAAAACAGGGAAGCATAAGACCAACGCAAAAATCAAGACGCGTATATAAAAACCTTCCATTTTTTCCTGCGATTTGGGTATGATTCAATAAAAATATACTGCCCCTAACCCGGACAAGCCGGTTGTAATGAAGTGGAAATTCCGATTCATCGGGGAACCATAATGACTATTGAATATTGATAATTGAATATTCGTGGATGTCGCTTCGCTCCGTCATTTTTATGATCGTGATTTTTATAATCGATAGAATTCCTTAAGTATTCAATATTCAATCGAAAATATTCAATTATGGGTAGATTGTAAAAAAATGCCCATATAACTCCTTTGCCACAAAATACACAAAAATAACTTTTAAGCGCCTGGTGAACGACGAGGCATCGTCAGTGCCTGATCAATTTTTTCCTTCACCGCATCGACAGTGATCAAATCGATCACGTTCGGCTGCCGGATTCTTTTTCCCCAGACAATTCCATCGACATTTTTTCCAAATTCATTTCTAACCGCTTCCGGATATGCATTGACAACCCAATTTTGAAAGAGGTAGGGGCCGGTGCGATGCGGATTACTTCCCGCGTATAGACCAATCGTTGGAACGCCGAGAGAATTGGCGATATGAATCGGCCCTGTGTCCGGTGAAACTGTCGCCGAGGCGTTTTCTAACAAGGCCAAAAGTTCTTTCAAATTCGTTTTTCCAATCAAATTAACGGGATCTGATCGAGAAATGCGACATATGTTTTCTCCAATTGCTTTTTCCGTATCGTTGGGCCCTCCGGTCAGCAAAGTTATGGAACCGTATCGGTTGGCAGCGTAGTCGATAATTTGTGCATACCTTTCAGGGCGCCAATTTCTCCAGTTCCTAAATCTTGAACTCGAGCAGGGATTAACAATGAGATAGGGTTTTGGCGGTGTGGGTATTTTGCTTTTTGCAAAAGCCTTTGCCGTTTCCGGAATCGGAATTTCCCAGACCAATTTTCTTTGACCAATACCCATGGCTTCTAAAAATCCGAAGAAACCATCGATGACATGGGGTTGATGGATCGGTTTTGTTTTAAAATTCGTAAACAGCCATTGAAAATCTTTGGCTTGCTTTTTATGGAAACCCAACTTTATATCAGCAGGGATATTCAGTCCTATCAAACTGGCCCGCATCGCCGCTTGCATTTGCAATAAAACCGAAAACCGACGTCCGGCCATTTTCCTTTTCATATCGATGAGTTCTCTGAACCCATTCTTTTTGTTGCATACAATAAATTGCACCCCGGCTATATCATCCACCAACTGATGCTCAAGCGATCCGATAATCCAGGATATTTTGGTTGTCGGCCAATACGATTGTAACGTTCGGACGATCGGGACAACATTACATACATCGCCGATGGCTGACAGCCTTAAAATACAGATACTTTCCGGTGCAGATTTGAATGGCAGTTCTGTTTTCATCCTCAACTTAAGCTTTTTCAAACCGTTTAATTGCCATTGGTCAAATCCGCCGGATGAAGGGATAGTGTATCACTTAAGGGGGTTTTAAACCGGCAGTTGGGCAGTTGAGCTCATCAACATCTCCTCCGCCTTTTGGCATAATGCCCGTGCCATAGGGTCATGTCAATAAATTATTGCTCAAGTTTTGCACCTTTGATCTTACAAAGACTCGCCTTCGGCAAAGGCCGCAGGCAACGCTAACGTGGTTAGGGGGTGCAAAACTTGATTTGCTATAAATGCAAAAATCGATCATACAATTCGTTTGTGTAATTTAGACAGAATCATGTCGAGTACTGCGTTGACATTGACATGTGTCTGCTATCCTGTTAGGTGTGGCAGGATAAATTCATCAATCAATAATAAATATTTTCTACTTTTTTGAGCATGGAAGAGATCTTTTTTAGAGGTTCGATTTTGCCGAGTCAACACACTTTAGATCGTTACCTTCGGTTAATTATCGGTCTGCTGGTTTTCATTTCCCCATCAGTTTCAACGATGATTGACCAGGGAGATACGGGACTGCTGGTGTTTATAATCGTTTTGACACTTGTTTTTCTACCCATTCTTCCCCAAAACATTCAATTGTTGAAAAAAGAAAAAATCTTTCTTTTTCTTTTGATTCTGTTTTTCCTATTGCACCTGATTCCTCTTTTCTCCGGCGCCGTGAAAGAAATCACATTTAATGGATGGATGTTTTATTTATTCATCGGTCTCGGAGTTCCGATATATCGATTTCTTCGCCGGCTGCAGATCAACCCAGGATGGCTTTGGCTGGGACTTGTCTTGGGATGTTTGTCGACCGGGCTGGGGACCCTGATTTCATCAACGACCCATAAGGCTTTATGGGGTACCTGTTCGTTCCTGTTTGGCAGTATGGCACTTGGCGGTTGGAACTGGTTTAAAAATCGACGTATCATGCGGGTAATACCGCTGATGGCATTCATTTTCGGGTTTATTTCCATTATACTATCCGGATCTTTTTTCATCCAGTCCATCGGCTTTTACAGCGTCATAATCGGTGAAAACCCCATGATCCTGACCGGTCAATTCTTAGGGATACTTGCAGCACTGGCTATTCTTATCTGCTATTCAACCAAGCAGTTCATTGGCGCGTTGCAACACCAATCAAATCAAATCCGTGCCCTTGCTTTGGGGGGAATCGTTTTGGTTGCCGGCATAATCTATTTTTCTTTAACCCAAAGCAATCTCTCGCAAACAATTCCGCTCCCATTTTTAATCTTTTTTCTGATCGTGTGGATGAGCTTTTTTTTTAATGAAAAGGTTCACTGGAAACCGATCGATTTTGATCGCAACCTTTCCTTATCTGTCATCGCTATCACAAAGAATGAGGAGGACCGGATTGAACCCTGTCTTGAATCGGTCTCGAATTGGGCTGATGAAATTATTGTTTTCGACAGTGGCAGTACGGATCGTACGGTGGAATTAGCGAAAAAGTATACCGATAAAGTCTATGTCACCGATTGGCCCGGTTATGGGCCCCAGAAGCAGCGGGCTTTGGAAAAAGCAGTTAAGGACTGGGTGTTATCCATCGATGCAGATGAACAGGTTACGCCGGAGTTGAGGGTAGAGATTGACACCTGTTTGAAGGACGATCCGGGAGCCATTGCGTTTCGCATCCCCTGGGCCGTCAATTTTTTAGGTAAACGCCTTGATTTTGGCCGAAGTGGTCGAGCGCCTTTGCGCCTGTTTAAACGAGAAGGCGCACGGTTTTCAGATGCGCAGGTACATGAAAAAGTCATTTTACCCAGTGGTAAAATTGGGAAACTGGAGGGTCGACTTTTACATTTTTCCCATAGGAACATGCTCCAGGCCTTGGAAAAATTTGTCCAATATTCGTGGTTGTGGGCACAACAAAGACACGGAAAGGGGAAAAAAACAGGAATTGCCAACGCGCTGCTCCATTCCTGCTGGGAATTTTTCAACATTTATGTTTTTCGATTTGGTTTTCTGGATGGTCGCCGGGGTCTGCTGATGGCCATACTCTTTTGGCAATATACTTTTAACAAATACGCATCGCTGTGGTCCGTATACATTCTGGTTAAAAAACGAAAATGATTGCTTTTGTATCCTGATGAATAAGCTGACGAGAAGATATTAAAATGGAAACCATTTTGTTTCAATCATCTGAAAATGTTTGGTGGAGAGGGTAATGGTTGGTATCGAAAAATTACAAAAAAGGTTGCTCCGATACACGGCAACCTTGCTGGAGAGAAACGGAATTTCATACTGGTTGGAATCCGGTACCCTTATAGGTCTGATAAGAGAGAAAAACCTTCCGGCGTGGCACCGCAATATTGACATCGGTATTGACGAAAAAAATTTGGACCGTTTTCTCGCCCTCCGAAAAAAATTTTCGCCCCTATACAAGTTTCGAGAGGTTCAAAATCATTCGGGAAGAGAATGGATCGATTCCGATATCACACGGGTTAAAGTGTATAAGGTTTGGGAAAACAACAACAATGCTGTTTTGAAAATAATGATTTCGATTAAATATAAACACGGCCATACCTATCGGTGGGTCGATAGGAGGAGCTGTAAATCTGTTTCCTCACATTTTTTTGATCGGCTGGATAAAATAAACTTTTTTGATAAAGATTATCCAATCCCCTCTGATGTTGAAAATTATCTGCGACAAAGATATGGCGACTGGAAAACCCATAAATATCCTTGGTTTGCAAGAATAGAAGACCTTTCAATCATAGATGACGATATTATCAAAACAATCTCTCATAAAAAAATATTACGCCCGAAAACAAAAAAGCGAATCAAACTGCACGATCACTACCTTGATCGGATGAAGCGCATGTTATTCGACAGTCTGGATATTTTCGAAAAATACAGCATTAAATACTGGATAGATGATGGAACGCTGTTGGGAATAATTCGAGATGGCGATTTAATCCCATGGGATCACGATGTAGATGTCGGTATCTCCGGAGAATCTGCTTCCAAAATCATATCGATCTGGTATAAATTTTTTCCCAAATATATCATAAGAAAAAGATCCAAAAATAATATTTGG
>DRHF01000354.1 GCA_011049715.1 Desulfobacterales bacterium
CTGAAGGTACACATGAAAAAGACGCCAATTGCGGCCGACGTCGATGTCTCTACCCTATCTAAAGGCACACCCGGTTTTTCGGGCGCTGATCTGGAAAATCTTGTCAATGAAGCGGCGCTTCTTGCAGCTAAAAGAAATAAAGAAAAGGTGGAGATGGAGGATTTCGAAGAGGCCAAGGACAAAGTCGTCATGGGCCTGGCACGAAAATCGAAGGTGATTTCCGAAGAAGACAAAAAAACAACGGCATATCACGAAGGCGGCCACGCCCTGGTTGCCCGGTTTCTGCCCGGTACTGATGCGGTTAACAAGATAACCATTATTCCCAGGGGACGTTCCATTGGTATTACCTGGTTTTTGCCGGAAGAAAATGAGTTCCAATACAAAATCCAGCTTGAAAGCCGGCTGTCGGTGGCTTTTGGCGGACGGGTGGCCGAAGAGATCGTTTTCGGCCGTATCAGCACAGGTGCCGCCGACGATATCAGCCGGGCAACCGAGCTTGCCCGTAAAATGGTCTGCGCCTGGGGTATGAGTGAAGTGCTCGGTCCGCTTTCATACGCCCAAGAGAAAAAACAGGTTTTTTTGGGTCGTGAAATCGCACAGCACCGGGATTATTCCGAGGAAACAGCGCAAAAAATTGATGAAGAGATCGAAAGCCTGATCGGAGATAGCTGCGATCGCACCAGGAAAATTCTAAATGAAAACATGGATATTCTGCATAAATTAGCAAATATTTTACTGGAAAAAGAGGCCGTTACTGGCAGTGAGCTGGATGATCTCATACGCGTCATGAGACCGGGTATAGAGTTTCCAGCATAAAGTAATGGAAAATCAAAATATTATTTTTCAGCCCATAAAGCACAATTCTCTCCGCTGGTCATGGCGGGAAGGAGGGCGGCATGCGTGTAGTATTCGTATCCACTTATCCCCCTATTGAATGCGGCATTGGAACATATACCGGCTTCCTGGTTGAAGCCCTGACAAAGTTACCCAATGAGATTCATATTGTCAGCCAGTACGGTGCTGAAGGAAGGCATGTTTACCCTTCATACTACCCGGGCGAAGACGGTATAGCCCGGAAGATTTTTAATGCCGTTAATCGGGTGACACCCGATATTGTCCATATTCAGCACGAATTCGACCTGTATGGTGAACTGGACGGCATTGCCGTACTTGAATTGATTTACCGCCTTAAATCCACTGCCACTCCGGTTATAGCAACCTTCCATACTGTTCAGAAAGAATTTGAGTTTCGAAAGGAACTCATCTTGCGAACCATGTGCCGCGAACTGGACGGCATTATTGTACATGGGCAGAAGCACGCCGAAATATTGCGGACAGTTTTTGATGTAGATCCGTCAAAGATTTTTCTTATTCCGCACGGGGCACGCGACATGGATCCTATCCCTGATGCCAAGGAAAAACTCAACCTTGAGGACAGGAAAGTAATCCTGCTGGCAGGGTATTATTGGCCAGCCAAGTGTTTTGACAGGGTTGTGGACTTTTTCCCTTCCGTAGTCGAAAAAGTTCCGGATGCATGGCTGGTGCTGGCCGGAAAACTCAGAGTGCCCGAATTCAGCATCTATCGCAGGATGCTTTTTGAAAAGATAAGCAACTCGCCTGCCAGGGACCGAATTGAAGTATTTCGGGGAAAGTTTCCCCAAAAAACTTTCGATACGATTCTGAGCGCCGCTGATATCGTGGTTTTGCCCTACACTGCTGGAGCTCAAAGTGGTATAATAGCACATGCAATGACCTTCGGTAAGCCTGTGGTCACATCGAATCTTCCGGCATTTGTCGATACACTTGAGAGATCAAAAGCGGGATTTCATGCACAAACCAATGACGAATATGTCGACAGGATTGTGACGCTGCTTACTGATACAGAGGTATACAAAAGATTTTCTCAAAACGCACTGGCCTATGTCAAAGAAATTATCTCCTGGAACATTGTTGCACACCAGACCCTCAATGTTTATAAACAATTTGACCGTGAAATGGGATGCAAAACCCGGTATGTATTTGCCGGGGAATAGGAAAAGGAATAAATCATGTCTAAAAAAAGACACCCTGATATTATCTATCGCTTTAAGGGCAACCCTGTAATTACTATGGATGACCTTTCGTTTCGGGCCTCGGACATCTGTAATGCCGGGGCGGTCAAGATCGACGACACCTACCTGCTGCTTGTAACGATTGAAAGTCTGAAGGGGCATAAAAGTCTGTATCTTGCCCGCAGTACAAACGGCTTTGATTTTGAGGTGGAAGATGCGCCTTTTATGAAATATGCGGAAGATAAAGCATTTAAGAAGTATGAAGAGAACGGTATTATGGACGGGAGGATCACCCCCTTTGAAGATACTTATTATATCACATATATAGCCGAAAGCCATTATGGTGACAGAATCGGGCTGGCCAGAACCGATGACTTTGAAAGCGTCACCAGACTTGGATTTGTCTCCGAAGTGGACACCAAGGGCGGTACGCTTTTCCCGGAAAAAATCAACGGCCGCTACGCCAGGCTCGAGCGGCCATTGAGCGGGGGACGGATATGGATCAGTTATTCAGATGATCTTGTGTACTGGGGCGGTTCCGAGGCGATTTTATCCCCCCGGCCCGGCTACTGGGATTCACACCGCGTGGGCGATGCCGTGCCCCCCATCAGAGTCAAAGACGGGAGGTGGCTGCTGATTTACTACGGCATCAAGGATACATCCGCCGGACCTCTTTTCAGGATCGGCGCGGTGTTTTTAGATTCTGACGACCCGGCCAGGGTTGTTAGCCGTACCAACGTCCCCATCCTGAGTCCACGCAAAGACTACGAACGGGTCGGGGACGTGACGAATTTGATTTTTTCATGCGGTGCTATTTTGGAGGACGAGAAACTGCTGCTGTACTATGGCGCTTCTGATAGCTGCATATGCCTGGGCACAACTGCCATTGATGATATCTATCAGGAGTGTGCAAAAAGTGAAGGAGAATTCTGATGAACGAGCACTTCCCATTTGGACGCGATATCCTGCACAGGTTTGAAGGCAATCCCATTATTGCGATCGAAGATATTCCGTTCAGGTGCAATACGGTCTTTAATGGGGCCGTGGTTAAAAGAGGGAATGAATATTTTCATCTCCTAAGAGTAGAGAGCCAGCAAGGGTATTCAGTATTTGCCCTGGCAAGAAGCAAAGACGGGTTGCATTTTACGGTTGAAGATAAACCGGTCATGGAGCCTGCCCGAAAAGGCCCCTTTGCCCGGTACGAAAAACGTGGTATCGAGGATCCGCGCATTACCGAAATCGAAGGTGTTTATTATGTAATGTACACCGCATATTCAAAATACGGCCCCCGCATTGCTCTGGCAAAAACAGAGGATTTTTCCCATTATGAGCGGATTGCCATTGTATCCGAACCCGGCAACAAAGACGGCATCCTCTTTCCGGCAAAGATAAACGGCGAGTACGTGCGCCTTGACCGACCGATCGGCAAAGGCGTGGGCAGTATGTGGGTATCCTATTCAAAGAATCTGGTCGACTGGGGAAAATCCGAGATTTTGATGACGCCCCGACAGGGCATGTGGGACAGCTATCGAATCGGCGCCTCGGTTCCGCCGATCAGGACCGAGCATGGATGGCTTGAAATCTATCATGGTGTAAAAAAGACCACAACCGGTCCCATTTACAGAATCGGCACTGTTATGCTGGACCTCGAAAAGCCGGACAAGATCATTGCCAGATCTAACCAGCCGATCCTTTCACCGCGAGCGGATTATGAAAGAATCGGGGATGTCGGCAATGTGGCGTTTGCATGCGGCGCGGTTGTGGAAGATTCAGGCGAAATCAAGGTGTATTATGGTGCTGCCGACACCTGTATATGTGTGGCCACCGCTAATTTTGATGATCTTGTAAATACAGCTTTAAACAGAGATGGTGTCCATTCATGATAGACTTGCGGAATTTTTTTGTGACGCCCCTTTTTGCGATAACCGGCGGCGATTATCAGGCATTTCATAATTTACCATGTTCCCATAAATAGTTTACCAGGCTTTCAAGTCCGCAGCTAAGGAGAATAACATATTTATCGGCAGCACCGGCATAGATGAGTATTTTATTTTGCTGAACAAAGGCGCCCACAGGAAAAACCACCGCAGGCACATCCACCGGATATTCACCATCGCCGTATAATTCATAAGGTTCCGAAGGGATATAGATTGGTTTCCGGGTTCTGCGAATGACCTTGCGGGGATCATTCATATCCAGAATAGCGGCAGAGACGGAATATCCCCTTCCGATTTTCCGGGAAAGTCCATAGGCTTTACAGACGTCAATTTCTATCTCCCCAACGGCATGATAGATGAGAAGCCAACCTCGGTCTGTTTTAATAAGCTGCGGCCCAGGACCGATTTTCTCTTTCTCATGCGGATAAAGACCTGCTTTGAGGAGCAAGTTTCCGTTTCGCTTACGGTAGATTTCTTCCCATTTATCCTTATGTGCCGCAGGGTTTAACAATTGATCCATGCCGGCTTTAAGCAAGCCTATATGTATATTAGGATGGAACCTGAGCAAGGTATAAAGATTTCCATTCACCGGAGTTGGAAAGGGCACGGCATTTCTGGAGTCAAAGGACTCAACCATTCCACAATAAGTTGTTTTTACAAAATCCTCGGTGGAATAAACGGCGATTCTATCCGCATTCGAACCTTTGAATGGGGGTTTTGTCTTGCCGCAGCCAATCAAGACATAGCTGTTTTCATATTTTATGATTCTTATATCCTCTATACCGTAAACGAAGTCCTGATGATCAGTGCCGTCGCCGCGAATGGCCAGATTCTGAAACCGGGAGAAATTTATACCGTCAGTACTTGTCAAAGGCCATACTTCAGAGGTATAGTCCTCCAGGCAGTCCCTTTCCAGGCCCAGTTTTTCATCAAAGAATTTGCCTTTTCTGTAATTTCTGTGGCATCTTGGTAAAAGAATGACCCGGTCTTCAAAATATTCTGCTCCGCCGTTGAACACAGCGCCGATCTTAAGTTCTCCGTTATCATAC
This sequence comes from Desulfobacterales bacterium, assembly GCA_011049715.1. Taxonomy (GTDB): domain Bacteria; phylum Desulfobacterota; class Desulfobacteria; order Desulfobacterales; family UBA2156; genus UBA2156. The sequence continues at coordinate 5,038 of DRHF01000354.1, forward strand.
CAGGTGAGACCTATATTCTGGGGCTTCACAACCGGATTTTTTTCATATGAATCGATGATGAAGATAGTCTGGCCGGATTCTGTTTCCTCGACTTTGCCGTTACCCAAGGTATCTAAATCAATCATATTAACTCCTCCTGTACAATTCTACATGTTGCCTCGCCACTGTCTCCCACGAAGTAAGTTTTCGATAATCATCGGTCCTGTCAATAACATATTGCCAGAAATCCTTATCTTCAAAAAGGCGGATAACAGTTCCCGCTATCCCGGAAGAATTGTAGGGAAGGATCAGCAGTTCGTCATTGATGTTTTTCAGTTCCTCGAATTTGGGTATTCTTGAGGCTATCACAGGCCTAAGCGCACCAATGGCTAAATGAAACGAGCCCGATGCAGCTCTGTCCTCTTCGCAGTAAGGAAACAGGATAATATCGGCGGACCGAAGTAGAAACGGGACGTCTTGGTTGGGAAAAAATTTGTTCGGATAGATAACATTATTTTCAAGTTTAAGGTCTTCTATTTTTCTAAAGACCAGTTCAGCATACTCTTTGTCTTTATCGGAAGCGGTAGGGGCCAAGCCTCCGGGCATGAAAAAACAAACATCATTAAATTTCTTTCTTATCTCCACAAGGGCATCTATCACAATATGAAAATTCTTGTGCGGCTTAACGAATCCGAACATGAGAAGTATCTTCGCATCCACCGGCAGCCCGAGTCTCTTGCGCGAGACTTCTTGGTCCTCATCGCTGAGTTCTGTTCCATGTGGAATAACATGAATCTTTTTTGATGGTATCCCCAGCCGGTTGAGAATCGCTTGCTGGGCGGAGAGATGTACGATGACCTCGTCAGCGAGTCCGGCAACTCTTGCAGCATAGTCCTCATCTACTGCTCCTCTTTCCGAGAATTGAGTGGGTCTTACACAATGGATTGTTATTATCTTCCTGGTATTTTTTTCCATACCATGGAGTACCGAAGGCAATCTGTCATCAAACTTGTATATACTGTATTCGTGTTGAATATGGACGACATCCGCGCCTTTTGTGTGTGAGATGATAGGTTCTACATAATTCTCATTTCTATCCCAGCAGGGAACTACCTCAAGTTTATCCTGTTTAAGCAGGGAGGCTCCCTGCTCCGCAATAATCTTAATTTCTAACGCGGAGTCAGCCTTTTTGATGCCGCGGATAAGATAATCCGTATATGTGGCTATGCCGCAATGTTTGGGAAGATAAGTAGAAATTAGAGCTAGTTTCATGTTTCAAATTGACTTGAGCATCTTAATCGGTTAAGCAAATATAAAAAAGCCTGTCTGACATTATATACATTGTTCCTTCTTCCTTTGGCAATCTATTAATAGATGCTAAAGGGTGGCGGATATCTTTTATTAAAATTACCAGCAGGGAACCGTTGCCGGTAGGTGACAAGCAATTTTGGGTTTTTGGGGTGTAGCAGGCAAGTGCGCCTGCAGAAAGGAGGCAAAGATGGAAATGAAAAAAAGTGCTGGCAGGATGGAGCAAGGTCTGTCCTGGCTGCCACATCGGGCGCAAATATCCGGATTCCTTCATCGGCAAGAGAGTCAGGAATCACTTCGCATAATGCCTGTGTCGAGGTGTACGGCAGTGACGAGCCTTCACCCAAGAAAAGCAAGAAAGAATCCGTGGATAAGTGAAGTGAATTTGCGATAAGCCGCAAGGCAGCAGCTTAGGAGTCTTTTCCGCTTTAGCTGCAGGGGAATGATTGCACAACTTTTCACATTTTATTCTATTCTATCCACAAGGCCCTAATTCGTTGCCTTTTCGGCACTAAACCAGGTCGTTTTATACTCCAATTTTTCCCATTTGACTCTATCTAATTTGGAATGAACAGCCAATTTTCCGATATAGTGTTCACGTAAAAGCTGCATCGATTCAGTTTGAGAACAAATATCTGAAGCCGTTTCACGCCCCGGCCACTTCCACAGGGAGGTTTCGTGAACCATGAAAATTGTTCCCGGGGCCGCCAGGCGAACATCGCAAACGGCGAAAACCGGCACGGCCGCTATGTTTTTACTGTTTTCTAGGGAAACAAGATCATTCCACAGATGGAATCGGTGTCGATCTTCCTTTCGAAGAACTCACAGGCAATATGGTGATTGATATCGGCGGCGGCACAACAGAGGTCGCGATCATTTCTATGGCAGCAATTGTTTGAAGCCAATCAATCAGGGTGGCCGGCAATAAGATGGATTTTGCAATTATGCAGGATATCAGGAGGAGTCAAGAAGGCATTTTTCTGTAAACGGCTGAAATGTTGGGATTTTGGACATAGGACGTCTGACTGCACGAGTGTGGCTCTAAAAATAGGTCGCCACCGGGTAATTCCTCCAAAGGCGGACAAATGTGGTCATCCGCACTGGAGCCGGGCTGCTCGTCATATGCGGGAAACTAACCGATGGATGGGGCGTTGGCTGTTGGGAGCGGCTTTCGTTTTATCTGCCACAAATCCAGGTGAGCGAGCATTTTTTTGACCTGCCCGCCATTGCCTCGCACATCCTATTATTAGCTTGAACTTCATCGCCACTTCCTTATTTTCATCATCCATTTATGTCAGGGGCAGACTAGGCAGGCGGATCACATCCGGATCCTCTATAAACACAATTACTCTCATTTTCGAAAAAACATTAATTGATGAATGCCTAATTTGCTCAGCCTTTGTAATGGTGAAACATGGTGGCCAGCAGTATCAGCTCGGGATGGGCGGCGGACAGTTTTGGCAGGACCAGACGGATGTGTGATCGGTAGCCGGAAAGTTTCTCCAGTAGCAGTCGCAGGCCGTCCACTTTGTCCCAGCGGAGCTTGTTCAAATCCAGGACCAATCGGCTCTTGCTCACCGCCAGACAATCCTGGATTCGCTGCGCCAGTCCTTCTACATTAGCAGCCGAGAGAACGCCCTCCAGTCGCAGCCACACCTGCTTCTTCGCATGCTGGAGGTCGACCTGGATGGAAAGTTCCGGGATCGAAATTTTGTGCGGGATTTCCTCCCAGAGATGAAACGTGCTCCAGCTTTTGCTGGGCAGACGGTAGGTCGTCCGCACCAGCTTGGGATGCTGGAAAAGATCGAGTTTGAGCGTCAACCCCGTCCATAACGCAGCGCCCACGGCCAGCACGGACTTGAACCGCTCCACCAGCGTGGGACATCCCAGCTCCGCGTGGATGCGTCGCTGCAAATCGCGGATCCCACGGCGGACCGTTGCATTCGGTCCGAACAGTCTTCCCGCGAGAAACACGGGATAGGCATTCCGCAGTTCCTTGGCATAATACTTCGCCTTCTCGCGCAAAGAGGGATTCGGCGAGTTTTTGAGCTTCTGGTATCCAAGCAGCCGTGTCTCCTGGATCCGGATGATGCTTGGACCGAGCCTTTGAAAATCCTGCTTGAAACACCAGTGCTGAATCTTCTCGATCCGGTCGGGCGACAACGTCGGGTGTTTGATCATAGTGGTGAAGCCGTCCGCCCGCCGATAAAAAAGCTCGGGGGCTTTGATGTACACCTCGTGCAACAAGTTTTCCTTGATGATCCGTTCGTAAAACGGTGTGCTGGGCACAGGTCCATAAATAATGAACTGAGACAGCGCGGGCTTGAGTTTCATCAGCATGTCCAGTTCTTCCGCCACCACATCCTCGGTCTGGTAATCAAACCCGATGATCATCGAGGTCAGCACCTGGATGCCATGCTCGCGAAATTCCGTGAGGATTTCCTCGATTGGTCTGCCCTGCTGCTTGGCGTAACCCGAACGCGTACCCTCGTAGCCGATCCAGAGGCCATCGATCCCCATCTCCAAAATTTCTTCCACCGTGTACTGGCTGATCGCATTGATGCTGGCGAAGGCGAAGGTCGACAGGGTCTTGCCGCTTTTTAGCACGCACTCGCGGTACGCCATCGCCCGCTTCTTATGGAGCAGGAAGTCCTCGTCCACAATGAGGAACGCCAGGTTCGGATCCATATCCAAGTACCGCTCCACGACGGCGTAGATGTCCTTGCCCTCGGGCAGCAGCCTGATGTGTTTGCGCTTGAAGAAGTGCGAGGTGCAGCAAAAGTCGCAGCCATTGGGGCAACCGAGCCCCGCGAAAATCTTCCCCGTTCCTCCCGACACGGGCAGCGAAAACACCTTCATCCGACTCACGATAAGCGGGTGCTTGTACGGCATCGGGATCTCAGGTTCGCCCAATACCCTGCGGAAGAACGCTACGCCTTCCTCGCGGCAAATGAAGTCGGCGTAAGGCTTGAGCACGTCGTCGCTCAGGACTGTCCCGTAGCCGCCAAGGACGATCTTGCTTTGGGGCGCGTACCGGCGGATCAAGGCGACCATTTCCTTCGTCTTGTGAAACACGGCTATCAGAAAAGAGATGCCCACGTAGCCATAGCCCTTCTTGAGTTCGCGGATGAACTCCCGCTTCGACGGGTACTGCAACACCACGGTGGGCGCGTCCAGGTTCTCCGCGATGTACTCGATGGAATAGTGGCTGTTCACCGTCCGTGGACTGAAGATCCCCTGAGCGCGCGTCACCTGGCTGTACAGCAGCTCATACCCCACCGAGGGGGCATCGCCGTACTTTGGTCCCAGGGGACGACACACGCTAGTTAGCAGAACTTTTTTTCTCATGGGCTGAGCCTCATTGGATACGGCCTGAGCAGCAAGTTCTCGTGAGGTCTTGGTCTTGAAGGTTTCCAATTCTTATACTCTTTATTCGGCCTAACAAGAATAATTTTCTCACCTTTTTGGCAGCTAAACCACATCAATTGGTCAACCTGTGATACGTAATGGATAAGGCTGGATTTTGATGCCCTTCAAAACCAGCCTTTACTTGCCATTATCCCAATTTGATGTCAAGTTTTGATAAAAAGAGCAGAAACGGGCAAGCGAGATTTGACCGCATTAGCGAGAAAGCAGTGCATCCACCATCTCAGCGAACCCGTATCCGCCCGCCTTTTGTGTGATCCAAGTCGGCTCGCAAGGCATCCTGTTTTTAAAATGCAAGACATTGGCCACACCGACCGAATTTGGAAAATAGGCAAACATTGGTGCGTCATTGGGAGAGTCTCCGATAAAAATGACATCTTGTCTGACGTGGTCCAAATCCTCTCCAAAGACTTCCTCAAATAAAAACCGCGTCATCGTCAATTTATCATATTCGCCAAACCAACCATTGACATGGATGGAGCTCGTTTTTGCCTCGGCACCCGCCTTTTTGAATAAGGCGACAATCCGATCGACATCTTCGTTTGACAGCGGCGGCACATCTTCACAATAATCAATGGCCAAACCCGCTTCGCGATAACCTTGATCGGCAGAGAGCCGAGAGCCTGGAACTTTTTCCAAAATCTCCAGCTTTAGTTTGTCTAATTTGTGACGATCCGCTTGGCGCTGGCTTTCTGTCTTAAAATATCGTCGTTGCATCTTTCGGACCGAATCGTCATACCGGAAATAAAAAGCCCCATTTTCACCCACAAGACCGTCCACCGGCCACATCCGCGCAATATGATCACACCACCCGGCCGGTCTCCCGGTAATGGGAATGCTGCGGATCCCGGCATCTCTCAGTCGCTCCATGGCCACAAAAACAACGGCAGGCAATCGTCCATTTACGGTAAGGGTATCATCGATATCCGTCAACACATAGCGAATTTGCTTTCTCAGTTGAGCAGGGAATTTTTCAAATGATTTCATATTATAACCTACTATTTGGCAGGTTGGTGAAAAACAGAAAGACTCGAGGAAAAGCAAAACGTCGAATATACCAGAGATCGAGAATTGCAGGTATGGCATACAGAGTTTATCGCCAAACTGTCAATAGTGAAAAGAACTCCGGGTATTAAAATACTCAAGTTTCGCACCCCCAATGGGGCACGGTTTTTTTTGCGTTTCTATTTGTCTATCGATTTGGGCCATATATCCTGCCAAGAATCATTTGTGATTAGAAGCGTTTGCGTATTTGTATAAAAATCAAAAATAATTGATAAAAAAAATAAAAATATGAAATTTTAATCGATTGAGCCATAATTATTTAGTAAAATTGGTCAATATCAGTTATATAGGGGTGAGGAGTGTGGTATCATCCTGAAAGGGAAACTGAAGGGATTTATCGGAGACCAGGTTGTGGTCTTGGAAGAAGGCGATAGTATATACTTCGATAGTTCAATCCCGCATCGATGGGAAAGCGTGGGCGAAGGTGAGATGAAGGCTATTTGGGCGATTACGCCTCCTTCTTTTTAATAAACATTCGGAACAGGGGCTTGGAGATGTAATTTCTCGAAGCGGAGAGCGGGCGAAATGATTAGTTTTGCAGACCGAATCCAGACACTGGGTACTGAGAATGCATTTAAGTTAGGTGATGATATTGCACGATGCGAGCAGGCCGGCACAAAGGTCATCCGGCTAAATTTGGGAGAACCGGATTTTGACAGTGCTGAAAACATCAACAAGGTCGCCATTGAGAATATAAAGAACGGCAACACACACTACACCAACCCCCAAGGCATTTTGCCCCTGCGGGAGAGCATTGCCCGCCAGATCTGCCAAACCCGTGGGGTACGGGTCAACCCTAACCAGATTGTGGTGACAACCGGAGGAAAGCCCTCAATCGCCTATACGATGATGGCCTATGTTAATCCAGGCGACGAAGTGATCTACCCGAGCCCGGGCTTTCCCATCTATGAATCCTGGGTTACCTTTCTGGGCGCCGTGCCTGTCCCCTTACACCTTGAGGAGGATAAAGGGTTTCGATTTGATGCCGCTGATTTGGAAAAGTTAATTTCCCCGAAAACCAAAGTATTTATACTTAATTCACCATCGAATCCAACGGGCGGCGTGCTCAGTAGAGCAGATCTTGAGGGTATTGCACGGGTGGTTAAAGGAAAGGCCAATCCGAACATTCGGATTTACTCTGACGAAATTTACGAATACATACTTTTCGACGGCCATCAACATCAGAGCATTCTTTCGATTCCCGGTATGGCTGGACATACCATCCTGGCCAGCGGGCATTCCAAAACTTATGCCATGACGGGCTGGCGGCTCGGGTACTCGGTTTTGCCCACTGTTGAAGAAGCGATGGTCTTTCGGCAGATGAATATCAACATCATTTCCTGCACACCTCCTTTTATCCAGGAAGCAGGTCGAGCGGCCATCGATAACAAAGAGAATCAAAAGATCGTCCAGGCCATGGTCAAACAGTTTGAAAATAGACGGGATATGGTGGTTGAAGGTCTCAATCAAATCGAGGGCATCCACTGCAATAAACCCGATGGTGCATTTTACGTTTTCCCGAACATTTCAATGGTCTGCGAAGCGCTCGGAGTCCTGGCGGCATACGAACAACTTTCTGATGAAAAAAAACAACGAACCAGCCCTTCGACTCTGTTTCAAATGTTTGCACTCTACCACCATGGCGTGGCAACCCTGGACCGGCGTTCCTTTGGAAGTATTGGCAGCGAAGGAAAACATTATTTACGGCTCTCCACAGCCACGGACATGGAATCATTAAAAGAGGGGATTCGACGAATCGAAATGGCATCCAAAGACGTCGAGGGGTTCCACATTTATATCAATAAAGGAAAATATCTCTTTTAAAATTACAAGAGAAGATTGTGAAAAAGGAGATGATATACTATGGGCAAAGAAATTGGGAAAATGGGAATTATATTTCGCTATAATTTTCTTTCTTAAAAACCAACGGAGCAAAAGTCATGGATAAAGATGAGATTAGGAATCTTCATCCGACCGAGATCAGAAAATTAATCCGAAAGGGTGAATTCAGCAGCTCCACCGAGGGATGTGCCGACGGATACGCCCAAGCCAACCTCGTGATATTACCTGAAAAAAATGCGTTCGATTTTCTTCTTTTTTGTCATAGAAACCCCAAGCCCTGCCCGGTTCTGGAGGTCACCGAACCCGGAGATTATAATTTAAAGGACCTGGCGGAGGGAGCGGATGTAAGAACCGATCTACCCCGCTATAGAATATACGAGAAGGGGGAGTGTGTTGGCGATGTGGAGCAGATCGTGGATCTTTGGCGAGATGATCTCGTGGCCTTCATGATCGGATGCAGCTATTCTTTTGAATCGGCTCTGTTGAAGGCTAATATCCGATTGAGGCATATCGAACTTGGAGAAATCGTGTCTGTCTACTTCACCAATCAACCCTGCAAGCCGGCTGGAATATTCAAGGGACCGATGGTTACGAGTATGCGACCGATCAGGCGGGATCAACTTGTACGGGTGATTCAGATCTGCTCCAGATTCCCTGCGGTCCATGGAGCACCGGTTCACGTGGGCGATCCTGGCAAGCTTGGAATCGTCGACATGGATAAACCAAATTTTGGCTGGAAGCCTGAAATCGGAGCAGATGAAGTCCCGGTCTTCTGGGGATGCGGCATCACACCTCAGGCGGTGGCCATGAAGGCAGAGGTGGATTTCATGATTACACACTACCCGGGGCACATGTTTATTACGGACAGACTTTCGGAGGAATTTGCTGTACTTTAGCCATGAAATGCACCGGGAAGAGTAGATAATGAGCAATTATGAAGTACTGAAAACGGATGTGCTGGTCATCGGCGAGGGCTTTTGGTTTGAATTTAATAGACGGCTGTTTTACTGCCATTGAGGCAAAGGCAATCATCTTGGCCTGTGGTGGTTATGAAGAGGTATGGGGTTTCACCGATACAGGGCCGGATTTCCCTGATATAAAAGGTCTCCGAAGTGGCTGAATACTGGATTAAGTGTTTCTATCCGAAAGCAATTTAAAATGATTGATTTAAGTGTCAACGAAAAAAAACTCAAGCGGGCTATAGACAGGGCTCGCAGTAAAAAAGTTATTATTCCTACTTTTAGGCAACAGAAAAATCCGGAACTAATCCCAGCCAAAGTCAAGAATGGATTAAAGGATGTCGGGTTATGGGATATCAATTCTCTCAATCTCTTCAGGATAACCTGGAAAAATGAGCCGGTCGATTTTGGTGGTGGATATGGCGATGTGAATTTTATGGAAATTCCTTCAGAGATATCGGGAGTGGAGGCCAGAATAATTGCTCTTTTAGGAAAATGGTTTCCCACCGGTGCACATAAGGTCGGGGCGACTTTCGGCTGTTTGATCCCCAGATTGGTTACGGGACAATTTGATCCAACCTACCAAAAAGCAGTCTGGCCGTCTACGGGGAACTTCTGCCGTGGCGGTGCGTACAATGCCACCTTGCTCGCTGCCGAGTCCATCGCCATTCTGCCGCAGGAGATGAGCCAGGAGAGATTCGATTGGCTGTCAACAGTTGCTGGTGAGGTCATCGCAACACCCGGGTGCGAAAGCAATGTAAAAGAGATTTTTGATAAATGCTGGGAACTCAGAAAAACCCGCAAGGACATCGTTATTTTTAATCAATTTGAAGAATTTGGGAATTACCTCTGGCACTATGAGGTGACCGGTCACGCCATGGAAGAGGTTTTACAGAAGCTCTTGTCAGAAAATGACCGGTATGCCGGCTTTATTTCACAGACTGGTTCAGCCGGCACCCTGGGCACAGGTGACTATTTGAAGAAAATATATCCCCAGAGCAAAATAGCCGCCGGTGAAGCCTTGCAGTGCCCGACTCTTTTGCATTCCGGTTATGGCGGACACCGTATCGAAGGCATTGGCGATAAACATATCCCCTGGATTCACAATGTTAAAAATACAGACATGGTTATCGCCGTTGATGACAATTCCTGTATGAACCTCATCCGGTTGTTCAACGAGCGTAAAGGCCGGGACTATCTAAAAAAGCAGGGGGTGAGCGATGAAACTATCGCCAATCTCCCACTTTTGGGGATATCCAGCATTGGTAATTTGTTGTGCGCGATTAAATTCGCTAAATATTATGAACTGACCAGCCGGGATATTGTCCTGACGGTGTGGACCGATTCAATCGATCTCTATCGATCGCGGTTGGCGGAAATGACGGAAGCGTTCGGTTCTTATTCAGAAATTGAAGCGGCCAGGGACTACCACCGTTCTCTCATGGCTGAGTCGACCGCCCATGTGCGAGAGTTGAGTTATTATGACAAGCGTCAAATTCATAACTTGAAGTATTTTACCTGGATCGAGCAGCAGGGTAAAGATCTCGACGAGCTGGATGCCCAGTGGTATGAGTTCCCGGATTATTGGGAAAGGCTGCAGCAACAAGTGGCAGAAATTGACAGGCGCATTGAACAGTTTAATACTCACACCGGTCTGTTGGCCTAGGTTCATATTTTTGAAAACATAGATCTTATGATTGAATCAGTTTAAAGGAGGTAGAAATGAAACGAATCGTTGTCGGCGTTTCCGGTGCTTCAGGAGTGATTTATGCTTTTCGAATTCTGGATGCACTCAGTGGACAGGTGGAATCGCATCTTATCATCAGCAACGCCTCAAGAACGACCGTTGCATTGGAAACAGATTTCGATATTAAAGAACTCGAAAACAAAGCTACATATGTCCACGAAACAGCAAACCTTGCGGCACCCCTTTCAAGCGGCTCTTTCCTTACCGATGGAATGGTGATTATTCCATGTTCGATTAAAAGTCTGTCAGCGATAGCAAATTCGTACAATGAAAATCTTTTGATACGGGCAGCTGACGTGACCCTGAAAGAACGACGGAAACTTGTCTTGGTAGTTAGAGAGACTCCACTGCACACAGGACACCTTAAACTAATGGTCAAAGTATCGGAGATAGGAGCAATTATTTTGCCCCCCGTTCCTGCGTTCTACCATAAACCCCGGACCATTGACGATGTGATTAATCAGACCATCGGGAAAATTCTCGACCTTTTTGGAATAACGCATAACCTATTCAAGCGTTGGGAAGGACCGATTGGGTTATAGGGAGCCTATTTTTTATATACATTGTTGGCATTCGTTATTATCTGCTAATCGATTTCAGAGCACTAATTAAGTACTTTGGATTATGTGCAGAGTCGTACATTGGATGTACTTCTTTAACAGTATCAAATAGACCATAAACCGCCATTTGAGCGGTTCTTACAGAATATTCAACCGTAAATACGCAGTCCTTTGGTGCTTCTGCAAATTGACCTAAAAACGCAAAATTCGTTGCTCCTTTTGGTACAACATCAGGTCTGTCTCCAGGTTCTCTCGGCATAAACAGACTATCTACAAATGGCATTGCAACAGGTATGCAGTTTACTTTCCCAGCATCGGTAACTGGTTTCATTAAGTCTTGTATTTTTAAATGGTAATACAGTTCTTCTAATATTTCAGCACCAGTACATTTTGCCATTTTTTTATTGACATAATTTCCTTTTCTGTCTGGATATAGTCCGTATCCCCAGAAAATCTTAACGTCATCAGGTTGGTTTTGGAAGTGTGGTTGACGTGTTATTACAAATGACATAAACCAGTTGGAGTCAGTCAAAGTAACAAGTCCGCCAGTTCCATCTACATTACCTGAGAAGTTTTCCATATAATCGTGGAATGTGGTATCTTTCATAGTGGCGGTAAATGAATACCATTTTTGCAAGTCAATATTGTCACAAAATGTGCTTGGGTTACCAAAAGCTTTATCTTTTTCTGCAATCTTCTTCCATAATTTCCAAGAACCTGATTCTGCTATACCTTTAAGTTTTGCTGGTGTATCCCAAGTCCCATTATCAGTGCTATCTACTAAAGAGCCATTTGTGATAAATACAAAATCATTTTTTCCAAGTACTATTTCATTTTTGTCTTTGAGATGAAGAACAGTAGCAGTTTTCTTGTCAGCGGATAAATTGAAATCAATATCAACAATTTCTTTACCCATTTTAAATTTTACACCTTTTTCTTCAAGGTATCTTCGCATAGGTCTGACCACGGTGTCGTATTGATTGTATTTTGTACGCATTACACCACCTAGTCTATATAATCCATCAACAAGGTGGATAAAACGTTTCATATATCTTCTCATTTCAGCAAGACTGCTCCATTTTTGAAATGCAAACACTGTAGCCCAAATGTTCCAAAATATTGTTTCAAAAAAGGCTTGGTCAAACCAGTCTTCTATTCGTTTGTTGCCAAGTGATTTTTCTGAAACATAAGTTAATTTAAGAAAATCTGCTTGTTGTTTTAATGACAAGCCATAAGAAGAAACATCCAGTTTTTTGCCATCTTTTAATAAACGAGCTTGTGCGTTAGAAACGAACCGTTCATTAAATTCATATGACTCGTCTCTTACTGAAACATTTGGGTCTTCTAATGAAGGAATGCGAGAAAGTAACTCCCAATAACATTCGTAATGCATTTCGTGCATTCTTCCTCCTCTTACAACAAAACCTTTTTCTTTATCACCGGCTCCATCAAGGGCGCCACCCGGAATTTTGTCTTTTTCCAGAATTTGGATGTTCTTTCCGGGTATCCCAGCATCTTTTTCTAAATAAACTGCACTTGCAAGAGATGAAATTCCACTACCAATAAGAAACACTTTTGAATCTTTTGGATTTTGGTTCTTTTTTGTTTTCATACTGTACTCCTTATTTTAAAAGTTATTAATTATCTTTATAAGTAAAATTACATTTTTAGCCAAATATAATGAATGCCAAATGTTTGTGTATATTCATTGTTCTTATACGCCAAAATGGTGGGATATAAACATTGTTTATATTTTTCATATATCATATTCATTTTTTCTCTGTACACATAAAGCTCACCTGTTCCGAACGCTGTCGGGATTAGGTGTAGTGATTTGTTATGTTTTACTTTCTACAAATGCTCTTCATGTGGATATGTTGAAATATTATTCATTTTCATCAATTAATTGCTGGACAAGGGAAGAATCCAAATAAGCTCTAACATGAGTAATAATATCTCCATTGAATTTTACAACCCAACAGTAAGCATTGTTAAATGGTTTTCCATTTCTTGCTGTTGATAGTGATTTCATTTCAACGACAGCATAATCACCGTCCACGAGTATATTATTTATTGCTAAAATAATACCTTCTTTAAGAATCTTGTTCAACCTTTTGAAAGTATGATTAAGAAATTCTTTTTTACTAAGATATTCTCCTGCAAGAGGATGTGTTCCCATCACTGTCCAATGCACATCTTTTAAAACTTTTTCAAAAAATTTATCAGGATTAATTTTCAAATTTTCAAATAGTTCTTCAACATATTTTTTATCAATCATAAAAATCTCCTTAATAGCTTATCTTTCAGATTTAAAAATACAATATAACGTAAAGCTCACCTGCCTGAGAAAACTACACCACTAACCTACAAAAAAAACTGACAATTATTACACTTGGGACCTTTAAATGATAAAGGCACTGCTTCTCAGGTTGTGGTGCAATGATTTGTTGGGTCGTTTTTTCAAAAGTTCTTACTGCTTTGGGTCTCCTTCAACATATTTCCAGGCGTCGTCAAGCTGGGAGATGTCAAAATACTTTTCACCGAAGACGAGGCCATCAGCTTTTATCAATAGCTTTTCCCATTTTTTGTCGCCAACGATGGCCATCCGGTCAAAATGCTTAATGTTCTTCAGCAGCCACATCATATCTTCATACATTGCACGAAGGCTTGTGTATTTCGCAGTTTTCATAACGAAAAGCCAACTGATCTTTCCATGCGCTTTGATTGCTTCATCTAGTTGTGCGGCCACGCCCTGGATATCAGATTCTGATATTTCTCCCGAAGCTTCGAACCCAAATACATTCCTTTTGCTTCTTCCAAGTATTGTGATCATTTCCTTTTCCTTCTGATGTCGCCTTTCCACTCTTGATTTATGTTGCAATTCGAATATATACCTAAAACAAACCGGATAAAACTGGAACATGGAAGGGGTCACTTTGTACCCCTCTTGAGATAGGATATTCACCTACAGTATCGAGTATCTCAACTTCGTCATCAACAAATAGTACCTCGAATCCTTCCACGTAAATCTTTCCCTCACACTTTATAGGCCTGCCACAGTATCGGCAAACTCTGAATTCTTCATGAGCTTCCTGGCAAATTTCAGATATTTTTCCGCCACGGCCCTAATCCCAAACTGCAAGGCATATGCCTTAACGGGTTTCTCCAACAAATGGTTAATCCCTGAGGCAACGCATGTATTTACAACATCATCGCTTGCATATCCAGTGATCATGATCGCGTCTTCATGAGCAGATGGGAAAGTTTCTTCGATGGCATCAAGAAAATAGAACCCGCTTTTTGCGCCAAGAAACACGTCTATTACAAAAACCGCAATGCCGATATTGCGATGAAGGCAGTACGGAACTGCCTCATCCACATCAGTAAAACTAAGTACCTCTCCCCAGGCATAAAATTCGGCGATGATTTTAAAGAGTATTTCGCACACACTCGGATCATCGTCTACAATAATTACATCAAGACCATCCGCCATCTTGTCACCTCACGTTATCTTCCTAGGTGCCATTGTTATCATTTGTTCCGAAGGTTTTTCAGTCCTCAAAAGCTTTCCAGGGTACCCAAAACTTAACCAACAATTCGCAAGGCAAAATAGGGCACTAGGTTGAACAATAATATCCCTATTTTAAATAGCGCCATACATGCATAGTGAATGGCATCGAACGAAGGCTTTTGCGACGTCCCCTACCTCTCCCCGGGCCCACCATGATCATGGCTATCTTAGGAGAGGAATTTTGCGCCAAGCCCCACAAGGGGGCTACTGACTCTGCTGGCCCGCCTTGTATCCCTGTTGGTAGGACTCTTGCTTTGATTCCTCGTGTTTGCCGTAGAGATATCCGCCGCCGGCGCCAACCGCGCCGCCGATGGCTGCTCCGAGCCCTACACTGCCTGCAAGGGCCCCGACGATGGCCCCGCCTGCGACGCCCAAGGCCACCCCGCTCAAGGCTCGCTGCTCGGTATCGCTCATCCCCGCACATCCAGCAAGCGCAAGACTGATTAACAGAATCGATATCATTAAAACTTTTATCATGGTTTGCTCCTTTCGAATCAGCAGGATTAGCGGTTGCACGGATACTTCTCAATCAAAAACCTGAACCATGTCTCGACAGCTTCCTCGTCCATGTACTCGGGATGTTTCTTGGCCCAATCGACGAACATGGCCCCGACTTCGCCTCTCGAGGGCGGCGGATCGGGCGGACAGACCAGCCATTTTCCTTTTGGACCTGCATGTTGGGCCACTTGGTAATGATATGCCCCCACCAAGAATCCAACGCAGAAATTTACGGCTTCCGTATGGAGAGGATCGCTTTGAGGGGCACTACAAAGTTCGATCAGGTCGCCTGTGGTGTCCACCACGAAGTCTTCCTCTTCCACCGCTCCGGCCAAACCTGGTACCATAAAAGCACCGAAGAATACCAAAATCATCCATTTTCGTTTCATGTAATCCTCCTCCTTTCCGGTCCTATTTTTCCCTTCATGTTTTATTCCAATGCCGAAACTGCTCTCTTACGAATGGTGAAAAAACCAGGTCATAAGAAACCGCTACTTCGAGTAAAAACTATAGGAAAAGCCCACTTGTGAAACAAGGGGGTCGCCCATTCATTCTTGACAGAATTTACTGAAGAGTGAAGAATGAAGACTTGACTCTCTTGGGTTCGAGGATGGGTCCTAACTGACTGTAAATACATTCTTTTTACTGTCCTTTTAATTAGTTCTGCCGTTCCTGGATTGGCCCGTTTGATAAGGGAACTAAAGCCCTATCTGTTTTTCCTGAGCCGCGATGGTATTCCCAATATGGCTGATTATATAGCAGAAAATTTTTTTTGTCTGTCAGGCTTTGGCTGATTTTTTTGTAGGGCTTTGGCTGACTATCTTGTAGGGCTTTTTCCTACAAGATCGGGAGAGGTGGCGGTGGTAACAACTGTGAAAAGGGAACAAATGGGGGAACGTATATCAGATTATAAGTTATTGCTTTCAAGCAATTCATAGCTTCGAAAGCCGTAGGATAACGCCCGGCCATCTTCATGCCATTGTTGGACGAAGCCGCTACGCGGCAAGCAAAAATCCCGAATTCATATAGATATTGTAACCTCCTGTCTTTTTGCAATAAAAAGAAGATGCACTGTCAATATC
>DRHF01000355.1 GCA_011049715.1 Desulfobacterales bacterium
ATTCGATGGAGAATGGGAGCAACACTCCTGATTTTATTTTAGCTCAATATCTACAATCTTGCCTTGATGCCTTTGACACGGCAACCCAACGACGGGAACACTGGCATGGGCGAGACCCAAGACCAAAGGAGATGACGGATGGAGGCTGAACACCAAAACGCCCCACCCCCGGCCGCTTAGTCAAAAGGGGGTAAGGAGGTAAATGATGTTCTCAGTCAGACAAAAGCGGGAGATCGCAGATAAAGTGCAGCAAGTATTAAGAGAGACCAAACACCCTGAATTACCTAAAGGAGAGATCAAATTTACGCTCCATGTCACAGGAGCGGAAGATTGGTCATGGGCGGATATACGCAATAATGGGGCTGTCCTTAGTCCAGGGATGAATCCACACAATGAACTTCAGGACAAGCGGCCATGAAAGTCATCTGCGCCATTTGTAAAATCCTCATCAGGGAGAAAGAGCCCCTGGAGGACAAGAGGGAATCGCACACATATTGCGATGAATGCGTTAAAATCTTAGAGGAAATGGAGGAGGAGGATAATGGAGATCAAGCTGACAAAACTAACCCTTGTGAATTTCAAGGGAATCGGCAATTTTGAGTTTAATCCTGACGGCAAAAATGCCACTATCCGGGGAGACAACGCAACTGGCAAGACTACCGTGGCGGATGCCTTTAGGTGGTTACTTTTCGGTAAGGATACGGCAGACCGGAAGGACTTCGCAATCAAAACCTTGGATAAGAGCGGAGCGGCACACTCCAATATGGACCACACCGTTGAAGCCATAATTGAAATTGAAGACTAATGGGGCCTAATTAATGAAAACACATGGACTGTCACAAACAAAAGGAAAGAGAACCCGCTTGTATCGAATTTGGAATCAAATGCGCCAAAGATGTCTCAATAAAAATGATTCGGCTTATGACCGTTATGGAGGTAGAGGCATCACAATATGTTCATCTTGGTCAGATTATTATTTTTTTCATACATGGGCTGTCCATAATGGCTACAAAAACAACCTCGAAATAGACCGGATAGATAATAATGGAGAATACAGCCCATCAAATTGTCATTGGGTGAAACCATTATTGCAGGCTAGAAACAAGAGAAACAATCACACACTAACATTACATGGTAAAACTGCTTGCCTAGCTGAGTGGTCTGATCTTACCGGAATCAAATATAGCACACTTAGAAGTCGAATCAGATTAGGATGGTCAACATTTAATGCATTGACAATGCCTGTACGAGCAATGGAAAGGAAAAAATTATGTCAACAACGATTAAATTAAAAAGAGTATTCCGAGAAAATTGGGTAAAAAAAAGAGGTAGCGCAAAAAAAACGCTTCAAGGGCATAAAACGGAATATTACATGGACGGCGTACCCATCTCTGAGGCGAAATTCAAAGGCCGAATGAATGACATGATCGATGAAGAGGCCTTTAAGTTAGTCACATTGCCGAGCTATTTCAACAGCCTGAAGTGGCAGGACCGGCGGAGAATCCTGCTCGATGTCTGCGGGGATGTGGACGATTCTGAGGTAATACTGTCTGATGATGCCCTTTCAACTCTGCCAAGCATCCTGGCTGGTCGCCCCCTTGAAGATAAGCGGAAGATGATCGATGCCGAAAAGCGCAAGATAAACGACCGCCTCAAGGAGATCCCCGCCCGGATCGATGAGCTTACCAAAACCTTGCCCACGGAAGCAAAGAATCGTGGGGCCATTATGGCCTATATCGCGCATATTGAAAATAAGATCGAGAAAATCAAGGATAATACCGAGCTGGCGGCACTACGCAAGCAACTGGCCAATGCTGAAGTTGCGTTATCTGAGGCCAAGGCAAAGGAGAGGCAGAAAACAGACAAGGCGAATGCCGGCATTGAGGAAAAGATTTTCAAGATCAAATCCGAGATCCGGGGCCTTGAGCGGGAGATCGGGGAGGCTGAGATCGAAATAAAGGACTGGGAGAAGGCAATCAAGAAAAACGAGGAGAATATGGCAGGGCTCCGCACCAGATACGCTGTTGTAGCCGCCAAGGATCAACCGTATGAGCAAATCTGCCCGACATGCAACCAACCCCTACCGAAAGATCAGATCGTCGAAGCACGGGGCAAATTCAACGCTCTCAAGGCACTTGAGCTAAAAGGCATCAATGGTGACGGCAAAGAACTGAAGGTCCAGAATGAGGAACATCAGGGCCAAATCAGGGAAACCACGCACACAATGAACAGCCAGAAACAGATGGTGGTTGGCCTCGAGATAGATTTAAAGGACCTGGAGAAAGAATCCGAGGTGGTCGATGCCGAGATCCCGGAGGAGATCCTTTTACTGCAAAAAGATATTCACCAAATGGAATTCCACA
>DRHF01000356.1 GCA_011049715.1 Desulfobacterales bacterium
ATGAAGTTTCGTCTTGACCGACGGCGAAGTACGGTCTCTGAATAGGTCAGTTTTTTGTCCGGGGCCTTATTTTGAGAAATGGGTATCCATTTAAGGGGATTAAGACCTAATTTAGAAGAAATATCAGGATCCTTCACAAATTGTTTAGGTATATTTGTACCCGATCGATGGATATCAATGATATCTTCATAGACCGTCTCAACCGGTGAGACCGAGGATGCCTCGATGATTGCAGGTGAAAGAGGGGCCGATTTTGTCAGCTTCTTTTGGGTAATCGATGACCTACCCCCTACATGAACAGATGCCAGACTGACTTCCTTTTGATCATCGAACCCGATCAAACGCCCCATATGTTCATCATCAAAATCATAATCAATGGCACAGGGTAGATCGGTTGCTTTCAGGGCCAGCGCAAGATTCTCTATCAGGTGTCCGGCATCTAGAAGGATGTATCGGTACCCACGGTCTCGATATTTCCAGGAACTTCTAAAGAAAATTCCTGAAATAATAAATACGGCGGGTAGAGATTGTGTTTCGAGACTGTTGGTCACTGCAGACATGATGGCGCTGTCGTCCCCCTTTCGAAGTGGGGTTAACAATCGGTTCTTTATCCCATAGTGATAAAGGCCGGGTTGAAGATTTTCAATGTTGAAGGCGAAAAAATAGATTTCAGCTGGGTAGAGGGCCCCTGCTGAGGGAACGCTGCGGTAAAACAAATCCTGCCCCGAATAGCTGCGTTTGGAAGTTAAACCATAGCTGATAGACAAGATTTGGGATAATTGCTTCAAATCAAGTCTGTTTTCCAAACGTTTGGGTGTCTTTGAAAGATAAAGATGCCAGAGATCGGTTTCTGGAAGTTTGTCGACTTTTGGTAAAGGAATGGTCTCTATGCTGTCGTACGCCTTAAAAACCCGGGGCTGGTTTGACCAATCCAATGGGTGTCCTTTCATTCGATTTCGGTCATAACAGGTAGTTTTATGGTATGATATTGCCGATGGATTCATGATTCTTTTCTACTGAATGACTGCGCACGTTCGATTTCAGGTCCCCACTGACAGAAACAACGAACAAATTCCTCATTCATCTCAAATGACATTAGTTATTGGTAATATTAACAAATTGTTACCTTGTATTTATTAATGCTTTATTTAATATAAATATTATAACTGTGTTCGGAAGTTATGTTCTATTATATTTACTCAAGTTTCGCACCTAATATTTTAAGGAAAATCGCATCAGGCATAGGGTAAAAAGAAATTTTTCTGGAAAAAATTGATGATAAGCGCTTTGACAACGGCACAAAACCTTTTAAGAGTTATCATTTCAGAAGCAACTGATATTACAAAAGAAACCAGACCATCGCGTGCCTGTGCGCGGTGATTACTTTATGGATACCGGTTCAAATTGATTGCCTCATTGTTTTTCTAAAAAAATTTTATTTGCCCCACACCAGATGCGGCACCGTGCCCCATTAGGGGTGCGAAACTTGAGTTCATTATTCTTGACTTTCTTTCATGAAGGCATTTGTATGAATAATACCGTGAGTGAAGAATCGCTCAACCAAAAATAAATATGTTGGATTGGTATTGCCATTGGTGAAAATTTGTGTAAAATAAATTTCAATTATATATAAAACACAAAAACAAAAAAAAATTGACATTCGAAACCATGGATCCAGACATCAAGAATCAAAACAAATCTTTTCTTAGGAAACAGCTTTTGATGGCCATGCCCGGCCTGGTGGATCCAAATTTTTCCCGTACCGTTGCCTGCATTTGCGAGCATACTTCAGCAGGGACTGTGGGAATCGTCGTCAACCGGATTCATCCTGTTTTGTCTGGAAAGGACATTTTTGATGAGTTAAAAATCAAGTGTACTTCAGGTGTGGATTCTGTGCCGATTCACCTTGGTGGCCCTGTCAACATGGCCGATATATTTGTTCTTCATGGACCACCATTAAACTGGGAAAGTTCTTTGTTGATAACCCAGTCTCTTGCAATGAGCAATACCAGGGATATCCTGGAAGCGATTGCAATTGGCAAGGGCCCGGAGGCGTTTATTATTGCATTGGGGTGCGCCGGATGGGGCCCCGGCCAGATAGAATCCGAGATCAAAGCAAATGTTTGGCTAACCAGCCCAATGGTTGAAAAGATTATTTTTGATATTCCGATTGAGAGACGCTGGAAAGAGGCAGTGAAAAAGATGGGTATTGATCCAGTTTTGCTTTCAGATGTTTCCGGCCACGCCTAGATTTTTTTTTCTTGTTTTTTTTCCTTTGGCTTTGGTTTTTTTTTCTTGAGACAGATACGATCTTTTTTCACAAAAGCGCAGATCTTGGGGTTGTAATATTCTTTACAATTTAAAGGATTATAAAGTGGGCATTCGGGGTACTTTTCTGACATAGATTTTTTCCTCTCCATAAATTTGTTGCCATATGGTCTCGGCTGACCCCAGGCGATAGAATTGATATCACAAACTCTCAGATTTTACAATACCTTATATTCGTTTCATCAAAATAAGACGGGACAGCCGATGCAACAGATAAATTTGACAAAAAAATCTTTTGTGCATAAGAAAAATTCTGTTTCAGGACCTAAAATGTAAAAGAAATTTAGAATGGATATTCGACCGACACGGACGATTGCTGTGGCAAATGAAAAAGGAGGGGTGGGGAAAACCGCATTGGTGATAAATCTCGGCGCTGCCCTCGCTTTGAAGGAGAAAAGCGTTCTTATAATCGATATGGATCCTCAGTTCAATGCGACCCGTGGGCTCGGCATCGACATCGGTGAAGGAGCGTTAACGGTGTATGACATCATAATGGATGAAAAATCTCATATTGTGGATGATGCAATCTTGAAAACCGCTTGGAAAGGGCTTTACCTCATTCCCTCACATGTCGACCTTGTCGGCGCGGAGGTTGAACTGGTGAACGTCGAGGGAAGGGAAAACCGGCTAAAAGAGGCCCTGAGGAGGGTAACCATCAGATACGATTTTATTCTTATCGATACCCCTCCAAGTCTTTCGCTGCTAACCGTTAATGTCCTCGCCTGCGCAGAAGAGATACTCATTCCGTGTCAAACACATCCATATTCATTTGATGCTCTTGATGAATTGTTTGATACGATCGAAGGAATAAAGGCTGAAATTAATCCGGGGCTCCGTATTACTGGAATTGTCCCGACATTTTTTGATAAACGGACAAAGATCAGTCATCGGACCATGGAAAAACTCAGAAAAAACGATAGATACCAAAATTTGCTTTTTGACACGACAATAAGGATAAATACAACTATTGCCGAAAGCACAGCAGTCGGCAAACCGGTAATCTTTTACAGACCGGCCTGTCATGGATCATCTGACTTTGTTGAACTCGCCGAAGAAATGATTAACCGTGGTTGATAAAAAAAAATCAAGTTGGGTTTTTATAAAACAAGGGTTTTTTCAATTGACCCATATCGTGGAATTTGATAGAGAAGCACCTCCTTTGTGGGGATGTAGCTCAGTTGGGAGAGCGCGGCGTTCGCAACGCCGAGGTCAGGGGTTCAAATCCCCTCATCTCCACTTCAACCCCAAAAATCAAGAGAAGATTGATTGTATCGATGATTTCATCTGCCAAGAGGCAAGACTGTGTAGCAGCGCTCACCGGGAGTTTGTTACAGGTTCACGCCCCCCGCCTTGAGATTTCGGTATACTGAACGTTTGCAGATCTAAGGTTCAACAATTCTTTTCGGTTTACTTTCCTTTTAAATTGTCCGGAATCAAACAACATGAGCTTGATTTTTAGCAGAAAGTGGATATTTTCACAAAAGATATAAACTGGCGAATTCCGCAAGGGGATGATGAAAGCACGCAAAGCTGAGGTCGATCGAACGACAAAGGAGACAAAAATTACTGTCAAACTGAACTTGGACAGTAGCGGTGGGGGGAAGATTACCACGGGAATTCCATTTTTTGATCATATGCTTTCCCTCCTGTCGACCCATGGTTTCTTTAAGCTATCGATAAGTGCCAAAGGGGATATTGATGTCGACTTTCATCATACGGTGGAGGATGTTGGTATTGTGTTCGGGGATGCATTAAATAAGGCGCTTGGAGATCGAACAGGTATCAACCGGTACGGCCATGCTGTGACACCGATGGATGATGCCCTGACCGCCGTTACCCTCGATCTTTCAAATCGGCCATATCTGGTCTATAATACACCATGCACCCCTGTGGTAAAGGGAAATTTTGACACTCAACTTGCCAAGGAATTTTTCAAGGCATTTGCAACCAGGGGTGGCATAACACTTCATATCAATGTATTTTATGGTGAAAATGATCACCATGTTATAGAATCGATATTTAAGGCCACCGGCAGGGCATTGAACAGTGCGGTTTCATTCAATAAGAGGGTATCAGGTGCTCACTCAACCAAGGGTTTTTTATAAAACGATTTAAACCAAAGTGATTCTATCGGTCTGTTACGACCCTTCCAATATTTTCAATCTTCCTTGTATTTATAGCAATGGGGGGTGTTCTTTTTGACAAGTTTTATCCCCAACGATAAAATTTC
The DNA here is from genome assembly GCA_011049715.1 of Desulfobacterales bacterium. GTDB lineage: Bacteria > Desulfobacterota > Desulfobacteria > Desulfobacterales > UBA2156 > UBA2156. The sequence continues at coordinate 4,559 of DRHF01000356.1, forward strand.
AGAGATTAAGAACTCTGCAGATCTTGTGGACGTTGTTTCTGAAGTGGTTTTACTGAAAAAAACGGGAAAAAATTACCTGGGGCTGTGTCCGTTTCACTCAGAAAAAACGCCATCCTTTACCGTGAGTCCTGAAAAACAGATATTTTACTGTTTTGGGTGTGGTGCGGGTGGGACTGTCTTTAGTTTTCTGATGAAGCAGGAAGGCATCTCCTTTCCTGACGCTGCGCGATCACTGGCAAGAAAATATGGCATTGAGATCCCGATAACTCACCTGTCATCAGAACAGAAAAGATTGATTACCGAACGAGAAAACTTGCTCAGTGTCAATAAGGAGGCAATGACTTTTTTCTGTCAGACACTTCTTAAAAGCAGTGAAGGAAAAAGTGCAAAGGCGTATCTCCTGTCACGACGGCTGACCGAAAAAACCATTGATGATTTTCATATTGGGTATGCTCCTTTAGGGTGGGAGCATCTTGTTAATCATTTTTCCAAAAAGAAAATACCGGCCAGTCTCGTTGAAAAGACAGGCTTGATTCTCTTAAAAAGGAGTCGAGGTGGATATTATGACCGGTTCAGAAACCGCGTTGTTTTCCCTATTTTTAATTTAAACCAGCAGGTCATTGGTTTTGGGGGACGGGTCTTGGATGATGCCCTGCCGAAGTATCTCAATTCGCCGGAAACACCTGTTTTCAATAAGAGTCGTTCCCTCTATGGTCTGAATCGGGCGAAAAAAAGGTGCAGAGAAAGCGATACTGTTTTTATTGTAGAGGGATACTTTGATCTTTTAGCGCTTCATCAGCATGGAATCGAAAATACAGTGGCCACGCTTGGAACAGGGCTTACAAAGGAACATATCCGGCTTCTGAAAGGATTTGTCTCTAAATTTTATCTGGTATACGATTCAGACGATTCCGGGATAAAGGCGGCCCAACGGGTTATTGAAATTTTTCGGGCAGAGGAGGTCGATGCCAGAATTGTCGTGCTCCCGGCCGGACATGATCCTGATTCATACCTTTTTAACTCTGGATCTGAAGCCTTCATGGATGTTGTTTCAAAGGCACTCGGCATTATACCGTTTTTGATCGAATCTGCTGTTAAAAAACATGGGCTTTCAGTAGAGGGTAAGATCCGAATCATTTCAGACCTGAAAGGGCCACTGGCATTGATAAATGACAGGATCGCCCGGTCCTTATACATCCAAAAAATTTCGGAACGAATCGGCGTTGATGAAGCTGCTGTTCTTGAAAAAGTAAGGGAAACCTCATCTCGAAAAACGACCATTTCAAATCAAATATATCGTTTCGACAAAACAGGAGGCAAAAAAAAAGCACCTAAGGAGATGGGAAGCAAACTGGAAAGAAAAATTATTGAAATGATGCTTCAATTTCCAGATGCGATCCCCGAAGTGACGAGACGGAATTTGCTGAAACATTTCGAAGATGAAATGCTCAAATCAATTGGAGAGATGATAGTGGGTTACAGTGGGCCTTTCAATCAATTTGTTTCTGACACGATCACATCAATTGATAACGAAGAGAAAAAACGCACTATCAATTCTTTGGCGATTGGTGGGGATCTTTGGGAAAAGGAAGGCTGTAACAAGCTGATGAATCAATTTGAGTCAATCAAGCATCGCCGGGAAAATACATTATTACTAAAAATAAAGGCGGCTGAGATGCGTGATGACAAAGAAGAGCTTTTGGCGTTATTGAAGGAAAAACAAAACCAGGCCCGTAAAAGTGGATGAACAACCTGAAGATTTGCAGGAGACTAAAATTTATGATTACTCAACCCGATTCAAAACAGAAAAGGGCAAAAAAAGACGATCAAAAAACTTTGATTAAAAATACGCCGGCCAAACAAAAAAGCGCCGAAAAGTTAGATGAAAAAAAATTCAAAGAGCTTATCGCAAAGGGTCAGACGACAGGCTATTTGACCTATGATGAAATTAATGAAGTTCTCCCGGAGGAAATGCTACCGGATCAAATTGATGAAAAACTTATCATGTTTAATGATTTAGACATTGAAATAGTTGATGAAGAGAAAAAAAGAATGAAGGGGCGTATTGAAAAAATTAAGCCCAAAAAAGCCAAAGAGAGTGCCGCTGCTGTCCCGGATTTCGGCAAAGTAACGGACCCGGTGAAAATGTATCTGCGTGAAATGGGTCTGGTCACGCTTTTAAGCCGGGAAGGAGAGGTTGAAATAGCAAAAAGAATTGAAGCTGGGGAACAAGAAGTATTAAAATCTCTGCTTGAAACCGCATTAGGTGTGAACTGCATTGTAGAATTCGGTGGACAGATTAAAAACGGTTTTCTCCGCCCAAAGCACGTGCTGAGGGATATCGATGAAGGGGATACATATGTTGATGAAGCATTTCAAATTGAAGAATTTTTAAACACCATCCGTTTTATTCAAATTCTGAACGAAGAAAATAAGGTATTTCGCAAAGCTCTTTATTCGCCTTTGCCCAATCTAGATGAAAAGCGCAGAACCAGAAGGCGTATCCTACGCAGGAATAGAAAAATTTTAAATTCACTTAAAGATTGGCGCCTTGAGGGAGGGGTTGTTGATAATGTTGAGCTTACCATCAGAGAGCAGATTAATTCGTTCGATGCCATGAATCAAGAGCTTTTATCTTATGCTGATACACTAAATGCTTCAATAGTTGAACTCAGAAGCCAGATAGAGAACGAAACCGGGTTTCTCAACTGGGCGGAATCCCGTTACGATTTGAAAAAAGGTGATATTAAAGCCTTGTATGTGAAAGCGAAAAAAATAACAAGCCAAATAGCCGAAAGAGAGATTGCGATCATGGCTGACGGCCGTTCACTGCAAAAAGCAATTACGCGTGCCGGAAGAGGACGCCTCAAAGTTAAAAAAGCAAAAAGCGAACTAACGAAGGCAAATCTCCGCCTGGTTGTCAGCATTGCAAAAAAATATACCAACCGGGGTTTACAGTTTCTCGATTTGATCCAGGAAGGAAATATCGGTCTGATGAAGGCTGTGGATAAGTTTGAATATCGCCGGGGGTATAAATTCAGCACCTATGCCACCTGGTGGATCCGACAGGCGATCACCCGTGCCATAGCCGACCAAGCCAGAACCATTCGGATTCCGGTGCACATGATTGAGACCATTAATAAATTAATTCGTACATCCCGGTATCTCGTACAAGAACTCGGACGGGAACCGACTCCTGAAGAAATAGCAGAAAAAATGGAGATCTCCTTAGACAAAGTCAGAAAAGTTTTGAAAATTGCCCGGGAGCCGATTTCTTTGGAGACGCCTATCGGCGAAGAAGAAGATAGCCATCTTGGCGATTTCATCGAAGACAAGAAATTTATTCTTCCTTCAGATGCTGCGGTAAACTTAAACCTGGCCGAAAGGACCCGAAAAGTTCTAGCAACTCTGACGCCGAGGGAGGAAAAAGTGTTACGGATGCGCTTTGGAATCGGGGAAAAAGCTGATCACACGCTTGAGGAGGTTGGACAGGATTTTGCGGTAACCCGTGAACGGATTCGGCAGATTGAAGCAAAAGCATTACGAAAGTTGAGACATCCGACTCGAAGTCGCAAACTGAAAGGTTTTATTGAAAGCTAAAGGTTGACAAAAGGATGTTCTAAAGTTAGTAACACAGTCGCCACGAAGATATATGGGCCCATAGCTCAGCTGGCAGAGCCACCGGCTCATAACCGGTCGGTCCCTGGTTCGAATCCAGGTGGGCCCATCAACGAAGTTGAGGATTTAAACAAAATCTGTGCATGACTAAAATAGCGGAACAGGAGATGAGCTATATTTTCTGCCTTCTGGATATTGAACGATTAAGGCGTGGTTATTCTCGAAAATCACGCCTTTTTCGTTACAAACGGATTTTGGGTTCAGAATCATGCCGTAACAGTTGCCGACGTCGTTAAAGCAAAGGAAGCATATATGAAAGAGCAAATCGATAGCCTGATAAACCTTCAAACGATCGAGAAGGACACTGAAAATATTAAGTTAGTTTTAAACGATGTTTCAAAAAGAACCGAGGCTCTTGATGCCAAAATCGGGATGTTTCAGAAACAGATTGAATGTGATGAATCGGAATTAGAGGATTTACAAAAAAAGTACCGCTCGTGGGAATCCGATGCCCAACTGGACCTGTCGCGGGTAAAAAAAAGTGAAACAAATCTTAGATCGGTTAAAACAAACAAAGAATATCAGGCAATACTAAAAGAAATCGATGATCTAAAGACAAAGACTTCTCAAATTGAAGATGAGATGTTAGAATGTTTAGATCGTATGGATGATTTAGGGAATACGATCGTAGCCAAAAAAAAAGAATATAAAGAGCTGATTGATATCACAAACCAAAAAAAGCAGACGATTGAAGATGACGCAGCGGAAAAGATTAAATTGCTTGCGCAACTCGAAATGGATCGGAACAGAGTTTCTAAAACCATTGATTCCGAGTTGTTGAGCAAATATACGGTGATAAAAGGCCTCGTGAAAATAATGGCCATCGCTCCTGTGAAGAATGCTGTCTGCCGGGGGTGCAATCTGAATATTCCACCGCAAATGTACAACGAACTTCAGAAGGGTGATGACTTGATATTTTGTCCAAATTGTCAAAGAATGATTTACTGGGATAATTCCTAGATATCGGCCGGAGCAGAACAAACGATCGCTGGATTATCCATATGATCCAGAGGAAAGTCCGAACACCGCAGGGCAGGGTGCTCCATAACGTGGAGTCGCGGCAACGTGAAGGAAAGTGCAACAGAAAGTATACCGCCCGACACTCTAGATGCTGGGTGCCGGGTAAGGGTGAAATGGTGTGGTAAGAGCACACCAGTTCCCCGGGTGACCGGGGAAGCTTGGCAAACCCCACCTGGTGCAAGACCATATAGAGGAACGCTTGAGAACGGCCCGTTCGAGTTCCGGGGTAGGTCGCAAAAGGTGCCGGGCAACCGACATCTTCAGATGAATGATCGTTACCTTTTTTTGGGCAACCAAAATCAGGGACAGAATTCGGCTTATGAGCTGCTTCGGCCGGTTTTATTTTAAAAAAATGCATTCCACTATCGATTAAAAAGTAACCATATAATAAAATGGAAGCGTTACAATCTGTATGTGATATCTCGTTTTATGAAAAGGTCCGGTTATTTTCTAATGACTATTTGAGATGCTCTATCTACGTCTCCAGCCTAGACTCATCCCAGCCTGCTTTTACTAAATATCTTTATTCGAGGCTGATATCCACCTCACAACTTTTGGAAGATTTTCTTGATTTCCACGGCGCTAAAAACAGCAAAAACTGGTATTTTTACAGAGAACTTTCAGCTGCAGTTCGACATTTGAGTCTGGGAGGATATTCGGGCCAACATCTATTGAACCGGCTTATCTTTTATGGCATTGCAGAAATCGAGGATTTTGAAAGAGAGTTGCGGATTACCCAGGATTTCATAAAAGAATCTATAATGAAAATGGCGCCGATCATTCTTGACGAGGCCAAACGTCTAAAAATTCCGATCCCAGATAAAGGGTATTCTCCTTCGGAATTCCCGGGTGTTTCGACAAGCGAGATGCTCCACTATGACATTGATGACGTTGATAAGGATTTGGAAAAAGAAAACATCGTTAAAATTGCAAGTGAATTCTTAAGTATTGTACGAAACTTTGATCAGTTGGGATTTTATAAACCCTATGATATTAATGAGATACAGGCTCTTGTTCCTGAAAAGGTCAATGAGGTTGAAATTCGACGATTCGAGATGCTTGTTCACAACCTTCAATCTTCCTTTGATACCTATGTGATACATGGCGGTTACCGGTTTGGCAATCGCAAGCTCAAACAACTTCGGGGTTATTTTTCCTTTGTGTTCCATCTCCTTCAAATGATCGGGAGACTTTTGCATTTTTATGAACGTCACCTCCATGATGCCGGATATAAAAATATTTACAAAAAGGTCCGGGAAAAGCTTGTTTATCTGGTTGATCCGAAGATTCTTTTGGATCGAACCATCAACTGTTGCCTTTTTTATACATTCCACTTCCTCACTTCGGGCAAGGAACTTGCAAAGGAGATACTCAATGAAAACATCGAACACTCATCCATCACCGTTGGTGTTCCCGTCAGTCTCGGTTTCCATGCCAGACCCAGTCTTTTGGTTGCCAAAATTGTTCAGCATTTTGGTGGACAAGTAGAATTGTGCGTTGCAGATGATCGCTTCGATGCGAGCAGTGTTCTGGATATCCAATGGGCAGGCGGAAAAATTCAGAAAGAAAATATCACCGAAGTGATCTTTAAAGGAGATTCTAGGGCGTTAAAAGATATAGAAACCCTTGCCGGTGTCAATTATGGTGAAGACTCGATCGGAAAAGGAGTGCCCCTTCCAAGGGAATTGGCGTATCTGAAATAATTAACCACAAAACAAAAAACCTCACTTCAAATGACCACAGCCATCATCCCATCCGCCGGAAAAGGAATCCGGATCGGCGGCAATGTTAGTAAACAGTATCTTTTTATCGGAGGCCAACCGATCCTTGCCCGGACTTTATCAGCGTTTGACTCTTGTGGCGGGATAGATCAAATCTTATTAGTTGTTTCGCGGAAGGAGTCTGATTTTTGCAAAAGCCGAATTCTAGAACCACTCGGACTTCAAAAAACGGTCAAGGTCGTTTTGGGCGGTGAAACACGACAGGAGTCCGTGTATAACGGCCTACTGTCAGTTGATAATAAAGAAGGCATAGTGGTCATCCATGACGGAGTTCGCCCTTTCATAGAGCAGGATCGAATCACAGCGGTTATTCGAGGCGCCAAAGAATGTGGCGCGTGCATCCTCGGCATGCCCGCAGATGACACGCTGAAGCATATCTCTCGATCCGGGTACATCAAAAAGACGGTTGAAAGGGAAAAGATATGGCTGGCGCAGACACCACAGGCATTTAAATATGATCTGATCAGAAAAGCCCACGAACAGGCAAGGGAGGATAGTTTTTCAGGAACAGATGACGCGATTCTCGTGGAGCGCCTTAATGAAACAATCAAGATTATAAAAGGAAGCAGGATCAACTTCAAAATAACCACCCCGGCTGATTTGAATCTTGCAAGGAAAATCGCAGACGTTAATCCATGCTAATCCCAGAATATTTTCGCCATTGAGAAGAATCGAGCCCCGGCTTGAGTGATATGGTTCCATAGCGGGAAACCGACGGCTTTTACTTTGATTGGACCGGAGTTGACACTGTTACTTCCGATCGTTAATGTATATGGATTACCCTCAAATTTTCGTATAGAAGGGTTATCGCCTGTTATTGATCTATAATTAACCAGAGGGAGAATCGAATGGAAGATATCAAGGAGATCGATACCAACTCGACTGGATCTGAAAGTGGGGTTTTCATGGACCAGTTGAAAGCCACTTTTGAACAATTGCCCAATGACATCCCCATTTATCTGTTCACAAAGAGAGGCGAGGATGATATTTTCTGCCAGACCAACAGAGAAATTGTCCGTTTATTTCGCCCATTGACTGACAAAATTACCTTTCGGGAATACTATTTAGATCATGATCTTGCGAAAAAATGGAATGTTGAGAGCTCACCGACACTTCTAATCAATCCTGAGCGTTATTCCATACGTTGGATTGGGGCTCCCATGGGTGAAGAGGGACGGACCTTCCTTGAAGCATTGATTCTAGTGGGCCTCGGAAAGAGCAATTTAAGTGATCAATCGATCAAAGTAATAAAAAAAATTGATTCACCCAGAAAAATCAAAGTGTTTGTCAGCGCAACATGTCCCTTTTGTCCCCAGCAGGCGGTTAACGCGGTAAAGGCTGCGGTTGAAATGCCGGACCTGATCTCGCTTGAAATCGTCGATATCCAATGCAGACCTGATCTGGCTGATCAATATTCAGCCCACAGTGTTCCGATGACCTTTGCCGATGACGTACTGATCGGGCAGGGGGCCCAAACCGAGGAAGTCTTTGTTTCGTCTTTGAAGAATCTGGAACCTCAAACGATCTTTATCCCGGAAAGCGATGCGGAAATTGTTGAAACAGATCTTTTGATCGTGGGTGGCGGACCAGCGGGTTTGACCGCTGGTATTTATGCTGTTCGCGCCGGATTAAACTCAGCTGTAATAGAGCGGAGTGCGCTCGGCGGACAAATTGCTACCACCCCGATTGTTGAGAACTATCCGGGGTTTACGCAAGTCGGCGGAAAAACACTGGTCGATATAATGGTCAGCCATGCACTTCAATATGTCCAGATTTTCCAAGGGGAAGAGGTGGTGGATATACAGCCGGGAAACCCGATCGAGGTTATGACGACCCGGAGACGGTTTCTGACAAAATCGGTCCTGCTGGCCACAGGGGCGACCTACAAGCACCTCGGCGTTCCAGGAGAATCCCGGCTGGCCGGCAGGGGGGTTAGTTATTGCAGTACCTGTGACGGACCGTTGTTTAAAGGGAAAAAGGTCGTTATGGTTGGCGGCGGAAACAGTGCCGTCACTGAAGCCCTTCACCTGCACCATATAGGGGTTTCAGTCACTCTCATTCACAGAAGAGGTTCGCTTCGCGCCCAGGACTTTTTGAAAAAAAATCTGAAGGAAAGCAAGATACCCATTTTATGGCACACTGAAATTAAAGAGATTCGGGGTGATCAAAGAGTCGAGGAAATCCTTCTGTTCAACAACGATAAACAAAAATCGTCTGCACTTAAAATCGATGGTGTCTTTTTGGCTATCGGTTATCTGCCTGCCGTCGTACTGGCCAAAAAGATTGGAGTGGAATTGACAGCAGATGGTTATATCAAACAGGATTCAAAACACCGGACCAATATTCCCGGGATATATTCGGCCGGAGATGTTGAAGGCGGGTACAAACAGATCGTCACAGCGGCAGGGCAGGGCTCTGAAGCCGCAATCTCTATTTTTGAAGACACGATTCATCCATATTGGCAACAACAGAAAAAAGTATCTTTGTAGAATCTGATCCGAACCGCCACTTCACCTTTGGACGACAAAGGGCCCGAGAAATGCCCCCGGGCCCTTTGTCGCTGCAGTTTTTCTAAAATAATCCACTCACTTTTCCGGTATCGACATCCACATCCACTCGCCTGAAGGCCGGATTGGAGCCGGTTCCGGGCATCAGGCTGATGGTCCCGGCGCAGGGACAGAGAAATTTCGCACCGGAGTATATCAGCACGTCACGGATAGGCAGAGTCCAACCCTTTGGCACGCCTTTTAAAACCGGATCATGGGTGAGACTCAGATGGGTTTTGACCATCATGGTGGCGTAGTCATCATATTTTGGATCGTTTTCCAGCATCTTGGCCTTGGCTTCTGCTTCGGCCGTCCATGAAACCCCATCGGCGCCATACACTTCCTTGGCAATGGTCGTCACACGATCTCTCAGCTTCATTTCTATCGGATAGAGAAATTTAAAATTATTCTCTTCATTGCAGGCATCAATTACAGCATCGGCGAACTCCAGCGCCCCGTCTCCGCCCAGTTCCCAATGCTTTGATTCTGCACAACGAGCGCCGGCGGCTTCAGCAGCCTTTCTCACAATAGCACATTCGGCATCTGTATCGGTGTAGAACCGGTTAATGCAGACCACCGGGTTGATACCGGACTTACGGATGGTATTGATGTGATGGACCATGTTTTCACAACCCTTTTCCACCAGCCCGAGGTCTTCCTTAGTGTAGGCAGCTGGAAGAGCAATACCTGCCACGACCTTGGGGCCGCCGCCGTGCATTTTGAGGGCGCGGATGGTGGAAGTGAGAACAGATACATGGGGTTTTAGTCCACTGAACCGGCATTTGACATTCCAAAATTTTTCAAAACCGATATCTGCTGCAAAACCACTCTCGGTGACATGGTAATCAAACAGTTTCAAACCGACACGGTCAGCAATAATGGACGACTGCCCCACGGCGATATTGGCAAACGGTCCGGCGTGGACCATGCAGGGATTGTATTCCGCGGTGCACATCATCGTGGGGTTAATCGTATTACGCATAAAAGCGGTCATGGCGTTGCCGACTTCAAGGTCACCTGTAGTCACCGGGTTGCCGCTTTTATCAAAGGCAACTGTGATTTCATTTAAACGTTTTTTTAAGTCTGCCAGATCCTTGATGACCGACAAAATCGCCATACATTCCGAACCGACGGCGATTCCGAATTTTGACTGCATGGTGAATCCGTCAAATCGACCACCAATCCCGATAATGATATTTCGCAGCGTTTGGGCGCAGAAATCCATGATCCATCCCAGTTCTACCCGAGTAGGATCGATATTGATACGCGGCATACCGGTAAGCCTCGCAAGTTGTTCGTCGTTATAATTCCGCTCATGCTGCATACGGGAGGTCATTGCTACCATCGCCAGATTGTGAGCGTTCATAATGTCATTTATGTCCCCGGTCAGGCCCAAAGAGAATTCGGTCATCGGGATCAGCAAAGAATTGCCTCCGCCGGCTGCTGTCCCCTTCACGTTCATGGTAGGTCCGCCCGATGGCTGACGTAAGGCGCCTCCGACATTAACACCGCGTTTACCCAAACCTTCCATGAGGCCGCATGAGGTGGTGCTTTTCCCCTCACCCAGCGGTGTGGGTGTGATTGCGGTCACCTCAATGTATTTGCCATCGGGTTGGTCTTGCAGGCGGTTTATGATTTTTAAAAAGTCGAGTTTTGCCAGCCTTCCCATGGGAAGTATCTCATCTTTTTCTAGGCCGAGTTTCTCTTGCCATTCATTTGGAGTCGGCATGTTTTTCTCAGCTGCCTCTGAAATCTGCCAATCAGCCATCTCTACTGCGTTGTAAGCCATTTTTTTAAACCCTCCTCTCTCATTCTCTGTTTAAAGTTAAAAAAAGATGCATCTGATTTTTTTTGTTCCATAGTGTCCATAATAAAAAGTTTGTGCAGTGAAAATTGAAGAACCCTGCAGCCCCGAATAGCGGAATCTTTGCCGCGCTTAGACAATCTACGGAGAATACCCTCGTTGCTTCGGTTCAAAATATTTTGATTAAGGTATTGGGTTCGTTTGAGCAATCAAAGGGTCGCCAATATCATGCTCCCAATGATTTGGCAAGCAATATGTGATGTTTTTATTTGTTCGATAAAATGATGAAAATTGAGGGCTGATCGTCGAAAAGGATCCCGGGCTCAATTCTGCCATTGGCACAACTTGAAATAGAATCCCTTTTTTTTCAGCAGTTCGATGTGGGTTCCGCTTTCAATGATTTTTCCCCTGTTCAACACGATAATTCTGTCAACATATCGCGCTGTTGAGAGACGATGGGCGACAATAATTGCCATTCGTTTTTCCATCAGGTTGAAAATGGCATCCTGAATCCACATTTCAGTCTGTGAGTCAACATACGAAGTTGCTTCATCAAGGATAATGAGATCTGGATTTCGGGCAAAAGCCCGGGCAATAGATATCAGCTGACGTTCACCGCTTGACATCGATTTGCCACCTTCTGCAATCTGTGTATTCAAACCATCTTGGAGCCTTTCTACCATCGATTTGCAGTTGGAAACCTTTAATATATAATCGATTTTGCTTTCTGAAATATCGCGGTTTCCCTGGGTGATATTGTCTCGTATGGTTCCGGAAAAGAGAAACGGATCCTGCATCACTAAGGCCATTTTTGACCTTAATACTGAAGGACAAAATTTAGTGATATCGTTTCCATTTATGTGGATGGCCCCTGATGTTGGATCATAAAATCGGGGAATCAGGTTAACCAGAGATGTCTTTCCGGATCCGGTCGGCCCCACAATAGCAATGGTCTCCTGCGCTTGAACACGAAATGAAACCCCTTCAAGGACGATTTCATCCGGTACATAGTTGAATGAAACGTTGTTGAATTCAATACGCGAAATTTTCTTCAGCAGCGGAGGTCGGGATCCGACTCGAACTGTTGGTTGGGGAAGCGTTTCCTTCGTGTCCAAAATCAAAAATATTCTTTCCGCCGAAGCCATCGCATTTTGCGTGATGTTGTGTTTTTCAGAAATATCTCGGATGGGCCTGAAAAACATTCTCATGTAGGACACAAAGGCCACAAGCGAACCGAGACTGATACTATCTGAAAGGACCCCCTTCCCGCCGTAAAAAATAACAATCCCAATCGCAATGGCGCTAAAAACTTCAATTATCGGCATGAAGATGGCAAAAAAATGAATTTGTTTCATGCCCGCCAGATAGTGTTCGTGATTCACCTTTTTAAAACCGTTATAATTTTCCTTCTCCTGTCTGAATAGCTGGATGATTTTCATTCCCTCCAGGGTTTCAGAAAAGCGAGTATTTATCTCCGCAATCTTTATTCGCAACGTTCTAAACGCCTCACGTGCCAGAGTCGAAAATCTAAAAGATGTATAAAGGACAAGAGGAAGGATCGTAAATGCCGACAACGCCAGCTTCCAGTCGATGCTCAGAAGCACAACCGCTATACCGGCCAGAAGGAAAAAATCTTTGAAAACCACCACAACCACGGAAGTGAATAGTTCATTCATGTTTTGAACATCGTTGGTGACCCGTGTAACAAGGCGTCCCACAGGATTGCGTGTAAAAAAAGCAACGGTCTGGCCCTGGATATGATCATACAGGGTTAATCTTAAGTCGTGCATGATCATCTGACCTGAATATTCCATTATCATTACCTGGAAAAAATTGAGCCCGAAGACAGCGAGCACCA
>DRHF01000357.1 GCA_011049715.1 Desulfobacterales bacterium
AGATGCTTTCTGCGGATGACAGGGCATTTATCCGTCCGTCTCCTTCCGGGGGGACCCTGGGAGGTGTCGCGAGAAAAACAAGGGAGACCATGCTCCTGTGTGAAGCCGCAGGCTTTGACGTTATTATTATTGAAACTGTTGGCGTCGGACAGTCTGAAACCACTGTAGCTTCCATGGTCGATTTTTTTTTGGTCCTTCTGTTGGCAGGAGCCGGCGATCAACTCCAGGGAATCAAAAAAGGGGTTTTGGAGATCGCTGATGCCCTGGTCATAAACAAGGCAGATGGGGACAATATTGAAAGGGCGGAAAAGGCAAAAAAAGAGTACGAATCCGCCATAAGCCTGTTGACCCCTTCGATCCCCTCCTGGGCCCCTCCGGTTCTTACCTGTAGTGCCCTGGAAAAAACCGGCATCGATGAGATATGGAATACCGTTTTAGAGCACAACAAAAAGCTGTCGACAACAGGTGAATTAAAGGAAAAACGCAAAAAGCAGGCGATTGCTTGGATGTGGTCGATGGTGGAAGAAGGGTTAAAAGATCGGTTTTATAAAAACGCTGCAATCACTAAAAAATTAACCGAAACGATAGAAGAGGTTGAACAGGGGAGAGCGACTCCAACCGTTGCGGCATTCAACCTTCTGCATTTACTCGACAACTGAAAACCCTCCTCTTTCGCGTACCCGATGAAATCAGCCTTCCAATCGTGTCTAGGAGGACATCTGTCTTAACGACAGGATGAAAAATAGGTTAATCATGTATGATTTCTGGGACTGGTGGCAGCATTTGCCCGAATCGATAAATCCTTTTCTCGTTGAGATCGGGTCATTCAGGCTACCATATTACGGCTTGATGTATATCATTGCTTTCGCAACGACCTATTGTCTGGCTCTATACCGCGTGAAGCACGAAAAACGCTTTGATATTATGAAAAACCATATTAATGATCTCATGACGGCGATGATTTTGGGTCTTGTCATTGGAGCGCGTTTGGGATACGTCCTGTTTTACAATCTGTTTTATTATCTTAGAAACCCTCTTGAAATTTTCCTTCCTTTCTCATTTTCAAATGGCATCGCATTCACCGGTATTTCTGGCATGTCGTATCACGGAGGTCTCATCGGTGTAATAGTTGCGTCGTGGTATTACATTAAAAAATCTGAGTTGAACTTCTGGCAGATGACCGATCTATTTGCGCCTGTCATTCCTCTGGGTTATACGTTTGGCCGGCTGGGTAATTTTATCAACGGCGAGCTGTATGGCAGGGTGACATCCAAACCGTTCGGGATGTATTTCCCATTAGCGCCCGGATCGAACCTTAGACATCCCTCGCCGCTTTATGAAGCCTTTTTTGAAGGTATTTTTCTCTTTGCCGTTTTATGGAGCATACGAAACCTCAAATGGGCAAAGGGGGCAATGCTTGCCTTTTACCTGATCGGATACGGTGCTGTCCGTTTTTTCATCGAATACTTTCGCCAGCCCGATGCTCACCTTGGCTTTGTTTTTTTGTCATTTTCTTTGGGTCAAATCTTCTCTGGTTTAATGGTCCTCGTTGGTTTTTCCGTATATTTTTATATCGCTTTAACCCGTGAGGGGTGAACAAATCAATCGGACTGCTGCCCTTCTGATCCCGCCTCTCTTTTGATTACGAAACTCTAAAAGTTCAAATGGAACAGAAAGATTATTACAAAATACTTGGGATTGAAAAAAATGCCGCGGATCAGCAGATCAAAAATGCCTATCGCCGTTTGGCCTTCAAATACCACCCGGATAGAAATATTTCAAATTCGGAGGCAGTCGAAAAAATGAAAAGCGTCAACGAAGCATACGCGGTACTGTCAAATCCAAAAAAACGAAGCGAATACGATCTTTTGAGGCAACAGTTTGGATATTCGGCTCACCAACATTTTAGAAAAAATTACTCCGATCAGGATATTTTCAGCGGGTCGGACCTGAATCATATTTTTGAGGAAATGGCCAAAACAGCAGGTCTCAGGGGGTTTGACGATATTTTTAGGGAATTTTACGGTCCAAAACTTCGAACCTTTGAATTTCATAGACCGGGTTTATTCGGCAGAGGTTTTGTTTTTTTCAGCAGGAAAGCAGTCCTTTTTTTATTTAATAAATTGACCGGTAACCTGTTGCCGAAAAAGGGTCAAGACATATCTGACACCATATATCTCTATCCCTTGCTGGCTCAAAAGGGGGGTCCGTATGCATACTATCTTCGGGGAAAATCCAAAAAACTGATTGTTCAGATTCCCCCGGGAATTAAAAACAGGCAGAAAATCCGGTTATCCGGCCAAGGAAAAAAAGGAAAGGGAGGGGGACCGGCCGGAGATCTTTATCTGAAAGTCTGTATAAAGAGATCTTTGGTTCAATGGCTGAGGGATACGATTTCCGGTATCAGGGGTTGAGCCGGTTTGTTTGACCTGCAAAACAGAAAAAGAAGGTTGAAATTAAGCAGATAAAAATAGTAAAAATTGGATGAAAGGAGATGGACAATGGAAGATTGTATTTTTTGTAAAATCGTCAAGGGTGAAATCCCTTGCACAAAGGTGTATGAAGATGATCAGGTTCTTGCTTTCGAAGATATCAACCCGATTTCCGAGGGCCACACGCTGATCATCCCCAAAGCGCATGCCGAAAACCTGTGGGAAATCTCTGATGAAGACCTGACCGCGATTCATCTGGCTTCAAAAAAAGTTTCCGAAGCGATAAAGAAAGCCCTAGACTCGGTGGGAGTGGCAACACTCCAACTCAACGGCCGGGGGGTTAATCAGGTGGTGATGCATTACCACCTCCACCTGGTCCCCCGTGCCAGCGGGGCCCCGGAGCTACCGATCACCAGGTGGGAGATCAAACCCGGAGACATGGATACCATCCAACAAACCGGTCGACAGATAGCCGAAGCGATAAGATAGGTTGTGCAAATACTGGAAATAGTCAAGTTGAACCGATTGAGAACAAAAAGCAGTTAAACCGATGAGTGAAAAAGAGCAGGGAATTCAAATTGAGGAATTACCCAAACTGAACAACCCTATTTTGATTGCGGGTTTTGACGGATGGGGAAATGCGCTTGATATTTCCAACGGGATGTCCGCCTATCTGATACGCAAGCTAAAGGCTGAATATTTTG
>DRHF01000358.1 GCA_011049715.1 Desulfobacterales bacterium
CTCGTGCTTATGGTTGTATGGATCTTTTATGGATCTATTGATCAGTCAAACTGTCATCATCGAGGAACTGATTGAAAAGATAAGTTCTTTTATCATAACTCGTGAAAAATACAAGAGCAAATATTGTTACGTATTTTGCCTGGAAATTCTAATCGATTTGTCTCGCCCGCTATCCCGCGGTGGAGGGATAGCTCAAGAAGCTAAGCGCACCCCAGTGAAATGGGCTTCGCCCTTCGTTACACGAATTTCACCCCAGTACCATCTTCCGGAGCTACGGGGCGGGCGGGACAGGCAGAGATCGCAGAGATAATTTTTCTGGTCTGATTTTTTTAGCCCCGTTAAAAACGGGGCAAGCATCCAAAATCAGACCAATGCTCAACCCCTGACGGGGTAAACTTCCAGCGATATCTGGATAGAAGTTTGATCTGGATTGCTGAAAGGGCAATCCAGATCAAAGCTCTGTGTTCTTTGTGGCCTCTGTGAGAGATCAAAATATCCGGAGATCAACTATAGTGCCGATTATACGTCACCGAAATTATGAATTAAAGCAGTTAGTTAAGGATTGACCTAAAATCCGCTTTGCACGGTCAGGGCGGTTGGTGATGATGCCATCCACATCCATTTTCAATTTGCCTTGTCAGCCTTTGGTTCCTTTCGCGTAATTCATCAATATAGAGGGTGGCCAAACGCCTTATCTGC
The DNA here is from genome assembly GCA_011049715.1 of Desulfobacterales bacterium. Classification (GTDB taxonomy): domain Bacteria; phylum Desulfobacterota; class Desulfobacteria; order Desulfobacterales; family UBA2156; genus UBA2156. The sequence goes on from DRHF01000358.1 coordinate 700, forward strand.
GGTATAGGGAATCGGAGATCGAACATAAATCCACTACCAATTTTCCATTCTTTATAATCATTCTTTCCTTCCAATCACCCATCAAAACATCTTCACATATTCATTAAACACAAAAACTCGGTTGCGCTGGTATCCTGTCGTTTCAACCAGTATCTTTTGCTCAACAAAGGCTTTGACCAGATCATTTGCCGCTTTGGGAGACAGGCCGGTCGTTGTTTGCACATCTTTGATTGTCATGACTGGTTTTTTAAACAGCTGGTGAAGGAACTCTATTGCAGGTTTAGATCGCTTACCCATAAGAAGGATCCGCTCCTTTTCAATGGTTGCTTTCAAATCCGTGATTCTCTTCAATGTTGTCACAGCTTTTTCTGCGGTCTTGATAATCCCAGTCAGAAAAAACTTGATCCATTGTCCAAGGTCGTTTTTGGTTCGGACAAAAGTCAGGTTGTCGTAATACAGTGTCTTGTTCTTTTCAAAAAAATCGGAGAGATACAAAAGGGGTTTGTCCAGAATGCCGCTTGATACCAGATAAAGTGTAATAAGCAATCGTCCTATTCTGCCATTGCCGTCCAGAAATGGATGAATAGTTTCAAACTGATAGTGGGCTATCGCTATCTTTACCAGATGGGGAACTTTACTCTCAGAATTATGAAGAAAAAACTCCAGATCAGACATCAAGTCCGGCAGCTCCGTATGCGCTGGAGGAATGAATACCGCATCCGCGAGACTTGCTCCGCCAATCCAGTTTTGAGATTGCCGAAATTCCCCCGGATTTTTGCGCTCGCCTCTGCCGCTGGAAAGAAGTATTTTGTGGGTATTTTTAATGAGTCTGTTAGATAATGGAAGCGTTTTAAGCTCCTCTATGGCAACATTCATTGCGTTCACATAGTTATTGACCTCTTTCCAATCGTCCCGCCTTTCCGGCTCAATTTCCTTCTCTTCAATAAGTGCTTCTTCTATATTGGTTTGGGTGCCCTCAATTCGACTGGAAACTACGGCCTCCTTAAAAATGTGCATGATGATGAACATATCTGTATCTGGAACAAATCGGGAAAAGGAATTCAGTTCCCCCAGTTTAAATGAGGCTTTTTCCAACAGTTCATTGATAACCGCATCGGTCCAGAAAAAGGAACGGTTAATTTTCTCAGGTAAGAAGTAGTGGTACTCATATCCTTTTCCATACGAACCTGCTTTGAATTCCTTAATATCCATAGACACTCCCAAAGTAAAATATAAATTCCTTTATTTTACTTTATTCTACAAAAGTAAAATATAAATTCCTTTATTTTACTTTTTGTTTTTTCCAAATACCTCATTCATACCAGCTTCACCTTCTCCAAGTTCTCATGAATCAGGGCATTTAATCTCGCTTCCTCTTGCAACTGCGCTTCAAACTCTCGCTTAAATTTAATGATTGAAAAGATAAGTCCTTTTATCATAACTCGTGAAAAAGACAAGAAAAATTGTTTTTATTGGAGACGCTTAGTGCTATAATCAGTTAATTTTATTACGTATTTTGTAGATTTCTTGCACCGCCCGCCTGTCCCGACAAGCAGGCGGGGTTCGCTCCGCTCATTCGAACTTGCCCAGTGGAATGCTGCATTTGGTAGCTCCGCTACGCGGAATTCCACCCCAGTACCATCTTCCGGAGCTACGGGGCGGGCCGGACAGGCAGAGATCACGGAGGATTTTCTTCTATTCCTTTTTGATGACCCCGGAGGAATAGGCCTCGCATTTCGCAGGGCAGGGCAGGGCAGGCGAAGAGGAATAAATCCAAGCCGTTCGGGCAGGATTTGTTTTTGAGCGGATTGCCGGGGGTATGATGATTTTCGTTCCCTGCCTGGGGGAAAGCAGCAAGCACGTTCTCACCTGCTCAAGTAATAATGCCACAAAATCCTCGCGGCAACCGATCTCCACGGTCGCCAGGGTTGGCTGATTTCGTTCAGCTTATCGACATCGGGACGAACGGGAATTTTCTTTAGTTTCTGCGTCGCCACAACCAACGCAAGATCCGTGCTCGGCCAGATATCCGGCCTGCGGAGCGCCATAAGCAAGTATTGCTGCGCGTTGACAAGGTACGGGCAATGCGCTTCATATGAACTTTTTACAAAGCCGTCAAAGTTGTTAAAGCGAATTGTGAGTTGAATACCGCGATAAACATGTGGTATGGGTTTATCCCACTGGAATAGAGGCCAATCGAAGAACAGTGCGACCCCTAATGTCGGGATCCTCCAGAGAGGCGGATAAATCAGCGCTGCACTTCGACAAGCTATGGGAAATCGGAGTAAAACCAGCAAGCAAAGGAGGGAAAAAGATGGCTTTAACGGATGTTAGAGAAGTTTTTAGCAATATGCCGGCGGCTTTTAACCCGGATGCCGCCGAGGGATTGGATATAATCATCCAATACGACATCACCGGAGAGGGTGGAGGAAACTGGCATTTCACGATCAAAGATGGGGCATGTCAACTCCATGAAGGCGCGCATGACTCACCGACCGTGACCCTGACCATGTCGGCTGAAACATGGCTTGCCATTGTGAATAAAGAAACAAACGGAATGAAGGCGTTTATGAGCGGCCAGCTTCAGGTGGAAGGTGATATGATGCTGGCTCAACGGATAGAACAACTCTTTCCATCCTAGGGAAAGGGTTTTGAGTTCCGCTGTTGTTGCAGAGAGGGCATGGAACCGATTTCCTCACTTATCGGTTCCGGCCTTTTTTTTGTAAAGATTGATCAAAAACTCCAGCGCACGCCTGCGTATGCATTGGTATTATCCTGAAACTGCCCGAAAAATGTGTGATCATTTTCGCCGGCAAATATATTGGCGCCGACCTCCACCGCCCACTGGTCGGTGATCTTGTAATGGACCTTGGGACGAATATATCCATCCTGATCCGAAGGGGAATAATAAACAAACAACGACAGCCTCAGATTTTGATTCATCACCAGCTTGGTCAAACGCAGGGTGAGTAGATGCCGGAACTCATCCCTGGCCACCTGGCCGACAGGCAGCGTTTTTTTGTAGGTATCGTAATCCTGCATCCATTCAAGGTAGTACTGGAACCCACCGGTAAGATCAGGGGCCAACTCCCGCTCAAAACCGGCTATCATGCGAATTTCGCTGTTGCGAACCAATGGATCGCCTCCGCCACGGTCCTCACGTGAGTCGTAATAACCGATTTCAAAATTGCCGATACCCCCTAAAAGTGCTTCCCTGGCACTGGCTCCATAAACCGACAATTCCGGATAAAACAGTTTGACCTCTTCCACATCCAGTCCTTCCGGTGTTTTCCAAAAGCCATAATATCCATAAAATGCCAATTCAAGCCCGGCCATGTTTTTTGACAGGCGCGCCGCATACTCGCTATCTTGAAAAATAGAATCACGCTCTTGGTCATCGAAGATGAAATCCCGGCCGGCTGTTCTCCCCAAAATGGGGTTCCAATAGGAAAGACGACCGCCGTCAATATATTGGGATCCATTGAACAGCGGCGTGTATACCAGATCGATATTCAACAGATCGGAAAATATGCTTCCCTTAATTGCATCTGAAGGCGCTTTGAGGTATTCGTCGTCACGGCCGATAAAAAAGGACTCCCAGTCCTTTGGAAAAAGATCGTTGACAAACAGAAGGTCCCCGGTTCCCCAGGTAAGGGTCTGTCGACCCACTTTTAGATCCATATAATCAAGGGGCGAAAATAGGATATTCATTTCCCGTATTTCGCCATAAACATCCTCCTCCACCTGATCGCCGATGATATCCCCTTTTAACTTGACAGTACCCCAATCCGCATCACGGGTTAGATCAAGCTGCAGCCGCATCTCGGAGATGGAAGCATCTTTTTCATGGGGATCGTTTTGCAATCGCCAGCCCTGACGTCCCTCGATAAAGCCATAAAGCTCGATTTCGTATTTTTTGTAAAGCTGATCTCGTATGGAAAACTTATCCCCGGTATCGGCCAGGGAGAAGCCTTCCCAAACAAGTGAAATCAAAATAAACGGTAGGATCAACCAAGGTTTATAGCGCCTGTTTCGGTTGACGGACATTATTTTCTGACTTCACGCGGTGGGCGACGCAGGTAGCGCTCGGTAAAGATTCGATCCTTCAGATCGATATTATATTTTATTTTCTTAAATACAGCGATTGTCTCACCACCGGAATTTAAATCTTTGACCCGTGATTTGACCACTGTGGGAAACCCCTGGATATTTTTGATCTCCAAGGCTTCCACTGTGCGGTATTTGCGTCCATTCTTATCCATATATTCGGCTTTAACAGGCAGGTGGTTTTTTTTGTCTACCCAGACCGTGTAAGCGGAGAATTCAACGCTGGTCGGATCTTTGGGTATATTTTTAATTATATAATGATCGTCGGTTGTTTCAATCAGTTCATGGGTATCCTCATTAATGGAACGGCCCGACACATCTTCATAGAGGAAATGAGATCCCACAAAACTGGTTCGTTTGTCCGATGAGGCGATCCGTTTTACCAGATCCAAAGCCGGCAGATAAAGCCAACGATCATCATCCTTATCGATATGCTTGTGGACCATAAAAACCATTTTTCTGACATCGGAGGGTTTTTTGAAATAGACATAAAACTGCTGCCGGCCGCCATCGGCCAAATCTCGACGCAGGATGACAAATTCACGTTTCCGGGTTCGACCCTGGGCATCGATAATGGTCATCGTCACTTCGGCCCGGCCATCATTTCCGGCGTAATAGGCGGCCAGGTTGGCCCGATTGACGATTTCGTCCACAGATGGCGTCTCTGCTGCTGGCGCGGAAACAGTCACCAGTATACCCAATATACCAAGAATTATCATCATTGCTGTTTTCATGATTTTACTCCTAACCCGGACAAGCCGGGACCAAAATGAATATTGACTATTGAATATTGAAAATTTGTGGATGTCGCTCACGCAGCGCAGGCGCCGCGTGTTGCTCCGTCTTTTTTATTATCGTTTTTAAATGATCCGCTGCAGGCGAACCTTAAATATTCAATATTCAATCGAAAATTTTCAATTATTTGAAAATTAGTTCAATTTCTTAAAAAGCCGTGCACTTAAAAGGTTGATCAGGGCCGGCAGGATGAACATGGTGGCGACTCCGGAAATAGCCATGATAGCGGCTAAAAATATGCCGACGGTCTGGTACGGGAGGAGAGGCGCCGCTAGGAGCGGTGTAAAGCCGATGGAGATAACGATTACATTTCTGCTGATTGCCCGGGCCGGTTCTGAAAACATCTCCCCAATGGCCTCCTTCCATGAACCCGCCTTTTTAAAAGCCATTCTGGCCCGTTCCAGGAAATGGATGGCAAAGTCAACGGCAAGGCCCAGACTGAGCGATGACAAAATCGCCACCGGCATATCATAATCCTTGCCGACTATGCCGATTACTCCATAAATTGCCGCTATAGTAACCGACAACGGCACCATTGCCAGAAGTCCCCACAAGGGGGAGCGAAATAAAAGCGTCATCATTAGAAAAACAACTATGAAACTGGTCAGAAATGATTTGAGCATACCAAAAACCATTTTACTCTGCCACACCACATTGAGATAGGTCATGCCGGCCCACTGATGCTTTAGGGAAACAGGCGGTGGATTATCAGTAAAGAATTGATCAACCGACCGGATCACTTCTTCCATGTCCTTGTTATCTCCATTTTTAAGCTGCACCCAAATATTGGCTTTTTTGTAATCCGGGTTAACCAGATGCCAGAGATCATCGGGCTTGTGGCTGTTTTGAAACAAAATCAGGGTCTGAGCCACGGCATTGGCCGTGTCCGGCACCCGAAAATAGTTCGGGTCAGCCTCATAAAGTTCCTGGTATACCTTTTTCACAACATCGGTGATCGAATTGCTTTTCCCCACAACACCGGATTGAAGCAGATGGCGCTGTAACTTCGCAACATACCGGAGGACTTCAGGTATTTTAAATATTTGATCCCGATGTTTTATCCGATCAATTATATCCAAACCATCGGCCCAGAAATCATATGTCTCATCGCCGGCGGCATCCATTTTTTCTTCCCAAAGGTTAGAAAGCCGTTCAATAAATTCATCTGCAGTTTTACTTTGGGCTGCTGTCTGATCCACGATCGCTTCAGCCTCGGACAACTTTTCACCGGCCGGTCCACCAACGGCCACAGCTGCCAGATCCTTTTTTATTTGCACCGACAATTCCGCAAGATCGATATCGGTCTTGTCCCCTTGCAGAATTAAATAGGCCTCGTAGGTACCGCCAAAATGTTTGTTCAACACGCGGTCCGCCACCCGAATCGGATGACTCTTCTTAAACCATTTGACCGGATTATCATTGATCTGAATTTTGTTGATCCCATAACCGGCAATCACCAATATCACCATAGAGAACACTAAAATCAGCTTGGTCTGACGGTATGTAAAACCCGCCAGCCAATTCAGTTGCCTGGAGAAAAGCAATCTGCGTTGATCATCTCCTGATGATTTTCCTGCAAATCCGAATTTATTTAGGCTTTCCTCCTTCATCAGCATGATATAGGCTGGAATAAACAAAATTGTCAGCAACCAGGCCAACATAATTCCAAAAGCAACAAAAATACCGAACACCCGGACCGGTGGAATCGGAGTTAGGGCCAAAGAAGCAAAGCCTGCAGAAGAAGTAAGGGAAGTATAGAGCATCGGTGTGAAGAGGTGATCCATCACATACGCAAGGGCTTTACCCCGATTCCTGAATTTTTGGTAGGAATCGAAAAACTCCGATAAAATGTGTATGGAGTCCACCACGGCAATCGGCATCAGAAAAATAGGAATCATGGAACTCATGATGTGCAGTGTATTTCCGGTGCCGATTAAGAGACCCATCGTACAGATGACCGTCACCATGGCGATGATCATGGGTGAAACAATCAACACCAGTTTTTTAAAAAAAAGAAGCATCAATAGAAAAATAGCCATCATGGCGAGCGGCGCAGAAATCGCCATCTGCACAAACATTTCAACCCCGAAAGTATCCTCGGCCACCGGCAGTCCGGTGATGTAATAATTGTCGCCCCGGGTGTCGCCAAAAGATTTTATTTTTTCCAACAACCGGTTTCTTACATGGTAGGCAAAATCCTTTGATGTAATCGGCAGATAGATACCCAAAGCCTTACCATCTTCCGATATCAGGGTCCCTTTATACAACGGGTTGGCCATGGCGTTTTTGCGTATTTTAAGTGCCGCCTCGCGGGTCTTAGGCGGTTCTTTCATCAGCCATTCAAAGCGTACCTGTCCCGGGCCGGCCTGCTCAATGGTATCAACATTGCCGGGGGCGATCACATCTCTACCGACCACCCTTTTTTCCGGATCTTTTGGATCGATCAGTTTTTTGGCAAACTCGGTAAGTTCATGTACCCGCTTCAGAGTGGCCGGGTTAAAAACACCATCCGGATCTGTTTCGTTCACCACCCCCAAAACGACCATATCGTACAGGGTAAACTCTTTCTTGATTTGCTTGTGAAAGATCCGAACGGCTTCATCTTCGGACAGCATGTTTTCCGGATCAGTATCCACTTTTACCATACTGATCATGGCTCCCAAGACAACGGTGGCCAGTACCATGATGATGATAACCAATTTGGGTCTCTTCATGGGAAACTGAATTAGACTGCTCTTCAGGCTCATGTGCTTTTCCTCCTCCATCTTTTTAAAATTAAAACTCCCCGACTCTTCATTTAGATAATCAAGGATTTTCCGATATCCTCGGTTCTGCAGACGCTTCAATCAAGCACGCCTTCAGGGCGTCGAGGATTTCAGTTTCATTGCAGTTATACCCAACAAAAGCAAGTGCTGTCTTTTTCGGCTCATTCCACGGCGTAAAACTGTAATGTCCAGCTGTGAAATTGAGAAGGGCATAAGAATCAGGGAACCGGACCCAACCCTTTAATCTAAAGAGGGTAGGCGGAAGGGTTTGAAGAAATTTCTTCAGTTTCTCTTTATCAAATGGACGTTTTCCCTCAAATGAAAAAGCCTGAAACCCCCCTTCTTCAGGATGGTCATGTTTATGATGTGCCGGTTTCCGATCTTCATGCTGACGTTCATTCCCTTCATAAAGATCAACCCCTAACAGGTCGTGGGGATCAACAGCACAGTGTTGGGTTGTAAAAACTCTAGCGTCTGGATTTATTTCTCGAACCAAAGCCTGGATTTCCCGGAGCAGTTCGGGCGACACCAGGTCAATCTTATTCAATAAAATCGTATCAGCGCAACTGATCTGGTTGTTATAAAAAGGACCGAGTACCTCCCTGGCTTTGAAAAAGTCTGTGTCCACCACGGTTACCAGATGCCGGAGACGGCTGTATGTGTTAGCAGGCGGCGCATAAACGGCATCGAGGATTTCTCCCGGCTGGGCAACACCGGTAGCTTCAACTACAAGAAAATCAGGGTGAACACGGTCATGAATCTCCTGGATGGCCCTTGCAAAATCGGTTTTCAGCGTGCAGCATATGCAACCGCTCGCAATCTCGATCATATCCACGTTCTGACCGGAGAGCAGGGTACCGTCGATTCCGATATTCCCGACCTCGTTAACAATCAGGGCAACCTTACCGACTCCTTGAAATTTCGAAGTTAACAAATGTTTTATAAACGTCGTCTTCCCCGCCCCAAGAAATCCGGATACAAGGAAAATCTCCATCTTTTTCGCTGCAATCATCGTTTACCTGAATCGGTTATTTACCCAAGTTTCGCACCCCCAATGGGGCACGGGACCGCACCTGGTATTGCCTGATGCGGCTTTTCTCAAAATATCTGGTGCGAAACTTGAATTGAGAATTTGAAAACGGTTTCAGTCATGATCGCGATTTTGTCTTTTTTTTGGCAGTCTTTTTTCTTCGTGTTTTCTTTTTTGCTGCCTCGACTTTTTGGGCCTTTAAAAGTTCATCGACTCTGTCGATATGTTTTTCAGTCTCTTTGGAAAGGATCTTCAATGTATTTGACATGAACGATAACAAGGCCCTTAGACCTGTTGTTGTAGTTGCATATTCTGTTCTTCTTTTTATCAATAGGGGCAGTACCAACTCTTCGGTAGATTCATAGGTGGTAAATCTACCTGAACAGATCAGACATTCACGCCGACGTCTAATGACAACCTCATCTTTGGATAGTCTTGAATCAATAACTTTGTTATCAGCCTTTCCGCAATTTGGACAATTCATAAAAAGACCCCCTTATTACCTCTATTTTATGTATACTAATGAAGCCATATTTATTTAGACCCGAGCGCCGGGCAGAATATTGAATCGGTCGGCGGCTCAAACTCAGGTCAAAGCGGGTGTAAAGCCGGAACTCGGCCGGTCTGTAAATATAATAACCGGGTCATTCGTCCTAAAACGTTTGAAAACAAGGCCTCGGAAGGTTCCGGCTAAACGCCCGCTAAGACCTTCAAACAGTGATCCGACCGCCGATTAAAAACCCTGCCCGCCTTTGCAGATAAATCCCTGGGTAAATGGCAACGGATGTTTAAATAATAACGCATATACAACAAAACATTATCGGTTTCAAGATGAATGAAAACCTGAAATATTTTGGAATCTGAAATATCTCATCTGCCACTTTTTGTTTGACAACTCCACCTTTCAACCCTATGGCAATGGTGGAGGGATAAGATCTCAAAGTTCGCACCCAACATTTTGGGAAGAATCGCCGTCGGCGTGGGGGGGAGGTTTGTGCCGTTTTCAAAAGCTTCAACATTATATTTTTGTGTGAAAAATTTCTTTTCGCCCCATGCCGAAGGCGAGGTTCCGGTCGATCGGCGTGTGAAGCTTGAACAGAAAAATGCATAATCCAAAAAAAAGGACAATCAACGCCATGGAAAAATTGACAGGAAGGGTAAAAGATCTGGCCCGATGTTACGGGGCCGGCACGGTTGGAATTACAACAACCCAAATGCTTGAAGGGGGTCCGCCTTCCACAGATCTATCATATGTGCTCCCGAATGCCAGATCAGCTGTCAGTTTTGCAATACCTCTGGACCATAATCACATAGCGCCATGGTTTAACAAAAAAAACTATCAGGCGCACTTTCAAAACAACATTCACATTAATGTTATGGCCAGCGGCATTTCATTGGAGCTTGCCAATTATTTAAAAAATAAAGGGTTTCCATCGGTTCCGCTGTCAGCGAATACCGCCTACCGGACAGACACCAAAAACGGAATTTATGATGAAAAACCGCCCATATCCCACAGATATCTGGCGGTTCGCTCCGGGGTGGGTTTTTTCGGACTGTCCGGAAACGTTTTAACGAAAACAGATGGCGCTGCCATCATCCTGGGGTCCGTAGTAACAGAAGCTGATCTGATTCCGACGGAACCGATCCCTGCCGAAGAAAACTACTGTGATGATTGCCGATTGTGCAAAGCTGCATGTGCATCGGGGTTTATTGACGGCGAAGAGAAAATTACAATAACAATGGGAGGTGTTGATTTTTCGTATTCGAAAAAACACCACCACAGCCGTTGTGACTATGTTTGCGGCGGGTTTACCGGTTTACATAAATCCGGAAAGTGGTCGACGTGGTCACCCGGGAGATTCCCCATACCGGATAACGACGACGAATTTTTTCCGGCGCTCCTCAATTCAGTTGGCCCCTATCTAAAGCGGCCAAGGCCCGGGCTATCACTTTTTAATGCCCTGATGCCGGGGGACAGGGTGCAATTAACCTGTGGAAACTGCCAGCTCATCTGCCATCCGGATAAAGATGTCCGTAAAAAGAGATTCAAATTGTTGATCGAAAGTGGCGTCATCGTACAGAACCCGGACGGTTCCCTCGAAGCGGTAACTCCGGAAGAGGCGATAAAGCGGTTGGCGTCGATGCATCCCGAGAAAAGGACGTTATACGAAAAGATATGATCGATACTTGGATACGCGATCGAAGAACCCTGCAGACCACCCGAGGGCGGATGGGTTTCCTGGTCTTTGCGCAAATCTTCTTTGGTTGGAAAAGGCAGCTTTTTTATATCATCCAATGAGCGAATCTTATCCAGCGTGATATTCGCTTCTTGGAAACTCTTTTTATAAAATGGGCTATGATCCCAGGCGTGTTGAACAATGGCCTTGAGTTTGCGCTCCTGCAAACTCCTGAGCTCGTCCCGTGATGCGGCCTCAATTTCAGGATCGTAAAAGCGGCTTTCCATAATTTTTCCTTCGTAAAAATATGAATTTTATAATTTTAACAACCGGGCCGCATTTTCACCCAGGATCATTCGTTTGGCTTCCTCATTTATAGTTAAGCCCTGCAGGGCTATTATATTTTCTTTAATGGTGGGCACCCCCGGCCAGTCAGAGCCGTAGATCACTTTATGCGCGATGCTCTCGAGTTCCGGAAAATAGGTTAACAGATTTTGCGGTGGCAGACCGGAAACTTCCATGTACACATTTTCATGAATCCGGGCCAGCGCCAGCGCTTTTTCATACCAGAATGGGCGCCCGCTGTGAGCCTGAATCAACTTGAGTTTTGGAAAATCCACTGCCATATCATCAAGGTAAATGGGATCTCCGTATTTCAGGCGGGCACCGGTAAATATCGATGAGCCGATATGAAGCAATACCGGGATGTCCAGCTCCTGGGCTTTGGCGTACAATGGATAGATTTTGGTTTCATTGGGATAAAAATGTTGATAGGTCGGATAAAGTTTTAGGCCCTTGAAACCCTGATTGCGCACCAATCCCTCCAATTCATCAGCTGGTCTCTCAGATGTGCTCGGGTCAATGCTGGCAAAGGGAATCAGGCGCGGACTATAGGAACAGAATTGGGCCACATCCTCATTGGCAGCGATTCCGGAAGTGATGGGCGCCAGTTCTGCCAGTATCACCGCATAATCAATACCGGCCTCATCCATCAGGCCCACAAAGGCTTCCGCCGAAGAATAGGTCTGAAGCATCCACTCCAGCCGGTCGCCCCACCCCTTATGCAGTAACTCCCTATAAGCAGGTGTCCGGCTGCGGTAATAGGCGGTATGGACATGAAAATCGATAATCATGTTTGCAAATCCGGATTAGCGGTTAACCGAAGCCCTGTACAGCTGCTTTACGATGGCAGCAACGGATCCGGCTGCACCCGCTCCCGATCGATGGCATAGCGCCTTGCGGCTGTCAGCGCTTTAACAGCGATCTGGGTGGTCTCGAAAAAAGGCATGTTCAAACCATCGACCTCTTTGAGCCATCTCTGCTTCACTTCGCCTCCCAGTGCCACGGTATAGATCGGCTTTTCAGGATGAATCTCCTTTGCTTTCCGGTAGACCTCCCGAATACCCTCAAAATCCGCGTTTGCCAGAGCCAGAAGGATGACCAGCACTGCATCCACATTCTCGTCATCCAAGACGGAGTGGATCCCCTCTTCGTGAGTGAGCCGGTTTCCGGATCCCAGGGCAGCCCAAAGATCAAGTGGATTCATGACCGGTTGCCACTGCGGTATAAACTTTTTGATGCGTTCCTGGGTCCTGGGGCTGAATTCAGGCAGCACAAAACCGCGCGCTTCCAACTCGTCCGAGGCCATCACACCATTAGCGCCACTGAAGGTCACGATGCCGACCCGATTTCCCTGTGGCAGCGGCTGGTATTGAAATGCTTTCATATACTCTAAAAATTCCTCGAGGTCATATGCGCGGGTAATTCCATACTGTCGGTACGCATAATCAACTATGGTATCGTCAAGGGCCAAAGAACCGGTATGCGAGGCAGAGGCCTTGGTGCCTGCTTTTGTCCGGCCCGGTTTTAGCACCACGATCGGCATATCCGCTTTCGCCTTATTCGCAATGGAAAAAAAGCGGCGGGGATTATGCATACCTTCCAGATGCAGCGCCACCATCTTGCTCCCCGGGTCTTTCCAGGCCCACTCCAGATAATCACTTTCGTCCAGATCGATCTTGTTCCCGAATATGATGCTTTTGCCTACGCCGATGCGCTGAACCGTTCGGGCCATCACTTGGTCGGCCACCGCACCGGCGAAGATTCCGGATTGGCCTCCCAGTGCGATGGAACCATCTTCCCAGTTTTCGAACAGAATGAAGCTGGCGACCAGTTTCTGGTCCATGTTGATGAACCCGATAGAGTTGGGGCCCAGGCAGCGGACGCCGGTCTTTCTGATAAGCTCGACCAGTTTCTGCTGCTCTTTTTTGCCTTCCTCTCCGGCCTCGGCAAAGCCGGCTGCAATGATTACAGCTGCTTTTACACCCTTCTTGAAGCAATCCTCAAACAGGGTCGCGACAAACTTGCCCGGCAGCAGAAAGAAAACCAGGTCGATATCACCCGGTACATCGAGTATCTTGGGGTATGCCTTGAGGCCGATAATCTCGTCGGCACCGGGGTTGATGGGGTATACTTTGCCTGGAAAACCGTTGACCACAATATTTTTCAGCAATACGTGGCCGGTCTTCGTTGGATTGGTTGATGCGCCGATGACCGCCACGGACTTCGGCTCGAGGACGGCCCTTATGTCATTCAGGGCTTCACTTTTAGCGGGTTCTTTTTTAGCGTCCCCTTCTTCTTGTTTGAGTGTAATCAATGCGTCCAGTGCCAGAATTCGATCTCCTTTGACCACAAGGGGATTGATGTCCAGTTCTTCGATGTCCGCATGGAACTTGACCGCCAGTTCCGAAAGCCGGGCAATGGTCCTGGCAAGCTGTTCTCTATCGGCGGCCGGCTGGCCGCGGTAACCGTCGAGCATCTTTGACCCTTTGATATCGTCCAGCATACCGGCAGCGCCATTTTCATCAATCGGTGCCAGGCGCAATGTGATATCTTTCAGCAGTTCTACGAACACGCCTCCGAGACCAAAGGCCACCACCGGGCCGAAAGGCGGTCGGTTGGCTACGCCTAAAATCGTCTCAATACCGCCCTCTACCATTTCCTGTACAAGAATGCCGTGGATTTTCGCATCGGGATGCTTCTCATTTATGGCATTCATAATTTCTCGGTACCCTTGGCCAACGGCCTCATCGTTCGGTAGCCCTACCTTTACGCCACCGGCATCGGTCTTGTGCAAAACATCTGGCGATGAAATCTTCAATACTACCGGGTATCCGAGTTTTTGTGCACTTGATACTGCCGTTTGCTCACTGGTGGCCAATTCCTCACGCGGGCCGGCAATTCCCGCAGCGGCCAAAACCTGCTTGGCTTCAAATTCAGTAAGTTTGGTTCTCCCATCCCCTCGGACGTCTTCCAAAATTTGTTCAATCTCCACCATTATGTTACCTCCTAAAAAAGTTTCTTTTTGTACTTCCTGTTTTGCCAGCGAATGTATCTAAATATGTTCACTCATCATTTCCGAATAAATCGTCCGAGTGTGAGACCAAAATTCCATGGAACCTTTTTAAACTTCCCTAAATCATAACGCTTACTGGACAAAAATTTAGCCACTCGCCTAGAACTTAGTGTGAGATTATAAGCCATGGCGAGTGGCTAATTGAATTCACAAATCCGTTTTTGAACAACGTCGTTTTATTTGGCCATGAATTTTCCGCCTTCAACAGCCAGGGTTATCACGCCTCCGATGCCGTCACCATTCTCGTCCATGGTGGTCACGCCCGAGATGCCATCGAAATCTTTCAGCTTTTCCCAACCCTTGCGGATTTTATCGCGATCCTTGGCCAGGTCTGCGGGTTTGTTGGTAACCCCTTCTTCTTCCATGATCTTCTTGATGATATAGATGTTGTCATATGAGCGCGGTCCGCCGTATGGTGGCTCCTTACCGCCTGGAGAACGCGCTTTAAATTTCTCAAGATACTTGACCATTCTGGGGTCGGGGTTGCCACCGATCCAGGCGGCCGTTGAACCATAATAGCCTTCAACCGCTTCTCCGCCAATTTCGATCAGTCCGGGAGTGGTGTTGCAGGCGCCGCCCAGCATGGGTGCTTTGAAGCCCTGTTTTTTGGCTTCGATTGCAATTTTGGCGCCGGCTTCGTAGCAGGAGCCAACCGCAATACCGTCCGGGTTCAGCGCTTTGATCTCGGTCATAAAGGGCGCAAAACCAACGGTTTGGGTCTGGAATGTGAACATTTTCTTGAGCTCTATACCGTGTTTTTTGAATAAAACCGGCATGATTTTTTTGCCTTCGACTGTGGAAACGGCATCTTCCGAGTTGTAAAGGATAACTGCCGATTTGATACCATATTTTTCTTTCCATTTCGTCACAGCCGGCTCAAGCTGCTTATCGCTGGTCAAGGTGTTTCTGAATGCCCAGGGACTCAGAGCGGACAGCCCCGGTTTGGATGAGCAAAAGGAAATCATAGGCATCTTCAGCCGGTTAAGCTTCGGGAAGATAACCTCAGCGACCGAACTCTGGCAGGGCCCATTGACCACAAGAACCTTATCCTGTTTGGCCAGTTTTTCGATCACCGGGATGGCAGGTGATGCTTTGCAGCCAACGTCGTACCACACCATCTCGATTGGAACACCGCCGATTCCGCCGGCGGCATTGATTTCTTCTACCGCAATTTCAGCAGAAATTTTAGCGGCCGTGCCCCATTCAGCGCAAACCCCTGAAACTGAATAAATACCGCCGATTTTGACTGTATCGCCGGAAAGTTTTCCGGCTTCAGCGGACGGAGCTGGGGTCAGGACGATTACCAGAAAAAACGCAATCATTACAATTAGCCAAAAGCTCTTTTGTTTTACCATGGTGCCCTCCTTTTAAATTGAAGTTATACTGCAAAGGACCCGTTGGGGTCCGCCCTCAGTTTGTTTTATCACCTCCTTTATCTCACCAGACGATCGTTTTTAAATCTGCGGTCATTATGCCTCCTTGATTTTATTTAAAATTAAATTTACTGAACCTGAGCACTTCGGCCAGCTTTTCCCAGGTACGCTTTCTGAACCTCTTCATTATCCCGCAACGCCTGACTGTCGTCTTCCAGGACAATGCGACCGGTCTCCATTACATAGCCGCGATCCGCCACAGTCAGGGCCTGATTGGCATTTTGCTCCACCAGCAAAATGGTGTAGCCGTCTTTGGCACAAAGCTCATGGATGGTTTCGATGATAAATTCCACTAAAACCGGTGCCAGCCCGAGAGAGGGTTCATCCATGAGCAACAGCTGCGGTTTTGCCATCAATGCTCGGCCGACGGCCAGCATCTGTTGTTCGCCCCCTGAAAGCGTACCTGCATTCTGGTCCAGTCGTTCTTTTAATCTGGGGAATTTTTCGAAAACATTATCCAAATCCTTGGCGATACCATTTTTGTCGGAACGTAGATAGGCTCCCATTTCCAGATTTTCTTTAACGGTCATGCGGGATAATATCCCCCGTCCTTCGGGAATTTGAACCACCCCCATCTTGACGATCGTATGGGGTTTAACGCCGTCGATCTTCTGGTCCTGATAGATGATTTGGCCTTCTTTGGGCTTTAAGGCGCCGGATATGGTCCTCAAAAGAGTGCTTTTTCCGGCACCATTGGCTCCAATCAGAACCACGACTTCGCCGGTGTGTACATCAATACTTACCCCATTGATCGCGAGAATACCGCCGTATCCGGCTGAGATGTTTTCGACAGACAGCATCGCATCTACCTTTTCCGGCCTAAATAGGCCTCAATGACCGCAGGGTTTTCCTGGATTTCGGACGGTTTTCCTTCGGCGATTTTAGCTCCGAAATTGAGCACTGAAATCATATGGGATATTTCCATAACCAGCTCCATATTATGCTCGATTAAAAGAACGGTCTTCCCCATCTGGTTGATTTTAACGATCAGAGATTCTAGATCCAGGGTCTCTTTTGGATTCATTCCGGATGCGGGTTCGTCGAAAAGCAGCAAATCAGGATCCTGGCTGAGCGCCCTGGCAATTTCAACGAGCCGCTTCTCGGCATGGGGAAGGTTGACGGCAATCTGGTCGGCTTTGTGGGCGATGCCCACGAACTCCAACCAGCGCATGGCATTTTCACGGGTGGTCTTTTCTTCTTCCAATTCCCGCAGGGAAATCCTGAAAAGGGTTCTTAAAAGCCCGGTTCTGATCTTGCAGTGACTTCCTAACATAACATTTTCCAAAACGCTCATTTGACCGAAAAGCCTTACGATCTGAAAGGTTCTGGAAATTCCCAGCTCGGCTCTCTGATGGGGCCTCAATCCGTTAATTGGTTTTTTTCGAAAAGCGATCTGGCCTTCACTAACATCGTACATCCCGCTGATCAGGCTAAAAAGGGTGGTCTTGCCGGCACCATTTGGACCGATAATGGCATGTAATGTATTTTCCTCAACTCCAAGCCCCACATTCTTAAGCGCGCAAAAGCCATTGAAATATTTTGTGATATCTCTTATTTCAAGAATCATTTACCCTCCGTCTGACCCGGACTGAGAACCGCGGCGGTGTTTTTCCCAAAAAGCCGCCAAAAGGCATTTTCAAGGGTCTTCACAGAATCCAGACTGATGATACCCTGGGGTCTGACAATCATCATTAAAATAAGCAGGGCACCGTATAACTCCATGCGCCATTCCTGGATGAATCGTAGAAATTCCGGAACCAGGGTCAGAACAAAGGCGCCAAAGATAGGACCCCAGAATATCTGAATTCCGCCGAAAATTGTGAACACGATCAGTTCAACGGAATTCATGACGTCGAACATCAAAGGCTCGATGTACTCTTGGTAGTGGGCTAAGATCCCCCCCCCGATACCGGCAATAAAAGCGCCGCTGGAGAATGCGATCAGCTTTACAGCGGTGATGTTTACCCCGATAACTTCAGCCGCATCCTCATCACTGCCGACCGCCTGCAAAGCCCGGCCCATTCGGGATTTGCGCAACCGATTAAAAAATATGATCAATATCAGTACCATTCCATAAGCATATAGCAGCGTGTGTTCCTGATAGGGGATGCCCGGAAAGCCCGCAGCTGCACCGATATAATCTATGTTGATAAAGACCGCGCGCACAATCTCACCAAATCCCAAGGTCAACAACAGCAGATAAATTCCTTTGATGCGAAGTGCCGGAATCCCCAAAATGAAGCCGACAATCGCAGCACACATCCCCCCGATCAAAACCGCCGGTAGGTAGGGCAGGCCGAATTTAACCGTGCAGACCGCCGACGCGTAGGCACCAATGGACATAAAACCGGCCTGACCTAAGGATATCTGGCCGGTCATTAAGGGCAGATAGAAGCTGAGGGCCATAATGATATGAATGCCCGCAATCGTGATAACTGATATCAGATAATCCAAATCAATACCCCTATTAACCCTTCGTAACGCGTGTTCCGAAAAGTCCGGTGGGCTTGAAAATCAGAATAAGGATCATGATACCGAAGGAAAAAATGTCCTGTAAATTAAACTCAGTGGGCAGGATAACGATACTGAGCACCTCTGCCAATCCCAGTATCAGTCCACCAATCATCGCGCCGACTACATTGCCCAATCCTCCCAAAAGCATGACCACCAGTCCTTTAAGGGCAAATGTAAGCCCGATAAAAGGTGAAATGGCGTGGAAGGACAACCCGATCATCACGCCGGCCGCTCCAGCCAGGGCCGAGGCGATCCCGAAGGTAATCAGAACGATCCAATCCACATTGACACCTAAGTACCCGGCGATCATGTGGCTTTCGGAGACAGCGCGCATACCTTTTCCGATCTTGGTTTTGGCGATAAAAAAATACAGGCCGACCATTAAAAACAAAGAAATCCCCAGTATAAGGACGTTAACGGAACTGATGAAGAACGATCCAACCTGGTAATTGGTGGTTCCGATTGCATCCGGAAAGCGGGTTCCGAATCCGCCGAAGAGTTTTACGGCCAGGTTCTGAAGAATGATGGTAACCCCGATAGTGCTCAAAAGCGGTGCCAGATGAAAATCCTTTCTAAGCGGCCGGATCGCCAGTAAATCGATTAAAACGCCCAGGATTCCCGTGGCCAGCATAGCCAGGGGCAGGCTGATATAAAGCGGCAGGCCGCTCCAGGTGATGATATAGAGCCCCATAAAGGCACCGACCATTAAGACTTCGCCGTGCGCGAAATGAAGAATTCCGAGCACGCCGAATATAAGGGTATAACCGATAGCCACCAGCGAATACGTGGCACCCAGCATCAGACCGTTGATAATTTGTTGAAAGATCATTTATTCCTCATTTGCTGAGCCGCTTCCATCACCGAATCTACGACCTGCTTGTATCCTGTGCAGCGGCATAACACGCCGGACATGTTTTTTCGCACTTCTTCCTCGCTCGGATTCGAATTTTCGTTGAGAAATTCATATGCGGTCATCAGCATGCCGGGGGTGCAGAATCCGCACTGCAGACCGTGTTTTTCCCGAAATGCCACCTGAAGCGGGTGTAATTGCTCACCATCTGCAAGTCCCTCGACGGTCATGATGTCGGCACCGTCGGCTTGGACGGCAAACATCAGGCAGGAACGCACCGCCCTGCCGTTGAACAAAACGGTACAGGAACCACAGATTCCGTGTTCGCATCCAACGTGGGTTCCGATCAATTCCAAATCGTCTCTTAAAAAATCAACCATGAGCTGCCTGGGCTCTACCAACCGCTTATAATCCACGCCATTTACCTTTACCATTATGCGACGACTGTCTGTCATTCTATCGACCTCCATTGACCATATTCCATGCCTCTTGCAATCCGCTTTTGACGAAAACCCGTGCCATATCCATACGATATTCAGCCGAAGCATGATAATCGGATTCGGTGTCGGTCTCCTCAGCGGCTTGTTGAGCCGCCTCTGCGATCAATGTTTCGGTAATTTTTTGACCGGCTAATAGCGCTTCAGCTTCTTCTGCGCGAACAGGGGTCGGGGCGACACCGCCCATTGAGATTCGCGCTTCGCGGCACACCCCTGCCGTTTCTGTAAAAAGCAAAATGCCCACCGCCACGATGGCAAAGTCACCGGAGCGCCGACTCAATTCCCCGAAAGACCAGCCCATTTTCTCCGGCAGGGCGGGAATCCTTACCTCCACCAGCAGATCCGATGGCTCCAGGGAAGTGGTCAGATAGGTCATGAAAAATTCTTCGGGCTCCAAAATTTTTTCTCCGGATGGCCCGACGACCTTTACGTTTCCATTGAGGGCATACAGCGAGGTCGGTATTTCGGCTGAAGGGTCCGCATGCACCAGACTACCGCCAATCGTTCCCCGGTTTCTGATGGCGCTGTGTCCGATAAACGATATGCCTTTGGAAAGGATGGGCCATTTTTCAACGACCAGTGGTGATTGCTCAATATCTCTTTCGCGAGTCAATGCCCCAATCACGAGTTCATCGGTTTCGGTTTTAATGTATTCGAGTTCCTTGATTCCGTTGATGTCAATCAAAATTTCGGGACGGGCAAGCCTGAAGTTCATCATGGGGACCAGGCTCTGACCTCCTGCAATTATCTTGCCTTCATCCCCATAGCGGTCCAACAGCTCGATAGCCTCTTCCACTGATTGAGGGTTAAAGTATTCAAACGCGCATGGTTTCATATCCGTTCTCCTGTGATTATATGGCTAGAGCGCCTTTAATTCCTTACCGATTTGTTTAAAAAACTGACCCAACATCATTTTGGCGATTCCACTGATCATCCTCTGGCCGACCCCTGCGATCAATCCGCCGACCTGCCCCTCTGCTTGACAAGACACGATCGTGCTCTGGTTTTGATGGGACAATTCAATCAGGGCCTCTCCTTTCACGAATCCGGGGCTGCCACTGCCTTCGACAATCAGACGGTATTTTTGCGGGGGTTGGGGATCAGCCACTTCGGCCATCCCTTTGTATGCTCCTTTAACGGCAGCAATGCCGATCTTCAGTGTGACATCATATTTTCCGGGTTCTATTTCCTCTAATTTTTCGCATCCCGGGATGGCTTTTTCGAGATGCCGTGGATTGGTCAGAACTTCCCATACTTTCTCTTGGGAGGCTTTGAATTTATAAGTTCCTTCCAGCTTCATAAAAAAATCTCCTTGGTTGCTAGATTATTTTTATTTGTTGGCTTCCTGGATCAGATGCCAGATTTTATTGGGACTGAGAGGGAGTTCGTTTATGGTTACGCCCAAAGGCGCCAGGGCATCGGCAATCGCATTTGCAATCGCCACCGGCACCGACATGGTTGAGCTTTCACCGACACCTTTTGAACCCAGAGCCGTAAGAGGCGAGGGTGTTTCCACATGCCCGATGTCCACCATGGGGACTTCCATGGCCGTCGGCACAAGATAGTCCTGAAAGGACGCGGTCAGGCATTGACCGTTTTCATCGTAGGCCCATTCTTCATAAAGGGTGCCTCCCAGGGCGTGGGCAATACTTCCCATAACCTGACCTTCGAGCAGCAGGGGATTCAGAATGGTTCCGGCGTCGTGCACGCTGGCCCATTTGAGAAACTGAACCTGACCTGTTTCAGGATCCACCTCCACAACGATGGCTTCGGCCATAAATCCATAGGTGTTGGAAGAATCCACGCGATCTAACTGATCCGGCGGCTGGGAAGTCGGCATGGACAGCAGGCTGCTGGCATACAGACCGACATCCATGCCTTCCGGCAGGGCGGACTGATTCCAGTGGGCGGTGCCGGCAATGTGTCTGACCTGAATCGATTTGTCCGGAGCGCCTTTGACGTAGAACTTGCCTTCCTTTGTCTCGATATCTTCGGGGTTGGCTTCCAGAAGATGAGCGGCAATCTTTTTCATTTTTTCCTTCACCTTGCGGGTAGCCGCAACCACCGCATTCACACCCACAGAGGCGAAGCGGCTTGAATAGCTTCCGGTTGTGATGGTGTAAACCCGATCATGAGTGTCGACCACGTCGCTGACCGTCACATCGTCAGGGTGAATACCGAGTTCATCGGCCACAATCTGCGATATGACGGTTTCGTGTCCCTGTCCCTGAGGATTGGTACATGCAATCACATGGGCTTTACCCAGGGGATCCAGTTTAACGATGACGGATTCACCCGATCCCGACTTGGGGTGACCCTTGGCCCTTTGCTCCGGAGTCAAAGCCAGGGTAACATAGGCGATATTGGTGACCGAGGGATCCACAACCGTGGCCAGCCCAATACCGATGTACCTGCCTTCTTTGCGGGCTTGCTGCTGTTCTTTCCGCATTTTTTTGTAGTCAATCTTGTCCAGAGCCATCTGGAAGGCTTTGGGATAATCACCCGCGTCGTAAATCCCTCCGGTGGCTGTGGTATAAGGGAATTGGTCCGCCTGAATAAAGTTTTTAAACCGTACTTCAGCGGGATCCATTTTCAATTCGACGGCAACCATATCCACCAGTCGCTCGACACTGAAATAAAGTTCCTGACAGGTATATCCGCGGTTCGGGGCTGTCAGGCATTTGTTGGTACCCACAACCAGCACTTCGCGATCTAAATTCCGAATCTGATAGGCGCCGGTATGATTACCGGTGCTGCGGTAAGCACATCCGGGCTCCGGAGGGCGGATATATCCGCCGGTGTTGTCCATGGCTTTATCTTTGAGCCCCAGAATTGTTCCGTCGTTTTTGACGGCAGCCTCCATGTAAGTCACACGATCGGTCCCGGTGGCGCTGGCCAAAAGGTGTTCGCGGCGATCCTCGATCCATTTGACCGTCATGCCTGTTTTTTTGGCCGCAAGCGCGATTAAGGCGATGTAAGGATACAATCCGGTTTTGGTGCCAAAGCCGCCGCCGATATCGGTGGGTACAATCCAGCGCATCTTGTTTTCGGGAATTCCGAGGGCCATGGCGACCAGGGCATGATTGACAAAAGGGCCTTGATAATTGTTGTAAATAACAAGTTCCGCATTAAAGGGATTGTAAGATGCAATAACGCCATACGTCTCGATGGGCGTGGATCCGTATTTGGGAAAAAGAAACTTGCCTTTGACCACCAGATCCGCTTCTTCATAGGCTTTTTGCATGTCGCCGTATTGGAAAAACCTATGCGAATAAATGTTGCTGCCGATATTGTCATGCAGAATAGGGGCGTCCGGTTCGGCTGCCTCCTCGATGTCCATCACAACCGGCAGCGGTTCGTACTCGACTTCGATCATGTCCAGCGCGTCTTCAGCGATATAGCGGCTATCCGCAATAACGACGGCTACCGGTTCACCGACATAACGGACCTTGTCCACCGCACAGCTGTAATACTTGGGTGGAATCGGCACGCCCACCGGAAATGGCTGAGACATCGCTGCCACGTCATCACCGGTCAGAACACCTCTGACGCCGGAAACCTTCGGGGCCTGGGATATATCCATCCCCCTAATCCAAGCATGCGGATAAGGGCTTCGGAGTATGGCTGCGTACTTCATATTCGGCAGACGGATATCATCCATAAAGCGTCCCCGGCCCGTCAGAAGGCGGAGGTCTTCTTTTCGCTTCATTCCTTTACCGACCCACTTTCCTTCTTGCTTTTCTGGCATAGTTAATTCTCTCCTTGTTTTAAAACCTCTTTAAAAACGGCTAGTCCTTAAACCACTCAAGTGTATGAATATCATATTCGACGGTGATCTTCCGGTTAAAGTTGGCATCCAGAAGCTCTCCTTCAAAACGATCTGCAAAAATCATTTCCCCGGCTAAAAGTGGCGGTGTGCCCGAAAATAGCGCAATGCTGCCAATGCGATCATTTAACTGCTGCTGGACCAGCCGGATCAAATCTTCAGGGGGTAGAATGGATCCCAGCGTTGACTCCTGGTAAATGCTTTTTTGTCCGTCTTTAATCGCCCAGCTGCGGATTTGGATTTGATCCCAGGTCTCTTTGACTTCCTCGTAATTCCATAAGTTTCTGGAAAGGATGGTGGGGCACAGCTGTTTTGATTTACGGATATCGATCCTTTCCAGCTCCCGATCCGTATGGTCACTTGCAACGCCGACGTAGATGCTGCTTTCATCGACAAGCATGAAAAATTCAACCTCTCCGGAAGTTTCCCGGCCTTCTACCTGGATCGCATCTTCAAAGGTCAAGCCCCAGGGCGGTTTGGGATAGAGGGTGGGAACTGAAGGCGGTGGTTCAACGCCTTCCCTGGCTAACTCTTCAATATGTTTGCGAACAGCTGCTTGATTGCGTCCGGTATAGCCACATAGGACTGCGCCTTTGATTTCATAAGCAATTTCTTTTTTTCCGGCCTTTTCTTCAACGACGAATTGAAATATCATGGCAAACGGTTCTCCTTTTTCTGCTTTTTTTCCTTATGCCATCTTCGAAGCTCCCTTCTGAGAATTTTCCCGGAGGATGTTTTGGGCAGTTCTTCCAGAAACTCGATTTCTCTGGGATATTTATAGGGTGCTATGGTGGCTTTGACATGATTCTGAAGTTCTTTAGCCAATTCCGGTGTGGCATTAAAACCGTCATGCAGCACAACCCAGGCCTTAACTTTTTCACCCATTTCCGGATGCATGACACCAGCCACCCCTGACTCCAGCACTGCCTCGTGTTCCTGCAGAGCTGTTTCGACATCAGCCGGTGAGATGCGGTACCCATGACAGGTCATGATATCGTCGGATCTGGCTCCGTACCAGAAATAGCCATCTTCATCCATATGGGCCAGGTCTTTGGTGTCATACCAATTATTGGGTAGAGAAATTTCTTGCATTTGCTTGGGCATTTTAAAATATTCCGTAAAGAGACCCGGATGATCTCTATGAATGGCGAGATGGCCCATTTCACCCGGCGGCAGCCGATCGCCCTTATCATTTACAATAGCGACTTCAATTCCCGGGAGGGGCTTTCCCATGGACCCGATTTTCACATTTAAATGGGTCTGAGCGGTGCAGAATTCGTGGGCTTCGGTTTGTCCCATGCTGTCAATGATTTTAACGCCGAATCGTCGCATCCATTCCCGCCATGTTTCTGCCAGCAGGGGCTCTCCTGAACTGAGGCAGTATTTTAAGGAACGGGTATCGTATTTTTTCTCGGCATCCTTGACAGCCAGCATCATTCGATAGATCGTCGGGGTGCCTGCAAATATGGTGATTTTGTATTTTTCGATGTATTCATAAGCCCTTGCCGAATTAAAGCGCTCATCCGCATAAATGGCGGTGGCAACCCCCCATCGGAAAGCGAATAAAAAGTTGTGTCCCAGGGCATACATCCAGGTCAGGGCGGTCGGTCCGCCGCAGATATCGCCTTTTTCCAATCCCATGGTGAACTTGCCGATGGGGTCTCCGGCGCCGATGATAAACCGATGGCCGTGGACGACCCCTTTGGGCGCTCCGGTGGTACCGGATGTATACAGGAAAAATGAGGGATCAAATTTATGGGTTTCCACAAACGGAAGGGATCCGGCGGCCTCTTTCAGGAGATCGGCATAAGAAATCTGATCGCCTTGCGTATCACCGATGACAATGACGTACTTGAGAGTTTCACACTTGGGGCGGATGTTTTCTATGGCCTCGCTATAGCTGCTGGTCGTGATTACGGCCACGGCCTCGCTATTGTTGATAATATGCTCCAGTTCATATTCTCGCAGCATGGTGCTGGTAGGGATGGGGACGGCCCCGATTTTCTGCCCGCCAAGAAAAGAAATCATGTATTCAGGCTGGTTGGGGGTCCGGATGAGATACGTATCACCTTTGGATAGGCCGAGTCGATGCATGGCGTTGGCAAAACGATCGGTCATATCTTTTAGATCCTGGTAGGTGATTTGCTGATCTTTGTAATAGACAGCAACATCCTGTCCACGGCCATGTTGTGCCCAAAAGTCAACTACGAGCCGGGCCATATTCAATTTTTCAGGAATCTCCAAACGAAAAAATCCTTTAGAATCCATCATTTGAAAGGTCTCGTCCATTTTATGGGGCTTCATTTGATTTCGCCTTATTTATTTTTTTCCTGGGTTTCAATTTTAGCGGATATAATCTTCTCGGTGTTTTCAAGATGGTTTATCAAGGCGGTAAAGGCCTTTTGAGGATTTCCTTCTTTAAGACCGGAAAAAATAGCGCGATGCTCGTCAATGACCTGTTTCATCCGGGAGTCATCTTCGATGGCTCTGATGCCCATGAGGTGCATCTGATCTCTCAGGTTGTCAAGGATCGATTCGATTTGCTGGTTTCCAATCCTGGAAGCCAGATAAAGGTGAAATTGCTTATCGTATTCGATGAACGCCGGCCTTTCAGTCTTACGCAACATCTTTTCCTGGTTGCTGATGTTTCTATCGATCTCCTTTATGTCCGCGTCTGTGAGCCGGGAGGCTATTTTTTTTATGATATAACCTTCGATAATTCTACGAATTTCAAAGACTTCTCGAACCTGCTTTGTCGTAAACTTGCATATTTCAACGCCTTTTCCCGAAACAAAGGCTACCATGCCTTCCTGGCTTAGTTCTAATAGGGCTTCTCTTACCGGTGTGCGAGAAACCCCCAGGGCCTCGGCCAGTCGCTTCTCGTTATGCAGCTCGCCCGGTTCGAGGGCGCCGGTGATGATCAGTTCTTTGAGCTTGTCATATGCCTGTTCTTTCAGTGACTTAGCACGAGAAATAGGTATGATTTGCTCCATTCCGTATTTCCTTTCTGAAAAAATTTGAGGTAATTCAATAAGTCCAACGGGCTAAAATTCCAGCGCTTTTCAACCCACGATTTTTCATTTCAACCCACAAATTGGCCAATTTTCCCTCTGCCAATTTTTTTTCATTTTTTGCTGACGTCCCCGCTTTTGTTTTGATATACGATGGTCATGCTCCCCATTACCATCAGAAAAAGAACCATTCATAGAGCAGATCTTGATCAGATTCAAGCTACGGTTGACAGACATTGGGATAAGGGACGTAAGCGAATCTCAAAAATCCTTTGTCGAGAATGGAATTGGCGACAGCCTAATGGCCACCTAAAGGATATGGCATGTAGAGAGCTATTGCTAACCTTGAACCGAAAAGACCTTATTACGCTCCCTCCAAGACTTACAAACGCCAATAATGATGGCTCGTCAGAAAAATTATTCGGCCTATGGTGCCATCGCATCCAATTCGGCTATCACCTCGTCTGTGGTTAAAATACGTCCCCAGAGCAACTCGGTCCTCGTCAACCACTCCTGCTTAAAGGGTGTGAATGTTGTCGTGGCGTCATGGGCCATAATCGGATTGAAATCTCTGTGGAAGGCATCGATCAACGTTGTTCCAACACAGACGTCCGTGCATATGCCCGTGAATATGATAGATTCCACATCAAGGCCTCTAAGAACCGCCTCGAGATCACTTCCCCAGAAAGCATTGTATTTTGTTTTCGTGACATATATGTCGTCCGGCTGGTTATCCAGCTCAGGGTACAACTCCCACAGGTGTGTGCCCGCTTCCAACCACGGTTCCGGTGGGCTGAAGCCAACCCAATACTTGCCCATCATTCCCAGGTCACTTCCATCCTTACGGTTTGTCTCCTGCACCCAAATGATCGGAATTTTGTGCCTCCTGCAAGAAGCGACCAGTTTGTTTATATGCGGTATAATCTTCGGGCCGTCCGGGGCTCCAAGGGGGGCTTTCGGGTCAGTGAATAGATTCTGTACATCTATTACAATGAGGGCTGTCGTTTCAGGGTCCATCAGCAGGGGCGTGATATCCCGTTCACCATTCAGATCAGGATTGAATTTAAAGGGTGGAGGCGTATAATTGGCCACCTTCGCCCTCTCCCCTATATTTGTTTTTTTAGCCATGATTCTTCCTCCTTTTTTGTTACATAAGGTTATCCTTGCATACCATCGACTCCCTATTTCCTTTCAAGACAAAATTAACAGGCCATGGAACACACTTCATTTTTTCCAATAAAAAAGAGGGGCTCACCCGTTCTCATCTCACGATCATATAGCCAGATGGTCTTTTAAAATTTTCGCATTTGATAACAATTCCTCGGGAAGGCCATGATAAGAGATCTCACCCTTTTCCATGATGTAAATTCTTTCAGAAAGATGTAACGCCAGCCTGGCATCCTGCTCAACCATGAGAATGGTCTTTCCCTCTTTTTGAACTTCCCTAAGGATGCCAACGATGTTCCGAATGACCAGTGGCTGCAACCCTTCTGAAAATTCATCGACCAAGATCAACTCCGGTTCGCCCACCAATCCACGGGCAATCGCCAGCATTTGCTGCTCACCGCCGCTCAGGGTTCCGCCTTTTTGGTTTAATCTCGCTTTCAGAATAGGGAAATAGTCATGTATCTTATCGCCAATGACCTTCCTCTTCCTTCTAGAATTCGTCATCCCGAGTAAAAGATTTTCATATACGGTCAGGTCCGGGAAAATATCCCTGTTTTCCGGAATCAGGCTTATACCTAACCTCGATATTTTAAAGGGAGGGAGGTGCAAGAGGTCCTGATCCTGGAAATTGATATGGCCGGAACGTACCCGTGTCAATCCCATAATACTTTTCAAAAGAGTTGTTTTCCCAACTCCATTATTGCCAATCAACCCGACAATTTCCCCGCGTTTTATCTGTATCGTTACACCATGCAGGATATGGCTTACACCGTAGTAGGCATGTATGTTATCCACCTTTAGTACCAATCCTGGTCTCCCCCTAAATAGACCTTTCTCACATCCTCGTTGGCCTCAATCTCTTCAGGACTGCCTTCAAAAAGTATATCTCCATGATGCAGGACGGTGATAGAGAATGCAATTTGTTTGACCAATTTCATGTCGTGCTCAATGACCAGGATGGAAACCTTTTGAGATGATATATCATTAATAACAGGAATAATCTCTTCGGTTTCGGCCGTTGTCAAACCCGCAGAGGGCTCATCCAGAAGTAACAACTTTGGCTCGCAAGCCAGTGTGATCCCCAATTCAAGTCTCTTTTTTTCTCCGTGTGCGAGTTTTGCGGCATGGATATCCCTCTTGGAATAAAGAGAGAACCTGTTTAAAATCTCCTCAACCTTATCGTTTATACCATCCAATCTTCGGGAGGAGGCGAAAGGGTTGAATATTTCATATTTCTGCTGAAACGCTATTCTAATATTTTCAAAGACGGTCTGACCTTCATAAATATTCGGGACCTGGTAAGCGCGGGCAATTCCCAAGCGGGCGATCTTATGACTCGGGATGTTGGTTATATTTTTTCCCCGAAAAAAAATATTCCCTTTGGAAGGACGTATGACCCCGGTTAATAAATTAAAAAAAGTTGTCTTCCCCGCCCCGTTGGGGCCTATCAAACAGCGCAGTTCACCAACGGGCATGGAAAAATTGATTCCATTGGCCACAGTGAGCCCGCCGAAATGCTTAATCAGATTCCGGGTCTCAAGGATAAAAGAAGGGTTTTCAGTCGGCGCCAATTTCCCCCCTATTTCTCAACACTCAATCTCTTTTGGAAGAGCCCCGCAAAGCCCTGAGGCAGCAAGAGTACCACCAAAATAAAAACAAGTCCCAAAGCGATAAGATAGGCCATAATGGAGACATCACTCAGGTACGCTTCCAGGATGTTAATAATCACCGCGCCCCAAAAGGCACCGAAAAGGGTCCTCCTGCCTCCTACGGCCACCCAAATCAGGACCTGGGCAGACATAAGCAAACCAAAAAGCCCGGGATAGACGATACCTTTCAGGGAGCCGAACATGGCGCCAGCCAATCCCGCGATCCCGCCTGAAATGCAATAAATAAGGATTCTGTATTTGGCCGTATTGTATCCCAAGACCTTGGTTCTTTGCTCGTTTTCCTTTATCGCGATACAAACCTTTCCGAAGGGTGAACCCACTATTCTCTTGCATAAAATGAAAAGGATGAGTGACACGACAATAACGAAATAATAGTATTTTATGGAGCTATCCAAAGAGAAAGACACAACCTTCGGGATATTGAATGTAAGAACGGGTATATTAATGATCCCGTTTGACCCACCTGTAAAATTGTACCAAACAAGTGCAATTTTCTCCAGGAGCAATGACACGGATAAGGTGATGATGGCGAAGTAGATCTCGGTTGTCCCGGACAAAAAAGTTATAAAACCGATGGTCAAGGCTAAAAGCTTGGGTAAAAAAACAGCCACGAATAGAGCCAAGTATATGGGATTAAAGGCGTCCACCTGTTTCATTGTCAGTACAAAAGAATAGGCCCCGAGCCCGAAAAAGGCTGCATGTCCGAGGTTTAATATCCCCGAGTAACCCCATATTAAATCCAGACTCAAGGCAAAAATCCCCAGTATGAGCGCTGTGGATACCATGTCGATCAAATAGATGTTCGCGAAAAGAGGGTAAAGGACAAATCCAAAAAACAGAACGACAAAAAAATATTTGTCCTTCGATATCTTTCCTAACATTGCAAGGGATATTTTCTGTGTGTTCACTTGGCTCATAGCCGTCTTACTTTGAAAATAATCCTCTCGGTTTGATGAGCATTAAGATAATAACCACAACAAGCACAACGATTTGTGCTGTGGTTCCATTGAATATGGTGGTGATGATACTCTCTGTTTCACCCAGCAAAAGTCCGCTCCCCAGAACGCCCAGTACGTTGCCCATGCCGCCCACAACAACAATAAAAAATGCCCTGGCGATAAAATCCAGGCCCATCGTCGGGATGACGCCAATGAGGGGAGCCAGGAGTGCACCGCTCACCCCAGCGAGGGCCGAACCAAAACCAAAGGCGAATAGAAACATTCTTTTTGTGTTGATGCCGAGCACATCCGCCATTTCCGTATTTTGAATTGTGGCTCTCGCCCTGGTTCCGTAATTGGTTTTGAAAAATAAGAGGAGCACACCGATAATGATTGCCAGGCAGAGAAACATGCTGAAAATACGGTAGGTGGGGTAGGTACCCCCGAGGAAATGAACGCTGCCGGGAAAGGGACTCAGGATAGGCCGGGGCTGGGGGCCAAAAACCAACTTGGTCACCTGTTGAAGAATCATACTAAAGCCCCAGGTGGCCAGCAGCGTGCTCAGGTCGTTCCTTTTATAGAGGAATCTTATGACGGATCTCTCCATGATGATGCCGATTGCTCCTGCGACGAAAGGGGCCAGAATAAAACCGACAAAAAAACTGTATCCCGCGGCAGTTGCAGCATACACCGTGTAGGCACCCACCATCATCAGTTCACCATGGGCCATGTTGATGACTCTCATGATGCCGAAGATGATTGTTAAACCTAGGGCGATGAGAATAAGGAAGAGTACCAGGGAAAAACTGTTAAGGGTTTGTTTGAAGAAAAAAATCCAATCCATTGACTTAAAAATTCTTTTGATTCGAAGCGATAGAAGATATCCCGGGCCGTTCACGCTGCCCCCGGCCATGATGGTTGGTCAGGTCTCAGGGGCAAGAAAGACTCAAAAGAAAAAAGGATGCCTCTCTTGACTGCAAGCATCCTCTTTTCGGTTAAATCTTCTTACCCTGAACATCCAGAATGATCCGGGTGGACAATCATGCCAAAATCCTGAACGACGTTGTACTGCCTGTTTTGGATTTTACAGAGATAAATGTGTTGATCGGCAAGGTGGTTCTCAGGGTTGATTCGCATTTCTCCCTGGGGTGCCATGAGGCGCAATCCTTCTACAGCCTTCACGAACTTATCCGGATCGGTGGTCCCCGCATTTTCCGCACCTGCCTTGATAAAGTGGACTGTGGCATAGCCTGCATTGGCTATTTCGGCAATGGGCCATTTCGGGTTATACTTTTCCTTATATCGTTTGACAAACTCTTTATTCACGGGATTATCTAACAATTCGCTGTAACATGTGGGCAGATAGATCCCTTCCGAGTAATCAGCCACTCCGGAATAGGTCGCAGGGGAAAATGATGGAAATCCGGTTATCACCATCTTTTCCTTGAGGCCGAAATTCATGACCTGTTTCACGAAGGCAATTCCGTCATTTCCCACCACCACGGAAAAGAGTATTTCCGGCTTGGCCTTTTCAATTTTAGTAATAACAGAGGACCACTCGGTGGTTCCAAGGGGTCCATACTCTTCCCCAATAGTGGATCCTCCATGTTTTTTCAGAGATTCCTTCCCACTGTTGATTACAAAATGAGGGAACACATAGTCGGACCCCACAAAGTAGACAGTTTTACCAAAATTTTTAACCATGTAAGGGGTAAATTTTTCGAATTTTTGTTCCGGAGTCGGTCCGATTCCAAACACATATTTTCGGGTCTTGTCCTTTCGCCCTCCTATGCAATTTTTGTCTTCTCCTTCAACCACCCAGAAAAAAGGAACCTTGGTCCCTTTGATCGCGTTGATCACAGCCAGTGTTGTGCTGCTGGCAATGGTTCCCATCAAGAAATCGACCTTATCCTTGAAGACCAGTTTCTTCGCTTTCAATGAAGCCGCCGCCGGGTCCGTCTTATCGTCTTCGACGATTAAATCGATCTTTCGCCCCAGAATTCCGCCCTGTTCGTTGATCGCTTCGACAGCGAGTCTCGCTCCTTTTTCGAGGCGGACGCCATAATCGGTCAGAACGCCGCTGAGAGGAGTCGAAAGTCCAATTTTAATCGGTTTTTTCGAAGCCCCCAAAGAAACGAATGGGAAACTTGAGGCCCCTACGAGCGCCCCCGTGCCCGCAACGACTGAATACTTAAGAAATTCTCTTCTCTTCATCGTTCATACCCTCCTTTTTTTTTCAATAAGGCCGTTAAAGACAATAACCGGTTGAGGAATGACAAACAAAAAAGTAAAGTTACAGAATAAAGGTGAAATTGCTTATCGTATTCGATGAACGCCGGCCTCTCAGTCTTACGCAACATCTTTTCCTGGTTGCTGATGTTTCTTTCGATCTCTTTTATGTCCGCGTCAGTGAGCCGGGTGGCTATTTTTTTTATGATATAACCTTCTATAATTCTACGAATTTCAAAGACTTCTCGAACCTGCTGTGTCGTAAACTTGCTAATTTCAACGCCTTTTCCCGAAACAAAGGCTACCATGCCTTCCTGGCTTAGTTCTAATAGGGCTTCTCTTACCGGTGTGCGAGAAACCCCCAGGGCCTCGGCCAGTCGCTTCTCGTTATGCAGCTCACCCGGCTCGAGTGCGCCGGTGATGATCAGTTCTTTGAGCTTATCATATGCCTGTTCTTTCAGTGACTTAGCACGAGAAATAGGTATGATTTGCTCCATTCCGTATTTCCTTTCTGAAAAAATTTGATAAAAAACGACCCGAGCCGGGTGATCGCTTCGCTTAATGGAGTATTTAATATATTAAATATCGCATACAGATATCGATGGGGGATGTCAAGAAATATTTTTAAATTGTGAGCCTCTTTTTTGAACCGCAAAAATCGCAGCCAGGATCAATACGCTAAATTCGATGGGGATTGGCAAAATCATTTGACATGAAATATTGTATGTAGTATGCAACATGCTGTAAAAGTGTACTTGGATGGAAGCCGATCTTGGCCTAAACACTGCAAACCATATTCTACATAAAATGGACAACTTAATTAAATTAGAGCAGCCGGGGACGTTACAAAATCAAGCCTATAAAAGAATCAAAACTCTTCTAATCAGCAGCCAACTGGAATTTGATGAAGTCTATTCCGCAAACCACTTTGCTGAGATTTTAGGTGTGTCGCGTACCCCCATTCGAGAGGCGCTTTTGCAACTGACAGCCGAGGGTTTTTTTGTTTCTTTACGCGGGCGCGGCTTTAAAATAAAGGAATTTTCCGAAAAAGAAATTCAAGATTTCTTCGAGACGCGCAAAATGATCGAAGCCTATGTCATCGAGCAGTTGGTTGATGAAGTCACTGAGGAGGATTTAAAGCCGCTTGATGAGAGCTTAGAGCAGATGATCAATGGCCACAAAAAGTCAGGATCTTACAACTTTCTGGAAGCTGATAAGTCTTTTCATATGAATCTGATACGTCGTTATGAGAATAGTTTGCTGGTATCGATTATGGGAAATATCAGGGATTTTATTTCCATATTAGGCCAAAAAGCGCTGGCAAGTCCCGGCAGAGCCGAGGAGGTCATTCAGGAACATCAAGATATTCTTGAGGCACTTCACCAAAAGGACAAAATGGAGGCGGTTAGGGCGATTAAATACCACCTTGATGCGACTGAAAAGTCCTTGCTCGAAAATTTATAGAAAAACAAACCTAAAAAATTGAGCATTTGAGACGTAATTCATTGAGTTCAAGAGAGGTGAAAAATGAGAATCACGAGCATTCAACTGGGAATGAAAGATAGGCCGAAAGATGAAACGGTTGAGCATGCCCTCAGTTTGGTAGACCAGGCCTCTGAAAGTGACCTTATTCTGCTTCCTGAAATTTGGCCCTGTGGTTTTTTTTCATTCGACAGATACCGCAGCGATAGCGAATCATTAGATGGTCCAACGGTAACAGCTTTCAAACAAAAAGCCCGAGTCCACAAAGCTCATATTTTGATGGGTAGCCTGGTTGAAAACCAGGGCCAGCATTTTTATAACACCAGTGTCTTTATCAATCCCCAGGGGGAAATTGTTGCCTGTTATCGCAAAATCCACCTGTTTGGCTATCAATCTGACGAGACCCAGATCCTGACTCCAGGTCAGGAAGTCGTGGTGACCGACACGCCCTGGGGGGGCTGCGGGTTTTCAACTTGCTATGACTTACGCTTTCCCGAGCTCTTTCGCCGTATGGTGGATCAAGGTGCCAGGTTCTTTTTAATTGCTTCGGCCTGGCCGTATGTCCGTTTGGAGGCCTGGAAACTCTTTAACCGGGCCCGGGCGCACGAAAACCTTGCTTTCCTCATCTCCTGTAATTCTGCCGGTACCAACGGAGGCAAGCAATACGCCGGACACAGTATGATCGTTGATCCACTGGGGCAGGTGGTTGCCGAGGGTGGGGAACACGAGGAACTGGTTTCTGCTGAAATCGATCCGGGGCTTGTTGATTCAGTCCGGCAGGATTTCAGCGCCCTGGATGACCGGGTCCTAAATTAAATCAAATAAAATTTTAAACGCAAACAGAAAGGCAGAAAGGGTTGACAATGATCAAAGAACATTTGGAATTTTTCACATTGGACCTTTCATCCGACTGGGAAACCCCGGCCGGATATCCGGATGGTGTCGAGCAGAAGATTCTGGCCGGATCGCTGGACGAGGATAACAAAAAGGGGTCCCGAACACGCCTGCTGCGTTTTCAACCGGGTGCCTTCACCACAAAACCATTTGAACACGATTACTGGGAAGAGGTATTTCTGGTTTCAGGAACCTTGACGGTCGGGGGAGAGACTTTTCAGCCTTACACATATGCCTGTCGACCGCCGCACACCCCGCATGGCCCCTTTAGCAGTGAAGAGGGATGCCTGCTGGTCGAAACCCATTTTTATGATATTTTAGAGGTTTAGCATGCCGCGCATTTCAATCGAAGGACCGCCGCTATCATTGGATAAAAAGCGGAATGCCGGTGGTGGCCGCCAAGTGGCCGTACGCTTTTCGCAATAAAATTGATGAACTCAGACTGGCGTTTCCGACCATCAAAAAATGGATGAAAATCCATAAGATCAAGACTGTGGCCATTGTCCATGATGCCAAAGACGCCGTCAGCCGGGCATTGGGAACCATGGTCCTGCCGGGAGTGAGCAAGAACGGGGCCTTCAGATCGTGAACGAAAGCAACTATGTGACCTATACGACCGGTGATTTTGACCTGCGGCCGCAGGTTACGCGATTAAAAGGTATGAAATTTGACAGTCTTGTGTTTGGTGGCGATTACATGGACAGTGTCATCCGCTGCTTCAGAAAATCCGCTGTCAATGATCGCCTTTTGACCCGGATGGATCTCTATTATCCTCTCGTATGTCTCACGGCCGTTTATCCCTTTGGGCATGATCATATCAGGGACAACCAAATCCACAAATTGTTCTTTCAAATATTCAATCGCTTCCTCACCACTTGAAACAGCCTCTGCATCGTAACCCAGCTTTGTTAAAATTCCATATGGGGATAACTATCTGATGTTGATTGGAAAAAAAATATAAAATCGAACCGGGCGAAATTTCAAACTAATTGTATTCTTTACATTCTTAAAACACTGTGATGTTTTGGACCAAACTTAGATTGTGAATATCGTTTCTGTCTTTTTTCGATAG
Source organism: Desulfobacterales bacterium (assembly GCA_011049715.1). GTDB lineage: Bacteria > Desulfobacterota > Desulfobacteria > Desulfobacterales > UBA2156 > UBA2156. Next base: position 36,572 of record DRHF01000358.1, read on the forward strand.
GAAAGGTACCCTTTAGGTCTGGCCTTCTTGATCAGATGCCTTTCTAAAGAATTTTTCTTTTCTTAAATACACCCAAAAAAACGCAGTTGTACCTTTTTTAACTATTTGACGGAGGATTTTATGGCGTTGAGTCTGATGGAAGGAAACGAGGCGATCGGTTGGGGGGCTATCTCAGCGGGGTGCAAATTCTTCGCGGGATACCCAATTACACCGGCAACAACGATCTACAACACCATGCTTAAATTGTTGCCCCCGATGGGTGGGGTGTGCATGCAAGGGGAGGATGAAATTGCTTCCATTGGATTCTGCCTTGGCGCATCCATGGCCGGTTTGAAAGTTATGACCGCTA
>DRHF01000359.1 GCA_011049715.1 Desulfobacterales bacterium
CCTCCGAAGGATTGTTCGTAATAGAAATTCAGATGCCTGCATTTCTATTACAACAAAAAAAACAGTGTAATCCGTGTAATCCGTGCCAAAAACTTTGATTTGAATTACTTAAGGCCATCCCCTTCTTTTTTGAGTCAAGAGCAGTCTTGACCCCTTTACGGCAGATGGTACTGGGGTGAAACCACTTTTTCTGAAAAAGCGCAACGGAGCTCCTTAGAGGATGAAGATTGATAGTTTGGTCAATGCCGGGATTGATGACCTGTTTCACTGGTATAACAATAAGAAAGACGTTGCTGTAAAGATAGCAGATATAGAATTATAAAACAACGTCCCCCATTAGCACTTGCGTTACACTCTTCCATATTTTATTTACTAAAGAGGTCATTTTCTTTCCATGGGTAATCATTTCTATACAGCTCCCGAAGCCGCAAAAATCTGTTCCGTCAGTCGCACGACCATGTGGCGATGGGTCAAGTATGGGGAGCTTAAAGCTTTTCGCACCCCCAGGGGTGTATATAAAATCCGGAAAAAGGATTTGGAGTCTTTTATTCGGGAAAAGATGAAGCACCTTCTGGTTGCAGACCTTTCACAGGAAAAAAGGATCCTGATCGTCGATGATGATAAACAGATAGTGGAAGTACTGAGTCAAATGCTGTCATCCAATGGATATCGGACCGAAAAAGCCTTTGACGGCTTTGAGGCAGGGGCAAAGGTCGAGCAGTTTAAGCCGGACCTAATGATCCTGGATCTGTACATGCCCGGTATGGATGGTTTTGAGGTATGCAGGCGAATAAAGAAAAATTCAGACACTTCCCATATAAAAATAATGGCCCTCACCGGCTTTGATACCCCTGAGAACAGAGATCGAATCATGAAAGCAGGTGCCGATGGTTATATGGCAAAGCCGGTGGACAAAGATGAGTTAATTCAAAACATAGAAGACATTTTGAACGATTGAAATCATATTAATCAAGGCCCCAAACAGAAAAATGGGTATTTCACATCCGTATTAATTACGAAATAAAATGGGGTTGACTAAGATTAACTATCTGATATTAATATATATACACATCATTACTTTTGCCAATTTGCTTGGTGGGCATTCCATTATTATAGGCCAAGCATTTTTTTACAATAAATATAATTAAAACAGTTGGTTATATATCATTTCCATTCTGTAAACCAAGGGGCGGAGCTCTTTAAGCATATAACCATTTGAGAAATTTATAGCCGATCCCTCCGGCTTTCTCTCCTCAGGGCACCAAACCGGTATGCTTTCAGATCGGTAACAGAAATCACAGACTTCAATTGTCAATATTTCACCATCGTCCCGCAAATTACGGGGTGCCAAAAACTTTGGATGGTACATATGGTTAAGACATTTTGATCTATCACACGCAACCCTTAGCCAAAACCATGAACTATGAGTTGGGCCATTTAAACGCAACAAGGAAACAACGTCCCTCTCTTTTTTCCAGAAGCCCTGTCATTGAGTCCCTCGTCGGTGAGCAGAATTGTGGAAAGCGGAAAAAATATTCTCTTGTGCCGCCTGCCCTGTAGCTCCGGCAGATGGTACTGGGGTGAAACCGCTTTTTTTGACAAAATGCAGGGGGCTTCTTTGACGATGAAGATTGATAGTTGGACCAATATCAGAATAGATGACCTGTTTCACTGGTATGACAATAAAAAGGGTGTCGCTGTAAAGATAGCAGATATGGAATTATGAAACAACGTCCCGCATTACAAAACAAAAATCTGCGTCATCCGCGCAATCCGTGCCAAAAAGATTGAAAATTAAAGCACCAACGTTCTCCCTTCATATAATACGCTGATCAAGGTTTGACCCCATTCCTCTGTCCCCCTGTTTTTCCTTTCCGGTAGGATTGTGTGTCTTTTGAATCCGGTTCTCCGGATTCAAAAGACAATAAAAAACAGCGTAATCCGCGTAATCCGCGCCAAAAAGATTGGAAATTAAAGCATCAAAAGCACCAACGTCCCCTTTTACACAGCCATTACTCTCAAGGGCATACCGGATAAACGTAACGATCAGAGGAAGAGTTCGCATTTGTGGGAGAATCGCCGAAAAAATCGTCATAAAACTATAAGGAGAGGTACGCTCGAAAAATACGGTAAATCCTAACTAGCTGATATTAAAGATAATAAAAATATTTTATTTTTAGCTTGACAGAAGGATTATAGGATGTCCCCAATTATAATAAACCGTTTTGTCCTTTTGTTTAACCGGGGCATGTCAACGAAGCGCTAAGTTTACCCCGTAGCTCCGGGAGATGGTACTGGGGCGCATTTCACATGGACTTGACCCCAAGCACTTTCCCGCTACTGAAGATAGTTTGTACAATTTGTCAACAACTTCCCCTATTGACAAACAGGAGATGAAATGACCAAAAAGGAATTCTTCAAGGCAGTATCTAATGCTAAGGAAGATGTTATCCAAATATTCCTCGATGGACTATCAACAGCCAATGTTTCCTATTGCGTAATTGGTGGTCTTGCAGTGAATGCCTATACAGAGCCCGTTGTCAGCCTTGACCTTGATATTGTCGTAGCTATAAATGACCTTGAAACAGCCTGCAAAGCTGTTGAAGGCCATTTTAAAATTGAACGCTTTGCACATAGTATAAATCTTGGCAGCAACAAATCTGATTTAAGGATTCAACTCCAGATTGATCATAGATATCAGAATTTCATTTCCAGAGCGGTAATTCATTCTGTGCTCGGATATGATATGAAAGTCGCAATTGTCGAGGATGTGTTGCAGGGCAAGATTTGGGCATATTCAGACGAGCAACGACGCAAGAGTAAGCGACAGAAAGATCTGGCGGACATTATTCGTTTGATAGAGACTTATCCTCATTTGGTAAACCAATTGCCCGATCCAATGCGGAAGATAGTTGAATAAAGAAGCGCGAACAAGTGCGTGCACCCTTTCAATTACAATTGGCAGCCTTGTTTTACGTCACAAGAGTCAAGAGCAGATTTATCCCGTGAAATTTTTACCCCGTGAAACCACTCTGTGTTTTCTCATCAGCCTCCGAAGGATTGGTCGTAATAGAAATTCAGGTGCCTGCATTTCTATTACAACAACAAAACAAAATCAAAAACCGCGTCATCCGCGCAATCCGTGCCAACAAAGAAAGAAGATCCAAATAATCCAGTAAATCCTGTCTAAAAACTATGCAAGACAACCCAGACTTGATGCTCCCGGCCTTCTCCAACACGTCATGGCACGAGGCATCGAGCGAAGAAAAATCTTCAGAGACGATGACGACCGCACATCGTTTTTACAGCGACTTGCCCTTATTTTAGAGGAGACCCAAACTCAATGTTATGCATGGGCATTAATGCCAAACCATTTTCACATCCTCTTACGCACTGGTCCTACCCCACTCAGCAAAACCATGCGCCTGCTTATGACCGGATACGCCGTTACATTCAATAAACGCCACAAACGTTCAGGATATCTCTTCCAGAACCGGTATAAATCTGTCGTCTGCGAAGAAGATTCTTATCTTCTGGAGTTGATTCGCTACATCCACCTCAA
>DRHF01000360.1 GCA_011049715.1 Desulfobacterales bacterium
ATACAATGACCTACTACCTGACGGTGCCTGAAGTTTTAGCCAAACCCTTAAAGTCGCCTGAGGAAGTCGTAAGGGTGGGCGGAAATGTTTATTCGGATTCAGTAAAATGGGATGCCAAAGATTTAAGGCTGTATTTCAAGATGGGAGATGAAAAAGCGAGTCTAAATGTGGATTACCGGGGCGTTGTCCCCGATTCTTTTAAACCCGGCAGGGAAGTAATTATAGAGGGAGTTTACAGGGGTGAAGGAACGTTCATCGCCACCACGATCATGCCCAAGTGTGCGTCCAAGTATGAGTGAAGGATTGTTCAGACTATGAAGAAAACCACAAGGGTGTAGATGAGAAAATTGCCTTCATATGATTATATTATCGAAGCCAAAGGGGTAAAAAAAGAATTTGGTTTTAAAGCGGTTTTAAAGGGCATCGATCTTCAGTTGAAGGAGGGGGATTTTCTGGCCCTCTTTGGCCCGAATGGCGCGGGAAAAACGACATTTATTCAAATCCTCTGTTCCTTAATGCTTCCGAGTTCAGGAAAGGTTTGTATCGTTGGATTTGATCCCCGGTCTGATCGGGAGGCGCTGTGCGAAGTGATCGGATTTGTTTCGCACCATACGTTTCTTTACCCTAACCTATCCGCCTTCGAAAACTTAAAATTTTATGGGATGATGTATAATGTGCCGGCGCTGGATGAGAAAATTAAAAAACTGTTGGAGCTGGTCGGACTTGCTGATTTCCCAAATGATCAAGTTCAGACGTTTTCCCGTGGAATGCAGCAGCGGCTCTCTTTGGCACGTGCCATCATACACGATCCGATGGTCCTGTTTCTGGATGAACCATACACCGGCCTGGATCAGCTCGGCGCAGAAGATCTGAAACAGATACTCGTTGAGTTTCGAGATAAGGGCAAAACCATCGTCATGATATCCCATAATTTGGATAGGGGATTGGAACTGTGTAACCGGGTTGCAATTTTGAAATCAGGCCGTGTGGTTTACCATGAAGAAATATCCGAAACAAAAATCGATGATTTTAAGCCGATCTATTTTAAGTACACAGGAAAAAGGCCACTGCCCTCTCAGGTAGCCCTATGATTTTTATTCGAAAACTATGGGCCATCGTTTGGAAAGATCTTCTGTCGGAGCTCAGGACCAAAGAGATGATCCTTTCCATGTGCCTTTTTTCTTTTTTGGTCCTCATAATCTTTAGCTTTGCACTTGGCACAAAAGTTATGAACCTTAAAACAATCGTCCCGGGAATCCTATGGGTCGTGTTTATTTTTTCGGGCCTCATGGGCCTTGGACGGGCCTTTGGTGCCGAGCGGGATAGAGGGACACTTCCCGGACTATTGCTCTGTCCTTTGAGTCCCTGGGGAATATATCTGGCAAAAATGGTCGGGACATTTATCTTTACGGCCATCATGGAGATATTTACACTGTCCATTTTCATCATACTGTTTAATCTCAATCTGCTGCCGTTTCTTCTCCCGCTCGGCTTAATAATTTTTTTGGGAACATTGGGTTTTTCGGCTATCGGCACGCTCTTCTCGGCCATGTCTGCGGCGACGAAGTCAAGGGATACCATACTTTCCATACTCGTTTTTCCGATAACCGTTCCGATGCTGATTGCTGCTGTAAAGGCAACAGAGACAATAATGGCTGGAAAAACAGTGGCGGAAGTCTACCCCTCGTTAAAGATTTTGATCGCTTTTGACATGATTTATCTGCTTATAGCTTATTTGACATTTACGTTTATCATTGAGGAATGATGCAAATGACAAAACGAATCTTTGAGATAACATTTGAAGTCGTTACTTTTCTTTTGATGCTTGCGGCGCTTTACGCCATATTCATCTATGCTCCCATTGAGAAAACAATGGGGATTGTCCAGAAAATTTTCTATCTCCATGTCCCCGCTGCTTTTCTGGCTTTTTTCGCTTTTTTCATTACCTTTTTGGCCAGTATTGTTTACCTCTATAAAAAAGATCGAAAATGGGATGTAATTGCTTACTGTTCCGCTGAAATAGGCGTTCTGTTTTGTACCATTGTTTTGATCACCGGCCCCATCTGGGCAAAACCGGTTTGGAATGTATGGTGGACCTGGGACCCCCGATTAACAACAACATTGATACTCTGGTTTATCTATCTCGCCTATCTGATGCTAAGGGGTGTTGTGAGAGAGAATCAACGTGCAAACCTATCAGCCGTATTCGGAATCATCGGCTTTGCCAATGTACCGATTACTTTTTTTGCCATCCGGCTTTGGAGAACCATACATCCTGTCATTATAACATCAGAGGGCATCAATATTTCAAAACCGATGAAATATACCTTGCTGCTGACATTTTGTGCCTTTTTTCTTTTTTTTCTTTCCCTGTTGAAAAACAGAATCAAATTGGAGAAGCTAAAGATCAAGACAGAAAATGTCAAAGCGGTTTACGAAGAAATATTTTCATCAGGATCCCTAAGATAGAGTGTATTTTTACCCCTTCGCAGGGGATTTGGGAAGATCTTCAAAATATGAATGGAGGACAAATCGATGACCGGAACGCTATACCTTTTTTCTGGTTTTAGTATCACCTGGATCATTTTATTCATCTATCTTTTCAGCATGGTAAAGCGGCAGAAATCACTCGAAATCCAGATTGAAAAAATAAGCTCGAAATTGGAAAAGGTTCAAAACCGTTAAGCTCTCTTATGAAAGTCGGAATTATCGGTCTCCCCGGTTCAGGAAAATCCACGATATTTCAAGCTTTGGTTCAACAGGGTAAGGAGATCGTTCAAAAGGGACAAAACCGTATCGGCACGGTTCGAGTACCTGATGTTCGAGTCGATGAACTTCGCTCCCGATATCCACGGGGGAAAACCATTTATGCCCAGGTTGAATATTTTCTTCCAGGGGTTCTCGGACATAAAAAGGAGAACATTTATGATCAGAAAATTTGGCCTCGGATTAGGGAAAATGATGCCTTAATCTTTGTGGTTCGAAATTTTAGTGGACTTGGTCTTCCGGATCCCACACCTGCCCGGGATTTTAATCAACTTGATCAAGAACTGGTTTTTGCTGATCTGGTCGTGCTTGAAAAACGACTGGAACGACTTTTGCTTGATAAAAAACGAGGTGTAAAGAAAAATCCGGAGGAGTTGAACCTGTTGATGGAGTGCCAAAAATTTCTGGATAACGGAATGCCTTTGAGAAAGTCTCCCGAGCTTCCCACTTCACGTCTTCTCAAAGGTTACGCTTTTGTATCTGCCAAACCGATTCTGGTTTTGTTTAACAATGAAGATGAAGATGATCAGCTACCAGAAATTGAGAATCTGACCAGCAGTGAAGATTGTATGGTGATCAGGGGTAAACTCGAACAAGAGCTTTCTCAGATGCCGGATGAAGAGGCAAAGGAGTTTCTGAAGGAATTTAACATTCCCGCTTCGGCCATGACCCGGGTTATCAAACGGTCGTATACGCTTTTGGGCCTTCTATCCTTCTTTACCGTGGGTAGCGATGAGGTAAAGGCATGGACCATAAAAGCGGGTACAAAAGCGATTGATGCTGCCGGCGCAATTCACTCGGACATCAAAAAAGGATTTATTCGTGCCGAGGTCCTTTCATATGAAGATTTGATGGATGCCGGCAATTATCAGGAGGCAAAAAAAAGAGGGACTCTGCGTCTTGAGGGGAAGAATTATATTGTAATGGACGGGGATATTATCGAATTTCGTTTCAACATTTGACCTAACCAGCACTAGTCCATCGTCGCTAACACCTCGAATCCCTCACTTTCGAGTGCTTTTTTTATCCCCGCTGTCTTGCATTGAGACAGGCGGAAGTAATAGATTCTTTTGCTAGTCTGTTGAGCCGTCATACCCACATTGATGATATCTCCGCCATTGTCATTGATCGTCTGGGACGCTTTTTTGAAAGACTCCGGTTCATCGCCAACAACCACATCAATTCGCGAACTGGCGGTCAGGATACCCATCATGTCGATAAAAGCCCTCAGGATGTCGGTTCCGGTGATGATTCCAACAACTATTCCTTTTTTCACGACCGGCATTCCGCCAATTTTGTGCTTATAAATGAGTTGAGCGGCAATCTCTATATCACTATCAGGATCAATCGTAATTGGATCTTTGATCATAAGATCTGAAAGGGTTAGATCTGCCACCATGGAGGGGATCAGACCCTGCTTCAGATCTGCCAGGGTTACGAAACCCCTGAGAATGTCTAAATCTGATACCACGGGGAGATGCCGGATCGAATTCACCTTCATTAATTCAATAGCCTCACTGATAGATGATTTTTCTGTGACTGTGATCGGGTCTGGCATCATCAGGGAACTAATTTTCATGGCAGCTCCTTTGTTCACGGGTTCCTTTTAGCTGTAAAACCCGTCTCGCTGTGATTACAGCCTATCACGCGCTTCAAAGGTTATGCAAGCTTTTCTTGCTGCGGAGAACGCCGAACAGGGCAAAAAGGGCCATTTATGGATGGACACAAGACACTAGGATGGGGTTTCTAATAGGTGTGATCTGGTACAGACGGCTGAATATCGGTTGACCATTGGATTGTTCCGTATGAAGGTACTCAGCCTGCTTCGATGATTTCCTTTGCAGCTTCAATGGCGAAATAGGTCAGGATCATTTTAGCGCCGGCCCGCTTAATCGAAGTAAGCGTTTCCATCATCACCTTTTGACCATCTATCCATCCCATTTTGTCTGCAGCCTTAATCATGGCATATTCACCGCTGACATTATATGCGGCGACCGGCAGATCAATTTCATCCCGTATTCGACAGATGATATCAAGATAGGGTAGTGCAGGCTTTACCATAATGATGTCTGCACCTTCTTCCACATCCATGGTCGCTTCCCGGATGGCTTCAAGTGCATTGGCGGGATCCATCTGATAGGTTTTTCGGTCCCCGAATTTCGGTGCGGATTCAGCGGCCTCACGAAATGGGCCATAATAGGCCGAGCAATATTTTGCCGCATAGGACATGATCGGAGTATTACTGAAACCATTGTCATCCAACAGATCACGGATTTCAGCAACCCGACCGTCCATCATATCAGAAGGCGCTACCATATCAGCACCTGCTTTTACATGGGACAGGGCGGTTTTGGCCAGAAGGTCAAGGGAGGCATCGTTGTCGACGATGTTTCCTTCCACGACGCCACAGTGACCGTGATCGGTGTACTGGCAAAGACATACATCGGTTATAACCGCAAGGTCAGGCACGTTGTCCTTAACTGCTTTGGTCGCTTTTTGAACAATTCCGTCTTCGGCATAGGCGCTCGTTGCCAGTGAATCTTTCTTTTTGGGTATGCCAAAGAGCATGATTGCAGGAATTTTTAGATCATGTGCTTTTTTGGCTATTTTAAGAAGATGGTCAATGGATAACTGATAATGCCCCGGCATGGAAAGGATTGGATTTTTTACCCCTTTCCCGTCAATGGCAAAAAGAGGAAGAATCAAGTCATCTGTGGAAAGTGTGGTTTCCCGTATCATACGGCGGAAAGCCACAGTTTGCCTCAAGCGCCTGGGCCGGTAGTCAGGGAATAGCATCGGTTTTTTCTTTCATTCAATTGGTCTTTGTCGCCGGTTTCGGCATGGTTCAACGGTTTCAGATAAAATTTACTAAACCGGCTCGGAAGGTGAACGCCGATCCGTTAACTATTTAATTGTAACGGATTTTTCAGTTCATTCTTTATGAGTGTGCTAATAAAAGATTCTGGACTTAAAAGCGCGTTTTTGGTGATGAAAAACCGGCTTTTCCCTGTTTTGTCACGGACGAGCTTAAGGCCGTATTCGAAATCCATTGCGAGCTGTTTGTAAAAATTTTCTATGTCTACATTGGAGCTGACCAGCTGGTCAATAATATAGTCGATGGCATCTTCTTCCAGCACAATGTTAATATCATGATTTTTATAAAAATAGAGTTCGATCTTTTTCGCTTCATCGTAAAAGCTTTTGATTTTATCGATTACACTCCCGATATCCATGATGTGTTTACAGTAGAAAGTGGCAACAATATCAATTCGTGCGGTTGTCAGTGTTAAATTATATTTTTGAGAGAGTGTTTTTCTGTTTGCTTCTACATATTCTTTTATCGATCTTTTTTCCTCATTACACAGGTCCTCAAAGGCCGCGTCCGTGCTTTGGGGATCCTTTAAAGAAAGGAGCTTCTCAAGAGCCTTCTCAGGATTCTCAACCACCATAACTGTTGCCGGAAATTTTGTGACTTCTGTGGATGGTAACTTCTTTTCAAACAATAAGAGTGTACTTTCAACTGCGCTGACCAGACCCCTTGCGCCTGTATTTTCTTCAAAGGCTCGAACTGCCAAAATATCTAACAATTTATCTTCAAATTTGATCTCGATGCCATAGGCCGCAAAATCAAGTTTTTTCCCGAGAATTATCGGGTTGTTCGGATTTTTTAAAATATTCAGAAGGTCATCTTTGTTCAGCTCATCAAAAACCGCCTTCACAGGAAGGCGGCCTACAAATTCAGATTCAAATCCAAATTCAATCAGATCTTCTGACTTCACATGCTTAAGAAGATCAATCTGCTCTTTCAGGCTCGATATCTGTGCTCCAAATCCGATGTTCTGATCTAAAATCCGCCTCTTTATAATCTGGAAGAGATCACTGAAGGCCCCACTCATGATAAAGAGGATATTCTTTGTATTGACAGCGCGTTTCTCACGTTTTCCGGTTTTTCGAAACTGCTCAATCTCCTGGATCATTGAAATGGGGTCATGTGGAACTTTTAAATCGACATCTGTTTCTTCAAGCGGCTTGAGTAGCGCACGCTGGACCCCGGTTCGTGATACGTCAGCACCGAAGATATGGCTGCTGGAAGCAATTTTATCAATCTCATCGATGTATATAATTCCATGTTGTGCCAACTCTATGTCGTCATCGGCATCTCTGACAAGGTCCCGTACCAGATCTTCCACATCACCACCCACATAACCGGTTTCACTGAACTTGGTCGCATCTCCCTTAACAAAGGGCACCCCGATTTTTTTAGCGATCAGTTTGATCATGTATGTCTTACCGACGCCGGTCGGGCCCATCATCAGGATATTGTTTTTGATGTTTCCCACTAAATCACTCATTTCATCCTGAGTAGATTCAGCGCGTTTGATGCGATTGAAGTGCGTACATATTTTTGTGGCTAAAATGGCTTTGGCGCTATCCTGTTTTACGATATACCGATCGAGATGGGAAATAAGATCTTCAGGCTTTAAGTCGAAATTGATTTTTTTCTTTTTTTTTGAATCCTTTTTGTTTTTTTCAAAAGGAACTTCTTGGGGCAGGGTTATTGGGGATGCAATTTTAACGTTGTTACCAAATTTCTTCGCTAAAAAATCACCGATCTCTTTTTCAAGCTCTTTATGGTCTGGTATTTTTTCATCATACTCTTTCATATGGGTAACTATAAGCACATCTTTCAGAAAATTCAAGATGGATATAAAAAATAGGCAAAGCCCTGTTTTCCATGTCGTTCAAAAAATGAACACTTTAAAGATTGACCCAAGTTTGGCCCTCTTTGCAAGAGCTTGAATATTTTACTCAATAGATCGGATTAAAACCTGATGTGCCACTTTTTCTATTGCTTCGGTATCTATATTTTAATACGTTGCGCTTTGCGAATTTAAATATATTTTATCTCAGCAGTGTTAATAAAGAATTTTGGAGGTAGAATGGCAAAAAAAATTTCACGGAAAAAACTGCTAAAAGAACCCGATGAGTTTATGACGTTTACCGGGAATTTGTTACGGTTTACCAAGGAGCACAGGGTTAAATTGGTATGGTCCTGCGGTGGAATTGTTTCATTAATACTGATCTTTTTAGGAACGCAGTTTTTTTCAACTCGAGCTGAGAAAAAGGCCGCAACCCTTCTAGAACAGACCCTGTCCCGGTATGAAACAATTTTAAAAGAAAATGATTTGTCCAAAGCGTACCGCGATTTGGGAAAAGATTTTGAACAGATTTTAAAAAGGTATTCGAAAACAGGGGCTGGAAAAATTGCAACAATAATATATGCCAATATGTGCTTTAAAGCAGATGAGGTTGACAAAGCCATAACACTATATGGGAAAGCCCTGCAATATTTTGGGGATACGCTATCTTTAAAAAATATTATTTTGAGCGGTCTTGCCTATTCTTATCAAAAAAAGAAAGATTATGAGCATGCTATCGAATATTTTAAAATGATTGCTTCCGGATCCGATTCCACCATGAAGGACGAGGCGCTTTTTAACCTGGGCCAAATCTACGGTGCGAAAGGAGATATGGATCAAAAGAGAGAGGTTTTTCAACAGATCATTTCAGACCATTCTGATTCAATCTATATTGAGATGGTTAAGGATGAGATGTCTGGTTGATAAAAAAAACGGTTAACCGGGCCTTCCCGATTAACCGTTTTAATAAGGAGAAAACAGATGAAGATTTAGGTTTAATACTACTACAGGGTTCATGCAAAAAGCTTGCCAACCTTATGGGTATTTTTAAAGACGATTGGAAAAAAATATATTAATAGTTTTTTCAACAGGTTATAATTTATTGTTGGGGAAAGACCCTCTGGAATGATGTGCTTACCATCGCATCAAAGTTTCTAAATGGAAACTGCCGGATTTCCTTTTGGAAACTTTTTATCCGATTTTTCGTTAAAATTAAACAACTTAAGTTTTGCACCCCCCATGGGGCACGGTGCCGCATCTGGGGTGGGGTGGATAAAATTATTTGGAAAAACAATGAGACAGCCGTTGTGAACCGGAATCCATATGTTAATCTCCGTGCACAGGCACGCGATGGTTTGTTTTTTTACAGATTTAACAACCGCATCGCATTTCCGCCGCAAATCCCTTCAATTTCATCCTGGGACAAATCGGTCTTTTCAAGTTCCTTAAAATATCTTATCGGTTCTAAGAGCGGGTAGTCACTCCCAAAGAGGATCCGATTCGGATCGATAATCTGCAGCGCCACCCGGTATACCGATGAGTCATAGAGGAAAGGCGATGCAGCTGTGTCAAAATATACATTTTTAAAACGCTCTTTTACTTCTCTTTTCAGAAGATTGAAAAAAAAGATACCGCCGCCCCAATGAGCGAGGACGATTTTGTTTTTTGGGAATCTTTTTAAAAGCCGATAGATTTGTGATAGGGTATTTTCTGTTTTACCCGGATAAAGATGACCAACAGGCTCGTTGGTGTGAACTATGGTCGGTAGATCCTTATCCAGACAGATCGCCATGAGGGGGACAAGCCTGTCCAAGCAGGTCTCATTTATGCCGGACTCATAAAACGCAAGTTCGCCAATCCCGAGAAGTCTACCGTCGATACACCGCTCGGTTTCAGAGACAGCGTCGCTGTTGAACGGATCGAAACAGCAAAAACCGATCAGCCGTCCATGATATTTTTGCACAGCATCCATAATGTAGTCATTGTGTCTTTTAAACGTATCGCTTGTTTTCCAGGGAAATCCGAAGATAACGGATTTATCCACCCCTTGCTCATCCATGGCTTTCACCAGCTCTTTAGAACCAGCAAGTTTTGCTTTTTGCGAACCGTACAGAAGTTTGAACGCGGATTCAGAAGGAAAATAAAATTCGCGGTTTTCACGCATTTTTTTTGGGAAAATGTGGGTGTGGAAATCAACAATCATAGAAATCCTTTTTCAATACCAAAACACCTTTTTAAGTTTACCCCTGTGATCCAACATAAGGACATTTTCACTACATGAGCTGTTTGCTCAGGTTTCGTACCTTTGATTTTAAGAAGATCCACATTCGCCACGTGCCGGATGCGACGCTCCGGTGGATTGGGAATGCGAAACTTTAATGGTTATATCTCAAGTTTCGCACCCCCAATGGGGCACGGTGCCGCATCTGGTGTGGGGTAAATAAAATTTTTTGGAAAAACAATGAAGCAATCAGTTTGAACCGGTATCCATAAAGTAATCACCGTGCACAGGCACGCGATGGTCTGGTTTCTTTTGTAATATCA
>DRHF01000361.1 GCA_011049715.1 Desulfobacterales bacterium
ATTATAGGAAAAACAGAACAAGATGAAGAACAACACGGGTCCGGTTTGGGTGATTGCCGAGCAGATTGACTGCCGAATTCCCAGCATAACGTTTCAACTTCTCGGTCAGGCGCGGAAACTGGCCGACGAATTGAAGACCACGGTCGAAGCTGTGCTTTTGGGAGATAAAATGAAGGACCAATCCCGGCAATTGATAGCCGCCGGCGCCGCATGCCACAACAATCGGTGCGGACTCAAGTGGGACGCCTTTCGGGTTCTCTGTCACCGTCTCAAGGGTTTGGACCCGGAAGGAATTTAAATCCGGCGCTGCCAGCACGGTAATCTCACCGGTTCGATTTTCATCCGGATCTGGATTTTCAAAGACGCCACCGGCCACTGTGGCCATCTGGGGCCGTTTTTCCGGGCAGATGATCGAAATGAGACCACCATAGGCCGGGATTTTGGCATCCAGGAGTCCATTTTCATTGATGACCAGATCAATGCAGTGCGCGGTCAGACCTGTTTTCAAGCGGGCCGCCACCAGGGGAGCCAATTCTCTTCCTACAGATGTGGAACCGATCAGCATAATTTTCGGGTGTTGATGCCGGGCGAGGTCCACGATAACTTTGGTATAAATTTCCGACTGATACACCTCAAACCCCGGGGCGTTTCCGAAATAGACCCTATCGGCGCCGGCGGCTATCAATTGCCGGGGTTGGTCCTTCATTTTATTTCCCAAAAGCACAGCTTCGACTGTGGTCTTCAATTCGTCGGCCAGTTTTCGCGCTTGGCCGAGAAGTTGAAACGTTATGCTCGGAATTCGGCAGTCAATCTGCTCGGCGATTACCCAAACCGGACCCGTGTTGTTCTTCATCTTGCTCTGTTTTTCCTATAATACGCCCTGATCCACCAATTTTTGAACCAACCTGTCGACCTTTTCCCCACGGGTGCCGCTGATGAATTCAACCTCCCGTTTGCTCTCTCTGATGCCGAGATCGGATACAATCGTGGGGGATCCTTTGAGACCCACCGATTCCGGGGCCAGACCGAGTTCATCGATCCCCCACTCGGTGATCTGCTTTTTTCTGGCCTTTATAATACCTGAAAAACTCAGGGTTCCTGGTCTGTTTATCTCCCTTGTAACCGTCAAAACAGCCGGTAGTTTGACCCGGACCAGACGGTATCCGTTTTCCAGAGAGGCTTTTAATTTCCACCATTGACCATCGCATTCAACGATTTCTCTGATCATGGTGACAACCGGCATATCCAAAAATGTGGCAAGCTCCGGTCCCACCCACTCTGTCGCCCCGTCGCTGCTGGCCATTCCGCAAAAAATCACATCCGGCAAGCCGATTTTCCTGATGCCGCCTGCCAGGGTAAAGGCCGTGGCATATGCATCGGCACCGCCAAAGGCCTGATCGGAAAGCAAATAGCCCTCATCAGCACCCAGGGCCAGGCATTCCTTTACAATGTTACCGGCTTCGGGGGGGCCCATACTCAGAACAACAGTATGCGCGTTCAGTTCTTCTTTAAGTTGAAGGGAGGTCTCCAGGGCATTTTTATCAAGCGGATTTAAAACCATCGGAACGTCACAGCGCATCAGGGTCTTTGTGCCCGGATCTATTTTGATATTGCATGCTTCTTTAGGGTCCGGGACCGCTTTGATGCAGACGATTATTTTAAACATTTATCAAATCCGAAACTTGAGTTGATATTTTTTATGACAGCACCCACCTGGCGATAATCACTTTCATGATGTCGGAAGTGCCGGCCGATGGCCCCAATACAAAAGAATCACGCAAGAAACGCGTAACCGCATATTCTTCCATACAGCCATACCCGCCATGGATATCCACCGCCATTTTGGCTGCTTTTTGGGCCATTTCGGTGGTGAAATATTTGGCCACTGCAAATTCATTGCTCGATCGTACCCCTTTGTCATGCATTGCGGCACCGCGGTATGCCAAAAGACGGCCGGCTTCGAGGTCGATTTTCATCTCTGCCAGCTTGCTTTGGATTAGCTGCAATTCCGAGATCGGTTTTCCATAGAGAATTCTCTCTTTGGCGAATTTGACGGATGCTTCTAGACAGGCTGCCTGTAACCCTATGGCGATCCCGACCATACCACCCCGTCCAGCATCTCCTATGGCTGCCATGGCAACCCGGATCCCTTTGCCTTCTTCACTTAACAACTGTTCTTTAGGAACTCTCAGGTTCTCAAAGGAGAGCTCACCGGTATTGCAACCGCGCATTCCGACCTTATGCTCTTTGTGTGTCGCCTTAAATCCCTCCATTTTGTTTTCAACAATAAAGGTCGAAAAGACTTTGGGGTTTTCCGCATCTTTGGCCAAAATGGTTATGACATCGGCGATGTGGGAGTTGGTGATAAAAATCTTTCGGCCATTGATAATGTAATCATCCCCATCCTTTTTATAGTTGGTCCGGCCACCTGCCGGGTTGGAACCGCCGGTCGATTCGGTTATGGCCGTCGTCGATAGGTGCTCACCTTTAGCCAAGCCGGGTAAATATTTCTTTTTCTGTTCTTCATTTCCAAATTTGAGAATCGGCTCGATACCGAGAGCGAATACCTGAAGCATCATGGCCGCAGCCACCGACACCCGCGCGACCTCCTCCACAGCAATCATGCGAGTCGTGTAACCCAAGCCCAGGCCGTCGTATTCTTCCGGTATCGTCAAGGCCATCATTTCCGCCTCTGCCATGGCCTTGACAACTTTGTCACTGACTTCGCCGGTTTTTTCCATTTCAGCCACATGGGGCGCAACCTTTGTTTCAGCAAATTCGCGGGCCGCTTTTCTAAACAGTTCCTGCTCTTCGGTAAACGTGAAATCGATCATTTTGACCTCCCTCTTTTAATTTTGTTTATTATCCACATCACGGTTTAAATTTTTCAAGATAGTCGATCAGCGAGTCAATCGAACGATCCAAACTATCCTTCTCCCTATTCACATTGTAAATAACAGAGACGCCCAGCATGCCGGCAAACAAAATCTCCGTAATGGCCTCTGCATTCACATCGTTTCGCAGCTCACCGGCTTCTCTCCCTTCCTCCAAAAGCCTGTTCAACATGGCTTTAACACCATTAAATCCCTTATGCACCTCCTGGGCCAAATGGGGGCGTTGATCCCCAAGTTCGATCGAAAAAGTGATAAAAACACAGCCACCCGGAAAATTTTCAGCGTCTTTAAGATATCGGTCCCTGTAATTTTCCATCAGTTTTTTAATTTTTTCGATTGGCCCGCCGACCCCATCCAGTCCGGAAAGGTTCCGCTCCCGCCAAATGCTGCGGGCTTTATCCAATACCTGGTAAAACAGATCCTCTTTACTTGCGAAATGATTATAGAACCCGCCTTTTGAGGTGTGTGCAGCTTTTATAATATCCTGAATAGAGGTGCTTAAAAATCCTTTCAACGAGAACAGTTTTAATGACTCCTGGATGATGTTTTCTTTCAACTTCATTATTGAAGGGCCTTTATCGAACGAACTATCATTCGCATCCCGAAACCTGTGAAAGCAAAAAAAAGATTCCATTCAATCGGGGCTGCGGGAAACTTCAAACAAGCAGACAGACCGATCGGTCTCACTATTTCTAATGACCCGTTTACCCATTGTCAAGCACTTTTCTTGTGCACTCGTTTGCTTGAAAAAGCGGATAACAGTTGCTATCTCATAATAATATTAATAAGGAGGGGGAAAACTGTTTGATTGTTTAAAGGGAGGTGTCGGAAGGTTGGGAAAATAGAATTTAGAAAAGGAGGTGTAGCTTTGAAACGTAATTTACATGCAGGAAAAAAACAAAGCGGTGGCCTGAGCATGAGCGTATTTACTGATGATGAGCTCTATGAAATCCACCTGGCCACTTTGGAGGTTCTTGAACATACGGGGCTTTTGATCGATGATGATGATGCGATCGATGTTTTTGACGGCGGGGGTGCGGTCGTCGATCGAAAGAACAAAGTGGTTAAAATTCCGCCATACTTGGTAGAGGATGCAACGCGTTCAGCGCCCTCTAAACTCTTACTTGCCGGGAGAAATCCTAAAAACGATTTCATCATGGAAAGCAATCGCGTGGGGTTTACAAATTTCGGAGAAGGGGTTTTTATCATAGACCCGTATACCGGCGAACATAGAGAAACAACAAAGGCGGATGTCGCTGATTCTGCAAAAATATGCGACTATCTCAGTGATGTGGATGTCTATGAAAGGGCGGTCGGCGCCAGCGATGTGCCGGTGGCGAGCGTACAACTTCACAACGCCGAAGCCTGGCTTTCAAACACTTCGAAACACGGGTTTATGGGGCCGGGAGGCGGTTATTCGGCTAAAAAGATTTTAGAAATGGCCGCTGCCATCACAGGGGGCAAGGATAAACTGAGGGAGCGCCCCATCATATCCTTTGTTACCTGCCCGGTCAGCCCATTGCAACTTGTGAAAGAGAGCTGTGAAATTATCATGGTGTCCGCGCAATCCGGTGTACCGATAAACATTCTATCCATGGCCATGGCAGGTGGTTCGTCACCGGTGACGTTGGCAGGCACCCTGGTCGATCATAATGCAGAAATCCTCGGTGGGATTGTGCTTAGTCAACTCACATGCAAAGGGGCCGGGGTGATTTATGGCAGCTCGACAACGGCGATGGATTTGAGATTCGCTTCCGCGACCGTGGGCAGCCCGGAATGCGCGCTGATCAATGCGGCCGTGGCACAGATGGCAACCTATTACCTCCTGCCGAGCTGGGTTGCGGGCGGGTAGGGCGACAGCAAAGTGTGTGATGCCCAGTCCGGTCACGAAAAAACACTCACAGGCTTATTACCGGCGTTGGCAGGGGCCAACCTGATTTATGGCCTGGGTATGATCGAAATGGGCATGACCATTGATTATGGACAACTGGTGATGGACAATGAATTTGCCAGGATGATCAAGCACACCCTGCAAGGGATTCCGGTTAACGATGAAACCCTGGCTGTCGATGTCATCCGGGAAGTCGGCATTGGAAAAGACTTCCTCAGTCATGAGACCACGTTTAACCACATGCGATCCCAGTCACAACCGGAGCTGATCGACCGGCGAACGCGGGAAGACTGGTTGGCCGATGGTAGTAAAGACCTTTACCAAAGAGCATTGGAAAAAGCAAAGCATATCCTTGAAACACATGAACCAGACCCGCTTTCTCCAGAGGCTAGCACCACCATTCGTTCAATTGTGGAGGATGCGGAAGCTGAACTGGGTGTTTCTTGATAGAGGGAGGACACATGGGAAAAATATTCACACGGTTTGGAGACGGTTCACCGACCGAATTGAGCGAGGCCGAATTGTTGCGAGAGTTGGAGGAAGGAACAAAGGATGCCTCGGACCGGGGCGAAGTGCCCCCCCTTTCAAAGGAAGAATTGCAACATCTATTTGAAATTTTCATATTG
The DNA here is from genome assembly GCA_011049715.1 of Desulfobacterales bacterium. Lineage (GTDB taxonomy): Bacteria > Desulfobacterota > Desulfobacteria > Desulfobacterales > UBA2156 > UBA2156. The sequence continues at coordinate 5,412 of DRHF01000361.1, forward strand.
CCGCACCGGTTTATCGGTGTGGAACCAGGGAAAGAGGTAGTGCTTTCCTACGACGGCACACCGATTAAAATGATGCGTGCACAGGTCAATGTGGACCGGCTCCAGTGCCTTCAAATTTATGAAAAGCTGATGGGGGCAGACACCCTGGAAATGGGCCACGTTGATTACAGTTTCAAGCCGATTAAACCGATTGTCACTTATGAACAGCCGCTTCTAGAGCAGGTGCTGTCGGTGACAACGGCAGCGGTCTTTTATGGGGCCATGCCGAATCTGGGTTCATACAGCCAGCCCGATGGTCCGTTTCCAAACCCTTCCGAATTGATGCCCGAGGGAAAGATTGAGGAAGCACAGCATTCCTATGAAGCGGCTGTCGAGGATGCGGTAAAAGATATTGTCTATGTCTCCGGGGCAATGTATGAGTCCGGAGCCGATGCCGTTATTCTCGATACGGTAGGGGCTGCAGGAGATGCTGATTTTTTAGCCGGTTTAAAAGCCACGGAGATTCTCAAGAAGAAATATCCTGAAATTTGTATTGAATTGGGAATGGCTGGAGAATTTGTCCTCGGGATGCATGGAGAGATGACATACAACGGGGTGAGATTGGCCGGGCTATACCCCCACGAACAGGTCAAGGTGGCAGAACAAGCAGGTGTCAGCATCTTTGGCCCGGTCTGCAATACGAATACCAACCGGTCTACCCCCTGGAATGTCTCCAGGGCCATTACATTCATGAAGGCATGCTGTGAGATTGCCGGTATTCCGGTTCATGTGAATATGGGCATGGGTGTTGGGGGCATGACCGTACATGATCATCCGCCCCTCGATGTTGCATCAAAAGCCTCGAAAGCGATGGTCGAAATTTGCCGCCTGGACGGGTTGTAGGTGGGGGTTGGGGACCCGCTGGGTATGGCCATTACGCATGCGGTTGCCTCGGGAATGGGCGGAATGAGGGCTGCCGGAGATCTGGTGGCTCGCATGCAAATTGCCCGTGGCATGAAGCTTCAGGAGGCCAAAGCGTATGTGGCTAAAAAACTCCATGTTTCAATTTCCGATTTGACCGATCCAATTGTGATGAGCGAAGTGCGAGAAGACCTGAAACTGGGTGTGCTTCACCCACGCGGCGGATCCCCCAAATGCATGGAGGCCAAATTCAACATCGCCAGGGTGCTCGATATCGATATCAATTGTGTCCGGCGTTTTGAGAAGAATGCGTTTAGTTAGTCTGTTTGTGCGTATTAAATTGAAAAAGGAGGAGGTATATGGAAAGCAGATCAACAAACATGGTTTTGACAGAATCGAGAAACAGCGCCATCCCCACCGGCCACGCCAGCGTCTATGAATGCTACATCGCTTCAGGAAAAGGGGCGTTTCTCTACGATGTTGAAGGGCGCGAGTTTATCGATTTTGTCGGTGGTATCGGTGTGATGAATGTGGGCCACAGCCATCCCACGGTGGTCGCTGCCATCAAGGATCAGGCAGAGAAGCTGACCCATACCTGTTTTATGGTCACCCCTTATGAACCAGCGGTCAGCCTTGCCGAGAGATTGGGCGCGGTTACACCGGGAGATTTCCCCAAATCGACCCTGTTTGTAAACAGTGGGGCTGAAGCGGTTGAAAACGCGGTAAAGATTGCCCGTTATCACACTAAAAAGGCCGGGATTATCGCATTTGAAAACGCATTTCACGGACGCACGCTGCTGACGATGACCTTGACGAGCAAAGTCAAACCGTACAAATTCGGATTTGGTCCGCTGGCATCGGATGTTCATCGGATGCCCTATGCCTATTGCTACCGTTGTCCTTTTGATCGCAAATATCCGCAGTGTGATGTAGCATGTGCGGAATATCTTAAAGATTTTTTCATCACCCATATTGCGCCTGAATCGATCGCTGCGGTTATCGTAGAGCCTGTTCAAGGGGAGGGGGGATTCATAACACCACCTTTAGGATATTTTTCGAAACTGGCGAGCATTTGCAAGGACAATGACATTTTGTTTGTTGCAGATGAGATCCAGTCCGGAATGGGACGAACCGGAAAAATGTTTGCGATTGAACATTGGAAAGTCGACCCGGACCTGACCATCGTGGCCAAGAGTTTTGCAGCCGGCATGCCGTTAGCCGCTGTTGTCGGCAAAAAGGAGGTTATGGACTCCGTCCACCCCGGGGGAATCGGTGGAACCTATGGGGGCAATCCCATCTGTTGCCGGGCAGGTCTGGCCGTAATGGAGATCTTTGATGAAGAAAATCTGTTAAATAAGGCCGAAATCCTCGGGAAGAAGTTGCGTGATCGTTTTGATGCATGGAAAGCGCAATTTGAGATTATCGGAGATGTCAGGGGAATCGGCCCCATGATGGCCCTGGAACTGGTAAAAGACCGCGAGAAAAAGACGCCGGCAGCAGATGAAACCAAGGCATTGTTGAAATTCTGTTTTGAAAAAGGACTGGTTCTTTTATCGTGCGGCACCTTTGGCAATGTGATCCGGGTGTTGATGCCGCTGGTCATTGGAGATGATGAATTGGAGCGGGGGCTCGCCATCATGGAAGAGGGCTTTGCCGTGGTTTCCGAGCAATAATTGATGAACTCGTAAAAAGACCATATTGCTCTCTAAATGACCATTTTGGGGCGTTTAGATCCGCCTACGGCGGATCAAAACGCTTTATCCCAAAATGCTCAAAGTCGTTCGCAAATGACTTTTTACGAGTTCATCATAATTAGGCGAATGTCAAAACTAGAGCGAATCGATCAGGAGGAGACATGGGAGAAGTTTTAACCCGAAATGGAGACGGGACTCCGGTTGTGCTGAGTGAAACAGATCTGTTAAAAGACCTGGAAGCCGGAACCGAAGATGCGGCGGATCGCGGCAAAATACCGGTGTTGACCAAGGAGGAACTCCAATATTTATTCGATGTTTTCAGGTCGCCCTACAAATTCGTGAGCGTTGAACCCGGCCGTGAGGTGGTGCTCAGCTATGACGCCGGTACATTGAAGATCAGGCGTGTGGGGGTCAATGTTGACCGTGTTCAGGCTCTACAGATCTATGAAAAGCTCTTTGGGGCTGACAGCATGGAGTTGTGTCATGTCGACTACAGCTTCAAACCGATCAAGCCGATCGTCACCATGGAACAACCGGTCCTCGAACAGGCGTTGTTGTCGACGCATATCCCACTGTTTTACGGGGCGATGCCCAATTTGGGTCTGTATACCCAACCGGACGGCCCCTTTGCGAATCCTTCCGAACTGCTGCCCCTGGGAAAAATCGAAGAGGCCCAAGCATCATACGAAGCAAGCGTGGAAGCTTCAGTCAAAGACATCGTATATGTCGGCTCCGCCATGTATGAATCCGGAGCCGATGGCATTAACTTGGACACCGTCGGTGCTGCGGGGGATGCGGATTTTCTGGCTTCACTGATCGCCACGGAAAAATTGAGGGAAAAATGCCCTGATGTCTGCATCGAACTCGGCATGTCCGGAGAATTTATATTGGGGATGCACAGTGAACTGGAATATGATGGTGTAAGACTGGCAGGGCTTTATCCGCACGATCAGGTAAAACTGGCTGAAAAGGCCGGCGTGACCATTTTTGGACCGGTGATCAACACCAAGACGTCGAAGTCCTGCCCCTGGAATCTTGCCCGGGCAATAACATTTATGAAGAGATGTTGTGAAGAGGCGACAATTCCGATCCATGTCAACATGGGGATGGGCGTTGGTGCGGTGCCGCTGAATAATCACCCGCCAATAGACATTGTTTCAAGGGCGTCCAAGGCGATGGTTGAGATCTGTCGCCTGGACGGATTGTAGGTTGGCGTCGGTGATCCGCAGGGTATGGCGCTTGCGCATGCGCATGCTTCGGGAATTGGCGGGATGAGAGCTGCCGGAGATCTGGTGGCCCGGATGCAAATGGCCCGTGGCATGAGGATACAGGAAGCAAAAGCATATGTGGCCGACAAGCTCAAAATAGGCATCTCTGATTTGACGGATCCTGTGATCATGGCAGAAATCCGTGAAGATCTTCGACTCGGTGCCATCACACCGTTCCCGGGGTGTGCCAAAGGTATCGAGGCTAAGTTTCGAATCGCGGAGGTGTTGGGAATTGATATTAACTGCGTAGAGCGTTTTAAAAAAAAGACGGCATCAAACGAAAGGGTTAGGGTATAATTGAAGGGCGGGAAGCAAATTTAAAAGAGAGGACATCAAAATGACAGAAAAACTCTTTGAAGACGCATTGGAAGCTATTTTAAAAGGTGATGCTGAAAAGGCAGCTCAGGTGGCCAAACAGGGGATCGACGAAGGTTTGGATCCTTTGGAATTGATGGAAAAGGGTTTTGTCCCCGGAATCAACAAAGTGGGAGATCTTTTTGAATCAGGACGGCTGTTTCTCCCGGCATTGATCTACTCGTCTATGGCAATGG